>CAYGKH010000009.1:0-26078 GCA_964350345.1 uncultured Coriobacteriaceae bacterium
TGGCGTCGGCGCGCTACAGCATCGAGGAGACCGCGACGTTCGTCGCGGTGGGCGACTACATCCAGGACGTTAACGGCGACTTCGAGGTCGCCGCAGTGAGCGTTCGGGGTGACGGCGAGAGCGTGCTGCGCATCTACCGATTCAGCGGGTCGGAGTTCGGTTCCCCGGTGGCCGGCCCCGAGCCGGTAGGCATGTTCGCCTCTGGGCTCGCTTCGGGATCGCTCACCGGGGGTCCGGTCGATGACATCATCGTCACCTCTGCGGGCGACAACCTCCTCTGGTACGTGAAGGAGTCGGCGACGCCGGGCGTGCTCGACAGCGACTCGTATGCAACGCTCTCCGCGCCGCGTGGCCCGTCGGTCGGTGCCGGCATGGTCGCGGTCGCCAACTCGGGCGAGACGGTCGATACCCTGTCGCTCTTTGACGCGACAGGCACGCTGGACGCGTCGTACGAGGCGACGATGACGCCTGGCGGCGCGCGTGCGTGGGACACGGCGATCGGCGACTTCCTGCCGGGCGGCGACACGGGTGTCGCGGTCGTGCTCCGCAGCGAGACAGGAGCGAATGCCGTCGCACTCTTCGAGGAGGACGTGGCCGGACTCGCGCCCTTCGACACGATCGAGACCGGGGAGCGGTACGCCTCCTCGTCCCTTGCAGTGGGAGATCTGAACGGCGACGGTGTGGCTCAGCTTGCGGTCGCGAACGCGGGCGTCTTCTCGCGCACAATCCTTCTCAGTGTCTCGCCCTCGGTGCAGGTGCTGACCGAGAATATCGGTGGCACCGAACTCGAGATTCGCGAGCCTGTGGATCCGGGTGATCCCGATGGCACCCGCTGGGGTGGCGGCGTCGAGATGGCTGGCGGCACGCCGTCGCTCGCCGTGGTCGACCTCGGCCCGGTCGGTCGCAGCCGTCACCCGGCGAGTGCGATCCCTGGCGCGCACGACTCCGAGGAGGAGGGCGACTTCGCACGGCACGCCGAGTGCGTCGATTGCCACAACCCGCACACCATGACCGACGCAGCGCCGGTCGCACCAGCCGCATACGGGGTCATCGCAGGCACGTGGGGTGTCGATGTCGGGGTCGCTCCGCCTTACGCACTCAAGCGGGGCATCGAGTTCGAGTACGAGCTCTGCTTCAAGTGCCACACGACTGGTTGGGGCCAGACTGCCCCGCCCTCGCGAGATATCCTCGTGGAGCTCGATCCGGCGACTAATGGGTCGGTACATCCTGTGATGGCAGACCCCGGCGATCCTGCTCTCGACCGCGTCTATTGCATCGACTGTCACGGCAACGCCGGTGCGGTCGATGGGGACGAGCCAGCGGGTCCGCACGTCAGCACCTCGGCGCCGCTGTTGCGTGAGCCGTTCTTCGCCGCGCGGCCCACCGTCGCCCAATCTCAGCTCTGCTATGAGACGTGCCATCACACCTACGAGGTCTATCACGATGGCGTGCCTGGCAGCCAGTTCTACGACGCGACTTCGGATGTGCAACTGCACTGGCGTCACGTCGCCCAGTTCGGCCTCGCATGCCAGACGTGCCATACGAACCACGGGAGCTCGAACAACTTCCTTATCCGTGAGGACGTCGACTGGGTCGAGGCCGCCGAGGGTGGCGGGTGCTTCACTGCGTGCCACTCTGATACGAGCGCGGCTGGCAACGCATACAGTCGGAGCCTGGCCGGTGATCTCGATGTCGGCGCGATCCAGACTCTCGGAGGGACGGTCGTCGGCGACGATGATGTCAATCTCGCGAGGTCGATCGACCTCGACTACTACACTGTGGCGGAGAATGCCGGTTCGGCTCACCCCGTGCTGAGAGTGCAGATCGACTTCGTGGGCGTTGCGACGCTACCCACCAGTTTCGAGATCTGGGGCTACTACTACGGTCCGGGAATCCAGACGCACACGGTCAATGTTGAAATCTGGGACTGGGTCGAAGGGGAGTACAAGCCTCTCGGCCTGATCAACCGCGCCGAGGACCCCTCTGGCCTCTCTTTTGCGATCCCTGTTGGCGACTACCTGTCCGGGAGCGGGGCGGTGCGGATCAGGCTCGACCATCCACAGAACGGCAACCCGAACCACCTGCTCTATCTCGACCGGGTCTGGCTGCGCCACTAGCCCCCGGCGCCCCCCGCTACTGTGAGACGATCAGCACCGGGGTTCCCACGTCCACCAGGTCGTAGAGCTCCTCGACATCTCGCCTGACCATACGCATGCACCCGTGGCTTGCCGCAGTGCCGATCGAGCCTACGGCAGAGGTGCCGTGTATGCGTATCCCCGAGACATTGAGGTTCATCGCTCGCGTGCCGAGCGGGTTGCTCGGTCCGGGTGGAATCGTGTCCGGCATGTCGGCGGCCCACTCACTGCCGGGGTTGCCCCAGGTGGGACGGTAGCGCTTGGCGGTGATCTCCCAGCTGCCCCTCGGCGTGGAGTACCCCGGCTTCCCCACCGCGATGCGGTACGTCCGGTCGATCTCCACACCCTCGTAGAGCTCAAGGGTCCGGGATGCGAGCCGGACCACTATCGTCATGCCGAGGTCTTCGTCCGCTACCGTCGGACGGACCGTCTCGGTCGGAAGGTCGAAGACATCCTCTCCTGCAAGGAGCGCCGCCGCGAGTTGCTCGACCGCGCTGTCGACGTCGACTCGCAGCCCTTCGGCGGACGAACCGACGATCGCCACACCCCCTTCGATCGCTATCCGGGCGTCGACCGCGTCGTAGTCGATTTCGCGTGCGAATGCCGTTACCGCATGGGCGAGCTTCTCGGCGTCGACCTCGATACGGGGCTCGACCGCGTGCTTGACTGGTGTGCGGGACGCCAGGCGGACCGCGCGTGCAGCGATCGTCGATGAGCGGTTCGGCTCATACGCCTCGGCGACCGCGCCATCGATGTCGACGAAGATGTAGTCGGCCGGGTCGAGAGTGAAGCTCGCTCCCTCGGCGCGCACCGTGAGTGGATGCAGCAGTGGATCGACCACCGAGCGTTCGACAGTCTCGTGGATCGCACCGCGTGTCAGGCCCCCCACGTCCACCCCGGAGACGGTCACGCCCGCTGGCGCGACATTCCGGGTGGCATAGTCGCCGGCGACCGCGAGCGCAAGTCCGCCGGAGGTCGCAAGCATAGTCAGGGAGAGAAGCCCCGTCGCGGCTCTGGCAGCTACGATCCTTGCGTTCATCAAGCGGAACCTCTCTCACGCTGATACTATCCAGGTATTCTACAATGGGCACACAAGTCCGGCGCGGGACAACTGGAGGCGGCGTGACGCGGGGGGATGCCGAACAGGTCTACCGGGGCAACCTCGAGCGGCTCCTGAGACACATCCACGAACAGCGTGGTCTGGATATGAGCCGTTATCGCCCCCAGTATGTCGAGCGCAGGGTCGCCACCCGGCTGAGAGCCCTCGGACTACACTCGTACCGTCAGTACCGTGACTACATCGTGAACCACCCCGATGAGTTCGATCGTCTCGTCGACACGCTCACCATCAACGTCACCGAGTTCTTCCGGGACTCGGTCGTTTACGACCTGGTCGCCAAAGAGGTCCTTCCCCCTCTCGTCAGCGAGAAGCTGGCCGCTCGCCAACGGATGATCAGAGTGTGGTCGGCGGGGTGTGCGACCGGCGAAGAGCCGTATTCCGTCGCAATGTCTTTACTCGAAGCCCTCGGCGATGACGCGCACATGATGAAGATAAGCATCCTTGCCACCGATCTCGACGAGACCGCGCTGGCGAGGGCGCGTGCCGCTACCTACCCGATCGATCGCCTCAAGAACATCCCTAAGCCGCTTCAGGTAAAATACCTAGACATAGATGCCGATACATTCCGTATACGTCCGGAGGTCACCCGGCTGGTCAAGTTTCGGAAGTTGAACCTGTTCTCTGATAAGCCTCTCAGCGTGGTGGATCTGATCCTCTGTCGCAACGTCTTCATCTACTTCAACAGGGAACAGCAGGAGCAGGCGCTCGAGTCGTTCCGGTTGGCACTTGTGCGCGGGGGTCATCTCGTCCTCGGGCGAAGCGAGAAGATGTCGCCCGAGATGGGGCGGAAGTTCGAGTTGGTGAGCGGGCGTGAGCACGTCTATCGCAAGCCCAAGTCCGGTTAGATGGGGAGAGGTGGCCGATATGCTGTTGGGCCGCATCGACAGAGGGAGGAACTGATGGGGCAGGAGCATCGGAGTAGCAGCATCAAGCGTGGACTTGCGTTCACGTTCACGCTCTTGACGTGGGCGACCATCGGCCCGGCCGTTGGAACAGGACTCGCGATCACCGCGGTGTTCGCCTACTTCTACCTTCATTTGACCGTCGTCGAGATGTTTCCCGTCATCCTGTTCGGTGCATCCGCGATGCTGCTGATGGCTATTCCCGGGCAGCTTCTGTGGCGCTGGCAGTTCAAGCAGCGTATCCTGCGGCCTCTCCGGAGCCTGGGTTCCGCGATGCTCGAAGCCGGACATGGGGACCTTACGGTACGCGCCGATGTGGTGCACGATGACGAGATAGGACTTCTTGTCGACGAATGCAACGCGCTCATCTCCTCTCTTGGCTCGATCGCCGGAGGGGTCCGGCGATCGTCGGAGTCGGTCTCGGCAGCTGCCGCGCAGCTTTCGGCGTCATCGCAGGAGATATCGTCGTCGACCGTGGAAATCTCCTCTTCGGTCCAGCAGATCGCGCACGGGGCCGAGCTTCAGTCGCGTAAGGTCGAGGAGACCACGAACTCCATCGAGGCGATTCACAGGACCACCAACGAGGTTCTCGGTCAGGCGAAGGAGGCGGCTTCCACGAGTGAGGAAGCTGCGCGCGTCGCGGCTCTCGGTGAAGAGACCACCACGCAGGCCATCATGAAGATCGCCGAGGTCCAGCAGGCGATCGAGACTCTTGCAGAGTCCGTAGAACTCCTCGGCAAGCGCAGCGACCAGATCGGATCGATAGTCGACGTCATCACCACGATCGCCGACCAGACAAACCTCTTGTCTCTCAATGCTGCCATCGAGGCGGCCAGGGCAGGGGAGTCCGGCCGCGGTTTCTCGGTGGTCGCCGAGGAGGTCCGGAAGCTCGCCGAGGGCTCGGGCAAGGCCGCCGAGCAGATCGGAGAGCTCATCAAGGAGGTCCAGGAGGAGACCGCGAAGGCCGTTCACTACATGGAGATCGGCACTCGCGAGGTCGAGCAGGGTAGCGAGGTCGTGGGGCGGACCGGTGAGTCTCTGCGCCAGATCACAGATGCGGTCTCGCGAACCGTCGCGCTCGCTGAGCAGATCGCGGCTTCCATGGGAGTGCAGTCGGAGCGCACAAGCGTCGTGGACAAGGCGATGCACGACATAGCGGCGGTCGTCGAACAGAACGCCGCCTCCGCGGAGGAGACCGCTGCTGCTGCCGAAGAGCAGACCGCGTGCATGGAGGAGGTCTCTTCCTCGGCGCAAGAGCTCTCCGATATGGCCGAACGCCTTGAGGAGTCCGTCCGAACCTTCCGGATCGATGAGGGGGCGCAAGGTGAGCGCGACGTCTGACATCAGCGGTGGGATCTACGTGCTGTTCCGCCTCGGAGACGAGGAGTACGGGATCGGGATCGAGAAGGTTCGAAGCATCATCCGTTATGAGGAACCGACGGTTGTGCCGCGAGCCCCGGCCTCGATCCAGGGCGTCGTCAATCTCCGGGGGAAGGTCATCCCGGTCCTTGATCTCACCAAACGTATGCAGCTCGGAGAGTTCGCGCCCGGACCTGCTGCGCGCATCGTCGTCGCCGAGGGTTCGGGCGGCATGGTAGGTCTTGCGGTCGATGCAGCGAGCGAGGTGGTCACGATACCCGAGGAAGATATCAAGCCTGCCCCGGAAGGTGCGGTGACGGCGGATACTGAGGCTATGTTCGCGGGCGTAGCCGAGGTTGGCGAGAAGCTCGTGATCCTGCTCGAACTGGACGCTGCGGTTCCGGACAGCGAGTACGCACAGGTTGGCAGCGACCGGGTCGCAGGAGAGGACTGACAGATGTCAAAAGCCATCCTCGTCGTCGATGATGCCGCATTCATGCGGATGATGATCAGGGACATCCTCGCGAAAGAGGGCTACGTCATCCACGAGGCAGTCAATGGCCGCGATGCCGTGGAGAAGTACGCCGAGGTCATGCCCGACCTGGTGACGATGGACATCACCATGCCGGAGATGAGTGGCCTCGATGCCCTGAGGGCCATTCGCGGCAAAGACCCTTCTGCGAGGGTGTTGATGGTCAGTGCCATGGGTCAGCAGAAGATGATCGTCGAGGCTCTCGACGCGGGGGCGATGGACTTCCTCGTGAAGCCGTTCCAGCCGACGAAGGTCTTAGAGACCGTCAAGAAGTGCCTGCAGGCACACTCGTGACAGAGTGGTGAGATGCGGCCGCCAATACACGTACTGATCGTCGATGACTCGGCGCTCATTCGCCAGATGCTCACGCGGGCGCTCGCCCTCGACTCTCGAATCGAGGTCGTAGGTGTCGCCCGCAACGGCGTGGAGGCGATAGAGAAAGCCAAGACCCTGAACCCGGATGTCATCACGCTCGACATCGAGATGCCCGAGCTCAACGGCCTCGAGGCGCTCAAGGAGTTGCCGCGCCACTCATCCGCGCGCGTCGTGATGCTGAGTTCGCTCGATGACCCCGAGACGACCTATCAGGCACTCTCGCTCGGCGCGGTCGACTTTATTCCCAAGCCCAAGGCCGGCATGGCGACATCGATCGACTCCGTATCCGACCTCCTCTGCAAGGTCATCAGGATCGCGAGTCGGGCCAAGCCGGTGCAACCGCAGCAGGACGCCTTCGCGCCGAGCGCCGAGTTCGAGATGGAGGCGTCATCGTCGACGCCCGAGCCGGCTGCCCCAACTCGCCCCGGGGGGGCCATCCAGAGCCTGGTTGCCATAGCTTCGAGTACGGGGGGGCCTCCTGCTCTTGAGCGCGTGCTGGCCGGGCTGGATACCTCGAAGTCGGCGGCCTATGTGATCGTCCAGCACCTACCGGACGGATTCCATCCATCGTTCGCGATCCGGCTCTCCGCAGTCGGCGCGATGCCGGTCGTGATTGCCGAGGACGGCATGCTGGTGGAGCCCGGCATGGCGTATCTGGCGCCCTGGGGTTCGCACACTCTCGTCGAGCGGGATGGCCCCCACGTTCGGTTGCGTTTGACCAGGTCGGTGCCGCAGCTTCACGGGGTACGCCCTGCGGCGGATCCGCTGTTCGAAAGCGTTGCCGAGGTCTTCGGGGACAAGGCCGTCGGCGTGGTCTTGACCGGCATGGGTCGCGACGCTGCAGACGGGATGTTGGCGATCAAGAAGGCCGGGGGGGCGACTGTTGCGCAGGATGAAGAGACGAGTGTTGTGTGGGGCATGCCCGGTGCGGCGGTGCGGCGCAAGGCGGTCAGGCGGGTCGTCCCCCTCGGGCTTATAGCGGTGGAGATCAGGCGCTCACTTCGAGGGAGGCTCTAGCCACATGGGTGAGATGGACGCATACAAGGACGTCTTCCTTGAAGAGAGTGCCGAGTATCTGCAGTCGATCACCGAAGGCCTGCTGGCACTCGAGTGCTCCCCGCACGATCTCGAGCCGGTGGAGACGGTGTTCCGGGGCGCTCACAGCCTGAAGGGCATGTCCGCCGCGATGGAGTACGCGCGTACCGCAGACCTGACCCACCGCATGGAGGGCTTGATGGACCGGGTCCGCGGCGGCGAACTCCCTGTCACGCCTGCGGTCGTGGATCTGATGCTCAGCGCGGTCGATCAGGTTCGCGCACTGATCGACGATGAGTCGGCGGGCACGTCCGGGGTGGACGTGTCGGTGACGCTCGAGGCTCTAGCCGCAGCGTCCAGGGGCGAGATGCCCGAATCGCCTCCCGCTTCGACCGAAGGATCCGGTGTGCTAGGGGCCCCGTGCGAGCTTCCGAGCGTCTCACCGGAGGCGACCGGGAGTACGTCGGAGTCCGAGGATGGTTCGCGACTTCTGCGCGTCGTGGTGAGTCTCGAGGATTCCTGCGTGCTGAAGGCGGTCCGCGCCTACATGGTTATCAAGCGCCTTAGCCACATGGGCACCGTCGTCGACACCGTACCTTCGGCACGGGATATCGAAGACGAACGGTTCGAACGGAGCTTCGAGGTTGTGGTGGAGACGCTCTCGACACCTGCTCAGGCGCAGGCGGCGGCCGGCGCCGTGAGCGAGATCGAGCACGTCGAGGTCACCGAGATCGATCAACAGGCCGGACAGAACTCCGGTCCCGCTGTCCGGGAAGACGAGTCCGACCCCTCACGCGCCGTCGAGCGCAAGCGGGCCGCTATCCCGAAGCTCTCAGAGACACAGACTGTCCGCATCGCAATCGGCCACCTCGATAACATGGTCGACCTTGTTGGAGAGATAGTCACGTTGCGCGCGCGCCTTGACGACCTGTCGCGGCGCTTTGAATCGAAGGATCTCTACGACGCGCTCGAGGAGCTCCACCGGGTCTCGGGCGAACTACAACACGAGGTCATGCAGACACGGATGGTCCCGGTGGGTAACATCTTCAACCGCTTCCCGAGGATGGTGCGCGATCTCGCGCGCGACCTCGGCAAGGACGTCGAGCTGGAACTCGATGGACTCGATATCGAACTTGATCGGACCGTGCTCGACGAGATCGGGGATCCGATCGTCCATCTCTTGCGCAACAGCGTCGATCACGGGATCGAGTCCGCAGAGGAGCGGAGGCGCGCAGGCAAGCCCGAGCGAGGCCGAATCCGGCTTGAGGCGGCGCGCGAGCGTGACACGGTGCGGATATCGGTGAGCGACGATGGAAAGGGCATGGATCCTGATCGCATCTGGGGCAAGGCCGTCTCGCTCGGATTGGTGCCCGAGGCCGACCGGGAGGCGTGCTCTCTCGAAGACATCCTTCTCTTCACCTGCGCCCCCGGTTTCTCCACGATAACCGAGGCCACCAAGGTCTCCGGCCGGGGTGTGGGCATGGATGCCGTCAAGGGCAAGATCGAGCACCTTGGCGGGACGCTGTCGATAGACTCAGCTCCCGGATTGGGGACGACCTTCTCGCTCACGTTGCCGCTGACGCTTGCGATAATCCAGGCGCTGCTCGTCGGTGACGGGCAGCAGACGTATGCTCTGCCCCTGCCGTCAGTCGACACGGTCGTCTCTCCATCCGGCCTCAACATCAGAACTCTAGAGAACGCCCCCGTCGTGGTGCTGGGCGACGGGCAGGTCGTTCCTCTCCAGCGACTTGACGCCCTCATGGGGGGAGCGGACCCCTTCGAGCTACCGAAGAGCGATGAGCACATCGTTGTACTTCAGAGTGGGACGGCCGCCAGGGCGCTTACGGTTCAGCGGCTCTTGGGGCGCACGGAGATCGTCATCAAGCCGATGTCGGGCGTGTTCCGCGATGCGCGTGGCTTTGCCGGGGCAGCGGTTCTTGGGGATGGAACGGTTGCACTCGTGCTCGATCCCCGGACGCTGTTCGATACTCGGGAGGAGAGCGGGACATGAGACTCGAAGAGCTTAGCGAACTACAGATCGATGCGCTGCGCGAGGTGGGCAATATCGGCGCCGGGCACTCGGCGACCGCGCTTTCCCAGCTTCTCGGACGGGCGATAGGCGTGTCACAGCCCACGCTTGAGATCGTCCCCCTCGTACAGATCCCTGCAGTTTTCGGTGGCGCCGAGCAACTGGTCGCCGCTGTCTACAGCCGCCTACTCGGCGAGGTCGAGGGCGGGATACTGATCATGGCGATACGCGACGACGCTCTCAGGCTCGTCGATCTCATGCATGACAGGCGCCCCGGTGCGACGGTGAGTTTCGGCCGCTCCGAGGAGGCGTCGGTCACCCACGTTCTCTCGATCCTGCAGGCTGCGTATGTCGCGTCGATCGGAAGGCTCGGGGACTTGGAGATCCTTCCGTCCGAGACCTCGTTCGCACTCGACATGGCGGGAGCCATCTTGCAGGTGGCCTCGGCTCACGTAGCCATGACCGCCTCATCGGCAGCACTGGTCCGCACGCAGCTGGACGACGAGGAGACCTCCGTCGGTTTGGGGCTCTTCTTCCTGCCTGAGCCACACAGTCTCGAGGTCATCCTCGGTCGACTCGGTCTGGTGTGACAGTGGATGGCGCCGGGCATAACGACCTCTCCTTCGGCCGAACGGATCCGGAGTGCGTCGAGGTAGGAATGGGGGAGGTCGCGGTCGCGGAGCATCCCAATTACCTGATGACGCCCGCGCTCGGCTCATGTGTCGGCGTGGCCATCTACGACAGGCTCTATCGGAGGGGCGCGCTGGCTCACGTGATGCTGCCGAGTCCGATGGACACTGTGGCCCCGGGCCTGGGGACCAGGTTCGCCTCGGTCGCGGTGGAACGGCTCGTAGAGGAGTTGGTCGCACGGGGCTCGCTGCGCCGTCGGCTTGAGGCGAAGATCGCTGGTGGAGCTGCTATGTTCAAGGGCGACGTTCGGTTCGCGGCGATCGGTGAACGCAATGTAGCCGAAGTCCGTTCTCGGCTTGCGCTCGCGAAGATCCCGATTCTTGCCGAAGATGTAGGAGGGGCCCACGCGCGCACCATCGAGTTGCGCTTGGACAGCGGGACGCTCGTCGTACGCAGCTATCTTTACGGCATCAGTAAACTGTGAGAGCGTTGGGCTCCGACATCATGGGAATGTGAAAGATGGAACACGATTCTCTTAGAGCCGCAGTGGCAAGCGCGGAAGCTGCACACCGCCTGACCATAGCGATGGTGGGCGGCAGTCTTCGCGCTGCCTCGATCCTGCGGCTGCTGAGCGAGATCGAGAACGTCCACGTGGCGGCTGTCGCGTGCCCGGCCAAGTCCTCTCCGGCCATTCGGCTCGCCGAGGATCTGGGCATCTACGTGACATCGGATCACACCGAGATATTCCAGATCCGTGACCTTGATCTGATCGTCGACATGTCCGAGGATCCGGCGGTCCACACGCTGCTTGCAGCCCAGAAGCCATCAGGTGTGGAGACGTTCGGCTCCGCTGGCTCCGAACTCGTATGGGATCTGCTCGTTGCGCGCAAGCGGGGCGAGGAGCAGGAGAAACTATTCGTAGAGCTTCAGGTCGCGTACGACAAGATCCGCAGTCATGAACGTCGCCTGCAGGGCAGCAAAGAAGCCCTGGAACGCACGAACACAGAACTCGAATCGCGGCTGGCGGAGATATTCTTCACTCACGAGTTCTTCAAGGCGCTGACATCGTTTAGTTCTGTCGACGACGTGTGCAGCCTGATCGTGGATGGGGCTAATGGCATCTTAGGCGCGGAGATATCCTGCGTATACCTGTTCGAGCGTGATGACTGGACGTTTCGCCTTCACGCATCGCAGGGGCGTACCGAGGAAGCCTTCGAGAACGTCGTGCCTGTGCCTGAGACGATTCTCGGCGAAGCCTTCAGGCAGGGCGTCGTCCAGGAGCACAACGTTCAACTCGGTGCGACGTCGGCCAGATGGGCACGCGAACCCGCCGATGTCAGATCGCAGGCGGCGGTCCCGCTGCGGTCGGGCGAGCAGATCATCGGTATCCTTGTGGTGGCATCTGCGACCTATCGCGAACTCGCGGAGACGGAACTCGAACGCCTACAGGTCATCGGGAACCAGTCGTCACTTTCGCTCCAGAACGCACTGCTCCACGAGGAACTCGAGCGCCTTTCGGTGACGGACAGACTTACCGAACTCTACAATCATGGCTACTTACACCAGCGGCTCGAGGAGGAGGTCGGCCGGGCCACGCGTTTCCGGCACCCCCTGTCGCTCATCATGCTCGATCTCGATGACTTCAAGGAGTTCAACGATGCCTACGGGCATCCCCGGGGAGACACCGTCCTGCGAGTCGTCTCCGATATCATCAGGGAGAACCTGCGGGAGATCGATGTGGCGGCCAGGTACGGTGGCGAGGAGTTCGTCGTCGTGCTGCCGGAGACCGATATCGAAGGTGCCGTTGCCGTGGCCGAGAGAATCCGAAAGAGTGTCGAAGCATCTGCCTTCGCGGTAGCGGATGCCGAGGACTCGGTCAGCAAGTCCGTCTCAGTCGGTATCGCGACCTTCCCGAACCATGCGGAGTCGAGTACCCGCCTCGTCGACGCGGCCGATAAGGCGATGTACGATGCCAAGCGCAGCGGCAAGAATCAGGTGAGGATCGCACGGTGAAGCCAATCCTGCCCGGGGGGCGGGGAGCAGCGGTCGAAGACATTCAGCGGCGACTGCTCTCGCTCGGTCATGACTTGGGCCCCACTGGTGTCGACGGGGTCTTTCTTGGTCGCACCTATGAAGCGGTCGTGAGCTTTCAGCGTGAACACGGGTTGACCGAGGATGGCGTCGTGGGCGATGAGAGCTGGTCAGCACTCGTAGATGAGACATTCACCCTCGGCGATCGGATGCTCTACCTCCGCCTCCCGTACTTCCACGGTCGCGATGTGCGCGTTCTCCAGGAGGCGCTCAGCTCGCTCGGGTTCTCGTGTGGCCCACTCGACTCGATCTTCGGACGCTTCACCGAGCGCGCGGTCCGTGAGCTCCAGCGCAACAGCGGACTGCCTGCTGACGGAATCGTCGGCGCGGACACCGTGCGCACGATAGAGAACCTGCGCCATGTCTGGGAGGGTAAGCCGCACCCTCCCTTTGTGCTGTCACGAACTGCCGCAGCGCGCCTGGGCGAGTTGCTCTCGACCACGTCGGTCCTGCTGCGTGGGGATGACGGGGTCGCACGCGAGGTCGCAGAGCGGGTTGTTAATCTTGCGCTGGCCGACGATCCATCAGCGCAGGTCGCGCTCGGGGACGGGGACGAGAAGGCCGCCGATGTCGTGCTCGAACTTGAACAGAGCATGAAGGCTAAAGGCGCTTCTGGTCCGGTTGTTGCTATAGACCCCGACGACCCCGGGACGTTTCCGATGCGGTTGAGGGCAGCGCTTGAGGCCCGTGCGGGATCCGATCCGGTGGTCACGATCGAGTTGCCGCCGATGCGCGTCGACGAGAGGGAAGCGCAGCGATATGCGGTCTTACTCCTCGACGCACTCCGTGCGGCTTTGGCGTGAGCTGGCCCGGCATGGTAAAATTGAATGGTTGTGATGATGAGACTTAACCTAGACGGAGGTCGCGCTCTGAGTATTCGCCGACGCACGCCCCTTACGCTTGTGTTGATCTGTGTTCTCCTGCTTGGAGCACTGCCTGCTTTCGCTACTCCGGCAGCGGACAAGCGCGAAGAGGCCAGGGCAGTCAAGGCGCAGGTCGAAACGCTCGACCGGGAGGTCGAGGTCGCCGCAGAGGCGTACAACGAGGCCCGGCTCAACCACGAGAACCTTACCGTCGAGATCGAAGCGACGCAGGCTCTGATCGCCGAACAGAACGAGGTCATCGAGACGCTTCAGGACTCGCTCGAAGGCCGCGCAGCCTCGATGTACCGCACCGGACCCCTCTCCTTCCTTGAAGTGCTCTTCGGCGCACGCGATTTTGAGCAGTTCGCCGCGACATGGGACTTCCTTCGCACGCTGAACGAGCGCGAGGCCGCCAGCATCGAGGCGCTCGCTGCCGCCCGTGCCGAGGCGCAAGCGGCCGAGGAGCGCCTTGCAGTCCAGCAGACAGAGGCCAAGGCGGCGCTCGATACCATGGCCGCGAACAAGGCCGAGATCGAGGGTCGCCTCGCCGAGCGGAAGAGAATGCTTTCCGGACTCGAAGCGGAGATCGCCAGGATTGAAGCAGCTGAGCGGGCTCGTGCCGAGGCCGCCGCGCAGGCAGCCATCTCCCGTAGTCTACCTACTGCGGGTGCGCGAGCGCAGAACTTCCCGCCCCCAACGCGTGCTCCCCGTAGCGAGGTCGTCAGCATCGCAAAGCAGTATCTGGGTGCACCGTATCGTTGGGCCGCATCTGGTCCGGACTCGTTCGACTGCAGCGGGTTCACGATGTTCGTCTACCGCCAGGTCGGCGTCTCCCTGCCTCACTCCTCGAGAGCTCAGTACGGGGTTGGCGAGAAGGTGTCGCGCGCGGATATGCAACCCGGTGACCTCGTGTTCTTCAACACTCCGATCAGTCATGTCGGCATCTACGTCGGGGGCGGTCAGTATATCCACTCACCGCGGACCGGGGATGTCGTCAAGATATCGTCGCTGGGTTCACGGCGAGACTTCGTGGGGGCTACGCGCCCGTAGGGCCACACCCGCTCCCGGCTGCGCTATGCTTGTCGCATATTGCACGACTCTATCCGGAGTGAGGGTCGATGGCCGAGATCGATGGACTTCTCAAACTCATGACCGAGAAGGGCAGTTCTGACCTGCACGTCAAGGTCGGAAGCCCGCCGGCCATCCGCCTGAATGGCAAGCTCATCGTCTTGCGGGAGCTCCAACCCCTCAACTCGGAGCAGACACGGATCCTGGCCCTCGGCATCATGGATGATCGCCAGAAGGTCTCGTTTGAGAATCACCGGGAGATCGACTTCGCATACTCCCTCTCCGGAGTCGGCCGATTCCGGGTCAACGTATTTCACCAGCGCGGTAGCGTCGGTATGACCCTTCGGCGGGTCGCGACGGATCGGTCTTCTATCGAGGACCTCGGTCTCCCGGCGGTCGTGCGCAGGCTGGCTGACGAGTCCCGAGGTTTGGTCCTCGTCACCGGGACTGCGGGCTCGGGCAAGACCACGACGCTCGCCGCGATGATCGACCACATCAATGGGTCCCGCGAAGGGCATATCGTTACCATCGAGGACCCGATCGAGGTCCTGCATGCGGACAAGAAATGCATCGTCAACCAGCGCGAGATCGGTATCGACACGGACAGTTACGCCGATGCGCTCCGCCACGTCGTGCGTCAGGATCCCGATGTGATCCTGATCGGTGAGATGCGTGACCACGAGACCGTATCGGCGGCGCTCACCGCGGCAGAGATAGGCAACCTCGTCTTCTCTACGCTACACACCATCGATGCCACGGAGACGATCAGCCGGATCATCGACTTCTTCCCTCCGTATCAACAGAAGCAGATCCGCCTCATGCTGTCATCGACGCTCAAGGGCATCGTCAGCCTGCGGCTGATTCCGTCGATAAATGGGGGGCTCGTACCTGCGGTAGAGGTCATGGTCATGACCGGGACGATTCGCGAGTACATCAACGATGCCGACAAGACCTACATGATCCGGGATGCGATGGAAGAGGGCGAGTATTACGGGATGCAGACCTTCGACCAGAGTCTGCTCAGCCTCTACCAGGAGCGCCAGATCACGCTCGATGACGCGATTGCGATGGCGGCGAACGCCCATGACTTCAAGATCAAGATACGACAGCTCGGCGTGAATCCCCAGCAGGCCGCGGAGAGTGGCATCTACTGAGTTCGAGGGTGGGCCGCCGACGCAGGGCTTTTGCCCGTACCCAGCGTCAGAGGTAGCGCTTGAAGAGCGCGTCCACTTCGGCAGGCATGTTGCCGAGCCCGCCCATGTGCTGGCGGAGGTAGCTGTTCTCCATGAGCAGTTTCATGGTGATCATGAAGTAGTCGCGCTTCACCGCGCTCATCGAAGGTACGCGCTTGAGTTTCCCCATGTAGAAGTTCCGGTAGCAGTCAATCACCATGGTCATGAGCTCATCGACCTCCATCGCCTTCGGTTTAACCACCGGCGCGACCAGGTTGTAGTCCTCGTAGTCCCACGAGATGATATGTGGCTTGAGGTCTTCGTAGATGTCTGCGTACGGCCACGGGGCGATCGTGAGGAAGAAGGCGAGATCGGGGTCGTAGTGTGCCGCGAGTTCGAACGTTGTCCGGATGGTCTCCGGGGTGTCGTCAGGCAGGCCGAGGACGAGGCTGGTCTCTGTGATGATGTCCTGGGCGTTGATGAGGTCGAGGGCGCGCTTGCCCATCTGGACCTGAGTATTCTTCTTGAACATGTCGAGGGTCGCCTGGTCGGTTCGTTCGACTCCGACGTAGATATGATCGATCCCTGCAGCTCGGTAGCGCTCCATGATGTCCTCGTCACGAAGGATGTCGTCGACGCGCGTTTCCATCAGGAGGTCGAGTCCAAGGTCACGCTCGATCAACAGGTCGAGAATGCGCTCCCAGCGGTCGCGATCGAGCGTTGGAGTCTCGTCGGAGAGCATCATCACACCAACCCCGTAGCGCTCGTGGAGCATCTGGAGTTCGTCGACGAAGTTTTCGGCGCTCCTTGAGCGCCACGTCCGTTCCCAGAACGCTTGCTGCGAGCAGAACGAGCACTCCTGATCGCATCCTCGTGACGAGGAGACGACGGCGAGGTTCGTGTTCGGCTTGGGGAAGAACTCGTAGATGTCCCAGTCGACGAGATCCCATGCTGTCGGAAGCGCGTCGAGGTCTGCGGCGAAGGTCCGCGAGGGCGTGACGATGACGCCGCCATCTCTCATGAAGGCGATACCTGCGACCTTCGCCGGGTCATCCTTGGCGTCGAGGCAGCGGATGAGCTCAGGAAGGGTCACGTCGCCTTCACCGCGGAACACGAAGTCGACCACGTCGCCGTCGCGGGTCAAGACCTCGTCGTACATGAAGTGAGCGTGGACGCCGCCGACGCCGGTGACGACCCCCGGCAGTACGGACTTAGCCACGCGCAGCAGCTCCACGGATTTGGGATAGGAGGGAGTGTAGGCGCTCGTGACTACGACGTCGGGACGCATTCGCTCGAGTTCGGCCGAGATGTCGTCGATCGTGTGTCCCATGGTCATGGCGTCGTAGAGAATCGGCTCGAATCCGGCCGCACGGAGGGCTCCAGCCATGTAGACGAAGGCGACGTTCGGCCAGCGACCGGCTGTCTCCACGACCCCGCTGTGATAGGGGGGCGTGACGAGTGCGACGCGTTGTGCCATTCGAGAGGAACCTCCTCGGCGGGGGCGAATCTGTGTGCGAACGTCCTATTTAGGCGAACGCAGCGATTCTATCATGCGGGCGGGGGCGCGGATCCTCTGCTTCGAACGAACTTGAGCACCGCGAGCGTGGCTGAGGCCCCGAACAGAGCGCCGATCGTATCGACTCCCCAGTCGAAGGCATCAGGAACGCGGCCCGGCACGAAGGCCTGGTGGAGTTCGTCGGTCACCGCGTACGCCGAGGCGAAAAGCACCGCCAGTGCAAGTGCTCGTCCGGGAACGGAGGTCTCGTGCAGGAGCGCCAGGAAGAGTAGCGCACCGAGGATCGCATAGACGCCGAAGTGTGCGAATGTGCCTCCCCGGCCGGGAACCGAGGAGCCTGGGATCGACGAGAGACCGAATATCACTGCCATCCAGGCAACCGTCGCTATCCACAGATGGCGACGGGGGGCAGGTGGGGGGAGTGGTCGTGACATGGCCGCGTGGCGCCTCCGGGGTCTGGGGCTGGAGTGAACGAGTCTAGCATGGGCCCGTTGACGCGAGTGCGGGCCGGTGGCATTGTGAGTGCCCATCGTGCCACACGCGTGGCAGGACCTGTGAGGAGGTGCCATGCAGCGACGGACCGCCCTGATCGCAGTCGCTGTCTCGGCGGCCTGTTTCGGGACCCTTGCCATCTTCGCGAGTCTGGCATACGAGAGGGATGTGCAACCACTCCAGTTGCTCACCTGGCGTTTCGGCTTGGCCGCGCTTCTGCTTGGCGGCTATCTGGCTCTCACCAGGCCTCGTTTGCTGCGTGTGCCCTTTGCGGACCTGGGGCGTTTCGCGCTCATCGCGGTGGCCGGGTACGGTGTCGCGTCGCTGTGCTTCTTCATCGCGCTTCAGTATGCGGACGCTTCGGTGGTGGCGGTGCTCCTCTATACCTACCCCGCGATGGTGGCGGTGTTGGACTGGGTGTTCGGGTGGGGCCCGATGGATGGCACACGCTTCTTTGCGGTGCTGCTCGCATTCGCCGGGTGCGCGCTCGTCGTCGATCCGTCCTCAGCGACCACGGGGGTCAGTCTCCCGGGCGTTCTGCTCGGCCTTGGGGCTGCGGTCGGATACACGAGCTTCACGGTGCTCTCGCATCGCTGGATGCCGGGGCGATCACGTCCGGTGATGATGACGTATATGTTCGCCATCAACGCACTGTTCTTCGGTGCCGCCGCGCTGCTCACCCGGACGCAGCTCGCACCCGTGGGATGGAGTTGGGAGGTCTGGGCGCTTCTCGGCGCGATAGTCTTGCTGCCGACGTTCGCTGCGATTCTGCTCTACTTGCGTGCACTCTCCCGGATCGGGACCGCGCAAGCGTCGTTGCTTTCTACATTCGAGCCGCTCTTCACGATCGCGCTCGCCGCGGTCGTGCTGGGCGATCGCCTGTCTCCGGTGCAGGCGATCGGAGCGACTCTGGTCCTCGTCGGAGTCGTCGTCGCTGAACTCCGGGCCCGGAGGTCAGATCTGCTGCCAGCAGTCTGAGCCCTCTTGCTGTGGAGCCGGGTCCTTCAGTTTAGAAAGACGATTCTGCCCGCGAGCAGGAAGTTGCGCGCGAGCCATACGGCGAGTGATACCGCGATCTGGAAGCCGTATCCCCATCCGACCAGAGAGATCGCGATCCGTCGCGAGACTCCCGATCGCTCGAGTACAAGCCAGGCGAGGACGGCCGACACGATGAACGCTATCGCATGAAGCCCGGGAGTGAGCGCTCCGGCGAACGGGACGAGACCCCATCCCCATGCGGCGATTAGCAGGTCACGGGGCGTCTTCGACGTATTCCGCGCAACGGAGATCATCACGAGGAGTCGGATACCCGCCCAGATAGGTAGTGCGAGTCCGGTACGGATGCCGAGTGCGATCCCATCAGCGGCTCCAGTGACGAATCCCGAGCCGATCGCACCGATCGCCAGGCCGAGGAAGCCGGCGGTCATAGCCGGGGACACCCGGGCGGCCGAGATACCGGTTCGGAGGATCAGGTGTAGCGCCCTGCGCCACCAGGAGAAGACTCCGGCTGCCGTGTCGGCGACAATGCGTCGGGGGTCATCCGGCCGTGCTACCATTGGGAGTCGAACCTCTCCTTCTGGAGTCGTGCGCGCGGGCGCGCACCTTTGGTAGTGTACTCGACCTTGAACTGCGGTGGGTGTCCAGTGCGCGTCTCCGACCGGCTCATGAAAGCCCTTCTAGCTACAGCCGCCGTGCTCGTGGTCTGTACGCTGTTCCTTCTGGGCGCCGGCTTCTACCTTTACCGCCTCTCACTCACTCTTCCCGATTTCCGTGGAACGACGGCGACCTACGACACGTCTCGTACGTCGGTCGTGTACGCTGCCGACGGTAGTGTGCTCGCGGAGTGGCACGGGGAGCAGGACAGGACCATCGTCACGATAGACGGCATCCCGCAGGTCATGCGCGATGCCGTGGTCGCGATCGAAGACGAGCGCTTCTACGAGCATGGAGGCGTCGACCTGCAGTCGGTGATCCGGTCGGCACGCTCTAGTGGAGACGGGGAGCAGGTCCGACAGGGCAGAAGCACGATAACCCAGCAGCTCGTCAAACTGCTGTTCACTGACGGAGAGCGCACCGTGGCGCGCAAGCTTAGAGAGATGCTTCTCGCCTATCAACTCGAGAGCGAGGCCGACAAGGACCGAGTGCTCGAAGCGTATCTGAACGTCGTCTACTTCGGTCGTGGGGCCTATGGCGTCGAGAGTGCTGCCCGGCGCCACTTCGGCAAGCCGGCGTCCGAGCTCGATCTGCCCGAGGCGGCCCTCCTTGCCGGTTTGATCCGCGCTCCCGGACGCTACTCGCCGGTCTCCGATCCGGAAGTCGCAAGAGAGCGCCGGGACACCGTGATCCGGAAGATGCGTGACCTGGGGCTCGTGTCAGCGGGGGAGGCACGGGCGGCGCTCGATGCTGATATCGAACTGACGCCGCCGGTGGATGCGGCGGTGCGTGCCCCGTACTTCGTCGAGTGGGTGAAACGTGATCTGATCGAGCGACTCGGTTCCGAGGCTGTCTATGCGGGGGGCTTGAGGGTCCACACAACCATCGATCCGGTCGTTCAGAAGAGCGCCGAAGATGCTGTCGGAGAGTTCCTCGGCGGCGAAACGGATCCCGAGACAGCGCTGGTGACCCTACAGCCGTCCACGGGCCGTGTGCTCGCGATGGTGGGGGGACGGGACTTCGAGGCGGATCAGTACAACCTCGCGGCGCAGGGTCGCCGTCAGCCGGGGTCGGCATTCAAGACGTTCGTCCTCGTACGCGCACTCGAGGAGGGGATCAGTCCCAATGCTGTCTACGACGCAACGCCATACTCTGTCGAGGTCGAGGACGGCACGTGGAACGTTCAGAACTACGAGAATGATGCGACAAGTCCTCGGCTCACCCTGAGGGCTGCGACGAACTGGTCGGTCAATGCCGTCTATGCGCGGCTCATCATCCAAGTCGGCGCCGAGGACGTCGTCGGTACAGCCCGCCGCATGGGTATCGTGAGTCCGCTCGAGCCCAATCCAGCGATCGCCCTTGGTGGCCTGGAGCACGGAGTGACGCCGCTTGAGATGGCGTCCGCGTATGGGACGATCGCGTCGGGAGGTCTCTATGCAGTGCCCCGCGGGGTCGATCACGTCCTCGACGACAGGGGTGAACTCATTTGGGAACCGGGCGACGAACCGGTCCGCGCACTGGAAGAACCGATCGCCCGGAGAGCAGCGGAGATGTTGCACGAGTCCGTCACTGGTGGGACGGGCGCCGAGGCTGATTTTGGCCAGTGGGCCGCGGGAAAGACCGGGACGACGCAGTCTTACCGGGACGCGTGGTTCGTCGGCTGGGCGGAAGACCTCTCTACCGCGGTCTGGGTCGGCCACCGCGAGGGTCAGATCGACATGACAAACGTGCGAGGGATACAGGTCACCGGCGGGAGCTTTCCCGCTCGCATCTGGCGGGTGCACATGGCGCGCATCTTTGGCGTGCCCCGCGCGGTGGCGCCACGTGAGCCTCTTTCGCTCGGAGACCCGGGCGATGGGGTGTTGGCTCCGATATGCGAAGAGAGCATGCTGATCGCACGGGAAAGCTGTCCGAGCGTGGTGCAGCTGCTGTTCGACGCCGGGCAGGTACCAGCGGAAGAGTGCGGCCTTCATATCGAGTGACGGGAGAACTGTGGATCACTACACGACGTTACAGGTACGCCGAGAGGCCGACCCCGAGGTCATCGAGAAGGCCTATCGGGCTTTGTGTTTCAAGCACCATCCGGACCGGGTCCGTGAGAATGATCGTGCCAGGGCCACAGAGCGTATGAAGGCGATCAACGAGGCCTACGGGGTCCTCTCGGATCCGCGCTCACGACGCGAGTACGATCGAGTCCTCGGCCCGGATCCCTCAGGCAGCGCATGGGACCAGTTCATGTCAAAAGGTCTCGTGGGGCTCTTCTTCGATCGGATCATGCCGAGGGGATGAGCTCGCGGGGCTAGGCTGTCGACCGCTCGAGACGTTCGTGGACCGCGCGCAGGATCCCGGGATAGGAGACGGCTCCGTCATAGACGGGCACGCTATCGATCACGGTCACGGGGTAGAGCAGACCCTTGGTATCGATCTCTGCGAGTATGGCCGCGCGGTTCGCGCGGACGGACGGGTCCTCCACATCGTGGTAGGCGATGTTCGCGACATCGCCGAAGCGGCGCCCCATCTCGGCGCGGATGATATCGGTGATCTCCTCCGGAGACCAGGACGGCCCTCAGCCGCCGCTGAAGCAAGCGGATTGGGACGGCACGTCGAAGACCTCTACTGTGATTGTATGCTCGGGCATGGTGTTCCCTTTCACGAGAGTCGGACAGCTCCCCGGGGACATGCGCGCATGCAGATGCCGCACCCGGTGCATCGTTCCTCTACCACGATGTACCCGTTATCCCCGGGCCGGGCGCCACCTGAGACCGGGACGATCGCGCCGTTGGGGCAGATCCTCCGGGCCGGGCAGGCGGGCGACCGGTCGCAGGAGACGGGGTCGATGGCGAACGCGGGCATCAAGTCCTCCTCGGGGGCTCTTCTGTCTGAGAGAATAATACCCCATGGGGTATGAAGGTTCAACCCCGGCCATGCCGATGAGGATGACAGACTGCTACCATGTGATCCGTGAGGGTGCCGGGAAGTCCGTTCGATGGGGGTCGATGTGGCGAAGAAGCGTTCAAAAGCCGCTGGACTAGAGTCGCTTCTAGCTCCGATGCTCTTGGGCGGGGTCGCCGTCGGGGCGGCCCTTCCCCTTGTGGCGTCTCTGTTCGTCGAGCCGAAGAGCAGCGTTGCGCTCGCCGGCTTCTGGGTCAGTGCGATCGCCGCGGGCCTGCTTGTCGGCTACTTCTGCTACTTCATGTCCAACCGGCTCGCCCAGGGCCTTTTCTCGGATGTGCTCAATGAGGTCGCGAGTCGTATGGGCGTGGCGATCAGCACCGAGAAGGGCACTGCCGCGACGCGCTCGGCACTGATCGAGGCCGTGGATCTCGCGAGTTCGCTGATGCATCGCGTGCAGTCGGTGAACAGTGACATCCGGTCCCTGACCGCTCAAGTGCTGGCGGCGACCGAGGAGCAGGCTTCCGGTGCTGCGGAGCAGGCGGCTGCAGTCTCGCAGACCTCCGCTACCGTCGAGGAGCTAGCGCAGACCTCCAAGCAGATCGCAGAGAACTCGTCTTCTGTGGTGGCGGTGGCGGAACGCACGCTGTCCAGCGCAGAAGAGGGCATGCAGGCTGTCGCGGATACTGCCGACGGCATCGAGGAGATCCGCTCCACCACCCAGGCATCGTCGGACCGCATCCTCGCCCTCGGCGAGCGGAGTCAGGAGATCGGGCGGGTCCTGATCATCATCGACGAGATCGCCGAGCAGACCAAGATTCTGGCCCTCAACGCCGCGATCGAGGCCGCGCGTGCAGGTGAGGCAGGCAAGGGCTTCGCGGTCGTCGCCGAGGAGATCCGCAAACTCGCCGAGTCTGTCACCGAGTCCACGCAGGAGATCGGCCGGGTCGTTCGCGAGATCCAGGCTTCGACCTCCTCGCTCATCATGTCCACGGAACGTGCGGCCAAGAAGGTCGAGGAGGGCAAGGGCCTCGCGCATCGCACCGCAGACGCTCTTGACCGGATCGTGAATCAGGTCGAGGAGACCACCGACGCCGCGAAGCAGATTTCGATCGCCACGCAGCAGCAGAGAACCGCGTCGGATCAGGTGGTCGTGTCGATGCGGGAGGTGGCGCAGGTGAGCAGGCAGGCCGCGGAGACATCCCGACAGATATCCTCGGCCATCATGGACCTCGACCAACTTGCCGATTCTCTCGGCAGCATCCAGTAGACGTGGGACTCGTCATCGAGCGCTTGTCGGCAGAGGGAATGCTCCTTCCTGAGCCCCCGGTCGCCCTGGGGGACTACCTGCCTGCGGTACGCGCCGGGGAGTTCGTGTTCACTGCCGGTCAGCTACCGCTGGTCGGAGGCTCGCTTCTGACGACGGGGACCGTCGGTGATGAGGTGTCCATATCGGTCGCCACCGAGTGCGCACGGGCGTGCGCGCTCAATGCGCTGGCGGCAGCATCGACAGTGTGCGACCTCGACGAGGTGGCAGCGGTCGTCAAGCTGGTGGGATATGTCGCTTCGGATGCCGGATTCAATGATCAGCCGGCAGTTCTCGACGGTGCCAGCGCAGTGCTTCTCACCGCCTTTGGCGACGCAGGACGTCACGCACGCGAGGCTGTCGGTGTCACGTCTCTTCCCCGTAGAGTTCCGGTGGAGGTATCGCTCGTGCTCAGTTTGGATCAAGTCTCAGGGCGTGAGCAGGAGCCGGGGGGTGTCGGGGCGAAGTAGTACCACGGACGCGAGGCTCTTCGGGGAGGTCAGCCGTTTTTCGTTTTGAGTGCGGGCCGGTTTTTCGCTGTCGTTAGCCCGTTCAGCGGCATCGCGCCGCAATTCACTTGAGGATCGTCATTGCACCGAGGTGGAGCGAGGAGAGATGTCTATGGCGAAAGTATCGCTGGCCGGATTCAAGGATCCGGTCCGTCGACCGCGGTACATCATCTGGACCGGTGTTGCGGTCCTGTTGCTGGCCGCGTTCGTCGTCACTGCATTGGGGGTGACATCGACATACTGGTTCTGCGCGGAGGTGTGCCACAAGGTTCAGGACGACTCCATCATCGCGTACGACAGGTCAACGCACTCCAAGGTTTCGTGCATGGCGTGCCATGTCCCTGTGGGCATCAACCCCGTCGGCTTCGTGCTCAAGAAGGCGCAATCACTCGGGGAGCTGTATCTGACGGCAACGAACAAATTCAGTCTGCCGCTCAATCCCGGCTCTCACGTTGCGCTGAGCAAGAAGTACTTCCCGTCGACCCAGTGCACCCAGTGTCACAACCTTGAGAACCGGGACGTGACTCCCAGTCCGGGCATCATCATCGACCATGTCGTGCATGAGGAATCCGAGATTTGGTGCACGGTATGTCACAACCGCGTCGGTCATAAGGAAGACTTCGATCTCACGCTGGCCGACCCGAACACCGGCGAGCCGAATCAGAAGCATGATGACTTCATGCTCATGACCGCGTGCTTCAGGTGTCACACGCTCACCGATGAGTCTCCGGCGGGCATCCCGGCTCCGGGTACGTGTTCTGCGTGCCACACTCCGGATTTCGAGTTGAAGCCCGCCAACCACTTCGAGGCTGACTTCTACCCGCGGGGCCACGCTGACATGGCACTCGAGGATATCGAGGCCAAGCAGACCGCACTGGGTGAGACACCGAGTGAAGAGCCGAGTGAGGAGCCGACCGAGACGCCGGAGGGCGAGGAGGGCACCGAAGAGTCCGCGCTCGGAGTCTCCGAGGCCTACGCTGCCGATGGTGGCGAGCTTGCTGATGACGCGCCGATGTACGAGCGCATCGAGCACATGCCTGCGCCTGCTGCGGTCGGATACTGCTCGACGTGCCACATCGAATCGCAGTTCTGCATGGACTGCCACGGTATGGAGATGCCGCACCCGACCGAGTTCGTCGAGAAGACGCACCCCGAGCTGGTGACGTCTGCGATGGACAAGTGCGTGATGTGTCACACCGAGGCAGACCCCTTCTTCTGCGACAGCTGCCACCACGGGACCGCGTCTGACTGGGAGTTCCAGACGGACGTGGCGTGGGAGCAGGAGCAGCATGCGGCCGCAGTGCGCCAGAACGGCGTGCCCGGGTGTCTCGGACAGTGTCACGAGATTGCTTTCTGCCAGGAGTGCCACACAGCACTGAGCCCGGTCCCGACATCGCACCAGGCGACCGACTGGCTCCTTAAGCCTGCCGAGGAGATCGGGGTCCACGCGGAGTCCGCGAAGACCGAGATTACCGCGTGCGAGGTCTGTCACGGTGACGGTGGAGCGAACTCCGACTTCTGTCGAGGCTGTCACGTACTCGATATGCCGCACCAGCAGGCGTTCAAGGAGTTCCACGCGGCTACGGGTCGCCAGGATCCCGCTGTGTGCTCCAACTGCCACACGTACGTCGAGTTGTGTAGCGACTGCCACCATGAAGGTGCTATCGACGGACAGCCGTGGCTGAGGGTACACGCGAACACTGTGAACGACACGGGTGCAGAGAGCTGCTTCGGCCTGTGTCACAATCGCGAGTTCTGCGTGGACTGCCACAACACGCTGACGGTCATCCCGACGTCGCATGAGGCCGCCAACTTCACGAACCGTGTCGACATCGATGTTCCCGCTGATCACCCGGTCGCGCACAACGAGCGACCCGAGAACTGCGGGTACTGTCACGGTGAGGGCGGAGTCGAGGCAAAGTTCTGCGTGGACTGCCACGGCATCAAGATCCCGCATCCGGCCGACTTCACGGACACGCATGCCGGCAGCTTCCAGGACGACAGCCTGACCAGGCCCGTGTGTGCCAACTGTCACGTGCAGCTGTTCTGCGATCGCTGTCACCACGAGGGTGCCATCGGCGCCCGCCCATGGACACTGGAGCATCCCGCGATCGTCCGGGACACGGGCGCACGGCCCTGCTTCGAGTGCCATGAGCCCACCAGCTGCGCCCAGTGTCACGTCGGATTGAGCAGGCAGTAGGAGAGAGTACGTTCAGGAACGATAGGCGAACGACTGGAGGGCCCCCTCGCCGAGGGGGTCCTCCTCTTGGTTCCGGATCGTTTTGCCCTTGGGGGCAGGAGCGTGTATGATACCGGCTCGTCGGGATGTGGCTCAGCTTGGTAGAGCGCTGCGTTCGGGACGCAGAGGTCGTGGGTTCGAATCCCGCCATCCCGACCAT
>CAYGKH010000010.1:0-25425 GCA_964350345.1 uncultured Coriobacteriaceae bacterium
GGGTCAGGAATGTGCGGCCCGGTGACCTCATGGGCGACCTCACCGGTGAGGTCGCGGGCGACTCTCATGGCATCGTGGGTGAGATCACGTGACCTCGCCGGTGACCTCACGTGGGTCACGGGTGACGTCATCGGCGAGGTCACGGGTGACGTCACAAAGACGATGTTCTCCGAAGGGTCCTCACCCGGAGCGACCGCCTGGCAACACCGATCAACCGCCCAGCACCCCAAACAGCCGCCTGTCTACCGCTTATCGGCAGCCGTCGGCACAAACAGCACCGGCAGAGAGCTCTCTTTCGCTATACGGCGAGCCGTCGAGCCCCAGATCGCGCGGTGCACGATACCGTGCGCGGCCGGCGAGACCGCGATCATGGTCGCTCCCCACTCGTCCGCCTCCGCCAACAAACCGAGTGCCGCCCCGAGATCGGTGCGCACACCGTACTCGCAGGGGACGTCGGGCAGGCAGCCTGCGGCAAGCAGCGCGAGACGCTGACGAACGGGCTCGGGGTCGAGACCGGGATCAGCCACGTGCACGATGCGCACCTCTCCGAGTCCGGGTAGTGCGCTCACCGCAGCCAGTTGCGCCGCCAGGGACTCGGTCAGGTCCGCGCCCACGAGCACGCGATCGAAGGGTGCGCCCTCGCCAATGCGACACCACGCGCCCTCACGCTCGCCTACCCGTTCGATGAGCACAGGCAGGTTGCCTTTCGAAGCAAGGAGCTCCGCCGTCGAACCGAGCAGCCTCCCCGTCACCGCCCCCCGGCCGAGGTTCGTCATGATGACGAGTTCGGCGCCCTCCTCGGCGGTGGTCCGCTCGATGATGTCGACAGCGGAGCCCACCTCGACACGGACGGTCGTCTCGAACCCAGCCTCCTCGAGGCGCACTGCGATGCGAGCCAGATGCTCCTGGGCGTACTCGACGACTTCCGGAACGGTACCGCCTGCGGTGTAGAGGTCGACGTCGACGGCGTGTACGAGCGCGACACGCTCGAAAGCGAGCGGCGAACACGAGGTCATGAGCTCGACAGCTGCGAGGCTGGCTTCGGACAGGTCGGTGGCGATCACTGCACGCATCAGACACCCCTCCCATCGGCGGCGAGAAGCTCGCCGCTGCGGCGCATCACGGCGCCCTGAGTACGCTTGGCGATCCACACGAGCGAGAGCATAAGCGGCACTTCAACGAGCACACCCACCACAGTAGCGAGAGCCGCGCCGGATGTCAGCCCGAACAGCGCGATAGCAACCGCCACCGCCAACTCGAAGAAGTTCGACGCGCCGATGAACCCGCCGGGTGCAGCCACGGCGAACTCGATGCGCCACAGATACGCCCAACCGTACGCGATCGCGAAGATGAAGAGTGTCTGGATGATGAGCGGCACGGCGATCAGGCCGATGTGCAGCGGGTTGTTGACGATGGTCTCGCCTTGGAAGATGAAGATCGCCACCAGAGTGGTGAGCAGCGCAGTGATGGTCACCGGGCCGAACTTGGGCAGAAGCTCGGACTCGAACCATGGCAGGCCCTTGGAGGCGATCACGCGCTTGCGGACGAAGTAACCTGCGGCCAGCGGCACCACCACGAACAGCGCCACGGAAAGCGCCATCGTCGCCCACGGCACCGGGATGCCGCCGATGCCGAGCAGCAGCGAGACGATCGGAACGAACGCCACAAGCATGATCAGGTCATTGACGGCCACTTGAACGAGCGTGTACGCGGGATCGCCGTCGGCGAGGTAGGACCAGACGAAAACCATCGCCGTACACGGGGCCGCGCCGAGAAGCACCGCGCCGGCCAGGTACTGCTGGGCGAGGTCAGGCGTGATGAGGTCGACGAAGATGACGTTGAAGAAGAGCCAGGCGAACCCGAACATCGAGAACGGCTTGATGAGCCAGTTGACCACTGTGGTCACTATGAGGCCCCTCCGCCGCTCGCCGACCCGCTTGATGGAGGCGAAGTCGATCTGGAGCATCATCGGAAAGATCATGAGCCAGATCAGCACCGCGATGGGAAGCGAGATCGACGCGACGGTGAACTGATCGAGCCAAGCGGCTGCACCCGGCCACATGTTACCGATCACCGTGCCTGCGACGATACAGAGCGCGACCCACACGCTCAGATATCGTTCGAAGAACCCCATGCGTTTCTTGTCGGTGCGCGCTGCGGACGCGTGCTCACTCATCTGCGGAACTCTCTCACTCGTTGGGTCCGGTTCTGGAGCACCCCTCGACCGGTACGCCGGTCGTCAGAGCTCCGAGGGCCGCAGCAAGGTCGTCGACGGGCCCTCGCGACAGACAGTAGGTCATGGCCGTTCCCACGGGACGAGACGTGACGAGACCGGCCTCTTTCAGCACCCTCAGATGCTCGGATATGGTCGACTGAGCGAGTGATATCTCCGAGAAGAGCTCGGCCCCGCGGCACTCGCTCTGGAGCGCAAGGAGTTCCAGGATCCGGATTCGAGCCGGATGCGACAGGGCGCGGGCAACCGCTGCCACCTGCTCGGCATCCATGATCGCTGCTCTGCCACCCATTGGGTCAACCTCTCCATCGTCAATCGTCTATGAACGATAGACTCAGTGCAGGGGGCAGTCAAGCGAGAGTTGCGCAGTCTATACCCGTGGGGGTATCATTGCGCCTGTCGTCCCCGAGCGGATAGAGTCCTCACCATGGAGCGCTACATAGGATACGCATACCTCGTCGCCGCACTGATCGGCTACGCGATCACTGCGAGGCAGAGCCCTGAGAAGGCCACGTCGGCCGCCGCGGGCGCGTGGAAGTCTTTCGCGACCATCGCGCCGACGTTCCTCGCGGTGTTCGCCCTCGTGGGCCTGATCGACACGTTCGTGCCTCCGGAGTTCATCGAGCGGGGGCTCGGTGGTGACAGCAACCTGCTCTCGTTGCTGGTCGGCGGAACCCTCGGGTCGCTTGCTGCAGGACCACCCGCCGCCGCGTTCCCGATCGCCTCCACGCTGCTCGCCGGCGGTGCGCTCCCCGCTGCTATCGCGGCGTTCATCGTCTCGTGGACGCTCGTGGGCTTCGTCTCGCTTCCGTTCGAGGCCCGCATCTTCGGCACCCGTTTCGCGCTGCTGCGAAACGGACTCTCGTTCCTCTTCGCTCTCGCGATAGGCGCCGTCATGGGAGGTGTGCTGTGAAACGGATCGGTATCTGGGTGAAGTCGGAGATGCTGCTCGTGTTCGTTGCCGCCGTCTATGCATGGGCGTTCATCGCCTCCCCCGAGCGCACGATGGTCGCGCTCTCGACGAGCGCGCGTACCTTCCTCGGCGTCCTGCCCATCATCGTGGCGGTGTTCGCCGCACTGGGACTCTTCAACGTGTGGGTCGACAAGAAGAAGATCGCCGAACGCCTCGGCGAGGGAAGCGGGTTTGGCACGCTCGTGCTGGCGAGTCTGTTCGGGACGATCCTCGTCGGGCCCGTCTACGTGGTGTTCCCGCTGCTCAAGGCGGTCCGGGAGCACGGCGCGCGGTGGGCGATCGTCGGTGCGCTGCTCACTGCGTGGGCGGTCAAGATCCCGATGGTCCCGCTTGAGATCGGGTTCCTCGGCGTGAGGTTCTCGCTCACGCGGTCGGTGCTCGTCATGCTATCGGCGATACCGCTGGGGCTGCTGCTCGAGTACCTGATGAAGTTCGCGAGCCGACGGGCCGAGGCCCGGGCTCAGGCGATCCAGACCAGGTAGATCGCTACGCCGATGAGTGCCGCTCCGCCTGCGCGCGAGAGCCACACGGTCGCATTAGAGAACGTGCGCATGCCCGCGACCACCCCCGAGAAGAGAGCGACCAGCAGCAGCGGAAATCCGCGGCCGAGTCCGTAGACGAAGAGCAGTGCGGTGCCGGTGGGGATGTCGCCGCTCGCCGCGGCGAGTGTAGCGATAACGGCAAGCACCGGTGTGGCGCACGGCGTGATGATGAGCCCGAAGAGTCCGCCGAAGAGCAGCGCGCCCGGATAGCCCTTGGTCTCGGGTCTTTTCGAGATGAAACGGTTGAGGCCGGCGAATCGCATCTGGATCACGCCGAGGAGCTGCAAGCCCATCACGAGCGAAACGGCCGCGACGATCCAGTACGCCCAACGCCCGATGAGGACCGCGTGTCCCACCGCTGCGGCCACCGCACCGATCGCGGCCGAGGTCGCCGCCAGACCGAGGATGAATGCCAGGGTGAGCGTGACCGAGCGTGCCGTCACCGCGCGCCGGTCTCCGCGTTCGCTCTGCGGGATCTGGCCGGTGATGTAGCCGAAGATGGCGGGGATCATCGGCAGGACGCACGGTCCGAATCCGGCGATCAGCCCGCCGAGGAGGGCCACGCCGAACGAAGCGATGGTGAGCGATCCGGCTTCAGCCCCCAGTTGTGCCGCGAGTGACTCCAGCATCCTTACGAACCGTCCCCACCGGTTGCCGCCAGCGCGTCGAGGCGGGCACGCAACTCTGCGTCGGGAAGCGGACCGGTGTGTTGGTCGATGACCGAGCCGTCGGGTGCGAGGAAGAAGAGTGTCGGGATGTATTGGAACTGGAACTGCGAGAAGAGCGGGCGGGCGCGGGGGTCGTCAGTAAGGACATCGACGAAGGTTACCGAGTCTGCATAATCCGGTCGGGCATCGACGCTCGCTGCGGTGATCTCGATGCAGCTAGGACAGGTGCTCGAGTGGAAAAGCACGTAGATGGGAAGTCCCGCCTCAAGAGCATCTTCCCAGGCGGCTACGGGATCGGGCCCGGCCCCGGGAGCGGCCACACCGACACCGCCGGGTACTGCGGGCTGCTGTGCATCCGGACCGACTCCACGCAGGGCTAGCACCGCCACAAGCGCGAGCAGGACGACGGCAAGAATGGCGATCTTCGCTCGCGGGCTGAGCGCCCCAGGTGCGGGTGCGGAAGGGCTCTCGTCTAGCGTTCTGTTGTCTTCGGATGTCACTCGTATCGCTCCCTACTGCGCCTCGGCTAGTATCCGCTCGAGTTCCCCGGTTCCCGGAATCCTTCCGGCTGTCTTGACCTCTTCGTTCACGACGAGACCCGGGGTCACCATGATCCCGTACCCCATGATCGCGTCCATGTCTGTCACCTTCTCGACCGTCGCCTCTATGCCGAGGCGATCAGCGGTCTGTTGCACCATCTCAGCAAGTTGCGTGCAACTCTTACACCCTGATCCGAGCACCTTGATAACCACATCGTCCCCTTTCGTCGTCGGGCCCCGCGCCCTGGCTGTGCTGCTTATAGGGTCTGGATACGCCGCGCTGCCTCATCGAGGCGGCCACGGTCGAGCGTGTAGTAGACCCACTGGCCGTCCTTGCGCGCCTGCACGAGTCCGGCCTTTCGCAGTACCGTCATGTGGTGCGAGACCGTCGACGCCACGAGCCCGAGCCGCTCGGCGAGTTTGCAGGCGCAGACCTCATGAGGCGCGCAGCACGATCTGTCTTCATCGCCGGACTCCTCGGCGAGGATGCGCAGTATCTCCCGGCGCTGGGCCGATGCGAGCGCCTTGAAGAGTTCGTCGATGTGCTCCTCGGCCACGTCAGACCCCGCGCGATCCGTACCCATGTCCGCTCCCTCGCGCCCGCCTACCATATCAACCCGAACACGTAACTTCCGAGCGTCGCATAGACCACGACGACGGCGACGTATACGGCGGTCTTACCCGTTCCGAGTACTTTTCGGATGACGAGCATGTTGGGAAGCGAGAGTGACGGGCCGGCGAGAAGGAGCGAGAGCGCCGGGCCGTCGGCCATCCCTTTGGCGATGAGCGCCTGCAGGATCGGCACCTCGGTAAGTGTCGAGAAGTACATGAACGCGCCAAAGATGGCGGCGACGGCGTTGCCCCGGATGGAGTTCTCACCTACGAGCGAGACGACGAGGCTCTCGGGGATGAAGGGCATCACGAACCCTGCGATGAACACGCCGATGAAGAGCAGCGGGAGCAACATCTTCGAAAAGCCCCACGTCTCGGCGAGCCACGCCGTAGCCATTTCGCGCCGGAAGCCAAAGATGGCGATACCCGCCACGAGCACCACAAGCGCAGCTATGAGCGCGTACTTGAGCACGGGATCGATCGCGAGGCCGTTGACCACGAGGACTGCGACCATTGCGGCGAAGAACGGCACGATGAGGCCCGCGCCGGGCTGGGGTCCGTCGGACTCCTCGATGAAGAGGCCGCCTGCTTCGGGCTTCTCGCGGAAGATGGCCTGCATAGTGAGACCCGCAAGCACCGAGAGCACGATAGCTGCGACGATCCGCGCCACACCAATCTTCACTCCGAGGACAGAAAGTGTGAGAACCATCGCCGCGATGTTGATAGCCGGGCCCGAGAAAAGAAACGTGATCGCGGGCCCAAGACCCGCCCCGCGTTTCCGGATGCCGGCGAAGAGCGGCAGGATCGTGCACGAGCAGACCGCGAGGATCGCACCGGAGACGGCGGCAAGCGAGTAGGAAACGGCCTTGTGCGCCTGGCTGCCGAGGTAACGCATCACGATATCCTTGCGGACGAGCACCGCGATCGCCCCGGCGATGAAGAACGCGGGCAACAGGCATGTCAGCACATGCTCACGGGCATACTCGTTGAGTAGTTGGAAGCCGGAGAGGATGGCACCGGTGAAGAGCGCGGAGTCCATCGGCATGAAGTACAGCGCGAGGAAACCTCCGACGATCAGCAGGAGTGCTTTCCATTCGGAGCGCACGTTCAGGCCGGGCACAGGCAAGTCCCTTCGATCGTGCGATGTGAGTAGTTCGACGAGCGTCGAAGTTCGATACTCGTCGAACTATACGCCCGGAACGCACGGTGCGCAAGGGCAGTGCCGGACCGGGTCGCAGCGACGCCCTACCTACAACCCCGCACCCTCGAGGATCTGCGGCACCGCGTCGTCGACCCCGAGCGGCATGATGTGCACACCGTGAGCGAGTTCCCGCAGGTCGCGAACCTGCTCGGTAGCGAGCGCGATCGACTCGGCGAGCGGGTCTTCGGCCGCCTCGATACGGGCCGAGATATGCTCGGGGACCATCAGCCCGGCGAGCTTCTCGTTGATGAACTTGATGACCCGCGGACTTTTTAGCAGCAGTATTCCCGCGATGAGCTTCACGCCGCTCGGCCGCAGGTCCTCGGCGGCGCGTGCGAACTTCTCCATGTCGAATACGGCCTGCGTCTGGAAGAACTCCGCGCCGGACTCGACTTTGCGCAGCGCCCGGTCGAGCTGGACGTCCCACGGCTCGGCCTCCGGGAAGACGGCCGCTCCCAGGTAGAAATCGGTTGAGCCGGTGAGCTCTCGGCCGTGCATGTCGTGGCCCGCGTTCATGCCGCGCGCGATTGCGAGGAGCTGCGTGGAGTCGAGATCGAACACCCCCTTGGCCTCCGGGTGGTCGCCACCGCGCGGGTCGTCGCCGGTCACCGCGAGGAAGTTGCGGAGACCAAGCGTGTGAGCCGCGAGCAGATCGGACTGGAGCGCGAGGCGGTTCCGGTCGCGGCACGTCTGCTGGAAGATCGGCTCGACGCCCATCTCGAGCACCACGCGCGAGGCGGCCAGGCTCGAGAGATGAAGCGTCGCGCCCTGGTTATCGGTGACGTTGAGCGCGTGACAGTTCGGGCCGAGGGTCTCCACGGCCGTGCGCATCGCGGTCATGTCGGTACCCAGCGGCGGGGCCACCTCTCCGGTCACCACGAACTCGCCGCGCGCAAGTGCCTCTCGAAGCCGGCTCATCGGCTGCCCTCCCCACGCGTGCGCCCCTCGCGCAGGTTCACCTTGCCGGGCTTGAGTTTCTTGCTGAAGTCCTTGGGCGCGAGTACACCAGACCCCGCGGCTCCCGCTGCGCGCCCGCGCCCCTGGCTCTCGAGCCGCCTGCGAATCAGAACGTGCGTACACTCGAGGTCGGTCACGACCTCGCACTTACCCTCCCACATCCCGCCGCACGGGCCGTTGAGCAACCCCTTCGGGCAGGTCGTCACGGGGCAGATGCCGGCAGTGAGATCGAGTACGCACTCACCGCACATCTGACAGCGCTCCTCGAAGACTCCGTGGCGCACCACGTTGCCGAGGAACGCGCTCTCGAGCCCGGGAAAGACCGGCTTGTCGGTCGCATCGGCGACTGTCTGCACGCCCGCGCCACACGAGAGCACGAGCACCGCCTCGGCGGACTCGATCGAACCGGAGTTCTTGCGTGTGGTGAGGCGGGTATCGCCCTCGTGGCAGGCGACCTCTCCGATCGCCCAGCCGGTGACCTCGCGGCCGCCCTCCTCGAGTTTCGCGGCCGCCACATGTACCTCGTCCTTGCCGCCGGTCTTGGCAACCGTGGCGCACTGACCACACCCCATGATGAAGATGCGCGTCGCCCCGACCTCGTCGAGGTTGGCGATGATGCGCTCCCAGTCACGCGGCTTTGTGATGATCACGTCGCACGTCCCTTCCGCGCTATCGCCGAGGAGACCGCACGCACGCATCCCGGCGCGTCGTCGGAGTAGCCGGCACCGACCGTTCGCGCCCACTCCTCGGTCACGACGGCCCCGCCCACGAGCACCGGGGTGCCGGGTGCGGAGTCGCCGACCGCCTCTATCGTAGCCTTCATCGCGGGCAGCGTCGTGGTCATCAGCGCCGAGAGGCAGACCGCATCCGCGCCAACTTCAGCAGCTGCCGAGGCAACCGTCTCGGCAGGAACGTCCACGCCGAGGTCGCGCACCGCAAAACCCTGGCTCTCGAGGAGCGAGACGCAGATGTCCTTGCCGATCGAGTGGATGTCGCCCTTGACCGTCGCGAAGACGACGGTGCCGGCGGTCGCCGCAGCCTCTGCCGCAGGCAGGTGCGTCTTGGCGCGGTCGACAGCAACCTTCATCGCGCTTGCGGCGACCATGAGCTGCGGCAGGAACGCCTCACCCTTGCCGAAGGCGTCACCGATGCTCTGGATAGCGGGCGTGAGCACGTCCGCGATCACCGTCGCGGGGGCCATGCCGTCGGCGATCAGCCGGTCGACGAGCGCGGGCGCGCCGTCGGTGTCGCCGGACTCGACAGCAGAGGTAAGAACAGAAGCGAGATCCTGTGGAGGACCGGCAGGTTCCGCACGGAGTTCCGCAGGCGGGGTAGGCGTCGTCGGGCGCGAAACAGCCGTCGTCGCCGCGGGCCCCCGCCGAGGACTGTCTGAGTACGGAGCCTGCCGGTCCTCCACCCGCGCGGGACCTCCCGGGCCTCCGCTCACAGCGCGGTCTTCGGCCTTGGTGCGGGCGATCCAGTGCTCGCACTGCGGGTCGCGACCGAGGAGCGCATTGGAGGCGGCGATGGCTCGGGCGACCTCGAAGTCGCCGGGGTTCACGATCGCAGCATCGAGACCGGCGGCTGCAGCCATCGAGAGGAATGCGGCGTTGAGCGCCGGGCGGCCGGGCAGGCCGTGGCTGACGTTGCTCACGCCGAGCATCGTCGCGAGTCCGAGGTCGCGCGAGACGGCCTGCAGCGCCTCAAGTGTGGTAGCTGCGGCGGACGGGTCGGTCGCAGCGGTGAGCGTGAGCACGTCGACGAGCAGGTAGCGCTCGGGGATGCCCCACGCGAGCGCGCGGTCCCGTACGCGGCGCACGACCGCAACGCGGCCCTCGGGAGTATCGGGGATGCCGTCGTCGTCGAGGGCGAGCACCACGACCGCGGCGCCGTAGCGAGCGACCAGCGGGAGTACGGCCTCCATCGAGGCCTCCTCGCCGCTCACCGAGTTGACGAGTGCGCGGCCCGGATAGACGCGGAGCGCGGCCTCGAGCGCGGCGTAGTCGGTGGTGTCGAGCACGAGCGGCAGGTCGGACATCGCGACAAGCGCCTTGACGGCAGCTGGCAGTGCTGTCGTGGCCTCCACGCCCGGCGCTCCGACGTTCACGTCGAGCAGGTGCGCACCGGAGTGCTGTTGCTGGACGGCGAAGGAGCGCACGACCTCCATCGAGCCGGCGCGCAGCGAATCGGCCAGCACCGGCTTGCCCGTGGGGTTGATCCGTTCGCCGATCACCACGAGAGGCGATCCTCCGCCGATGTGCGCACAACCGCGAGGGCCGGCGACCACGAGTCCGGCGCCCGCCGTACCAGCAGCCGTGCGCTCGCGCACCGGCAGCTCCTTCGCGAAGTCGACGATCGCACCGGTGAACGAGGGCGACGAGCCGCAGCACGAGCCCACGAGCGACGCGCCCGCCTCCACGAAGCGTGCGGCGTACGTGCCCATCTCGTCGGCGGTGCCGGGGAAGATCGTGCGGCCATCCTCGAGCCGGGGCAGCCCGGCGTTGGGCTGCACGATCACCGGCAGCGTCGTCGCATCCGCCATCGCGCGAGCGAGCGGCAGCATCTGCTCGGGCCCGAGCCCGCAGTTCATGCCGACCGCGTTGGCGCCTGCGGCTTCGAGCACGATCGCCGCTGTCGAAGGATCGGTGCCGGAGAGGTCCATCCGACCCGCGAGTCCGAAGGTCACGCTCGCGAACACCGGCAGGTCGCACACGCTGCGCGCGGCGAGCACGGCGCACCGGGCCTCGGCGATGTCGGTCATCGTCTCGATGATGATGGCGTCGGGCTCCTCGGCAGCGAGCGCCGTGATCTGCTCGACGAACAGCTCGAACACCTCGTCGAACGTCGCGGTGCCGAGTGGCTCGAGAACAAGCCCCGTGGGGCCGACGTCGGCGAGCACATGCTGGGCGCCCGCCGAGCGCGCCACCTTCACCGCCGCACGGTTGAGCAGCTCCACCTGCTCGGAGAGGCCGTACTCGGCGAGCTTGACGCGCGTGCCGCCAAAGGAGTTTGTGGTCACGCAGTCGGTCCCGGCGAGCACGTAATCGCGGTGGATGCCGCCCACGATCTCGGGCGCGGTCACGTTGAGTTGCTCGGGACACTGCTCGGTGGGGACCTCGGCACGCTGGAGCATGGTGCCAAACGCGCCGTCGATCACCAGCACCTCGCTGCCGAGCCTCATCGCGATATCGGGCATGCTAGTCGGTTCCTTCCTCAAGACGCGCTTTGCGCAGTATGTCGGAGATATAGCGCGATCCCATGAAGTAGATGATGAACATGAATACGCCGAAGAACCCCACGACCTGCACCAACTCACCGAATCCCTGGTCGCGTGCGAACCGGCTCCACTCACCACTCGCCCCCGCCCAGCCAAGCGCTCCGGCGGCCACCACAACAAAGCCCCAGAGTCCAGCCTGCAGCGCGCGATACGCAGGCACCAGCCCCACGCGCACGGCGAGCGGGAACACCAGGCACATCACCGGGATCGCCACGAGCGCGGCGACAACGATGACGCGTATGAACAGATACGACTCCATCTCAAGCGGCCTTTCGCATGGTCGCCCAGCGAATCCCTAGAAGCGCAGCGTGATGGCCCTGCGCGGGCACGCAACCACGCACGCTTCACAATACACGCACTCGTCCTTGTCGAACACGAGCGTAGCGTCCTCGGCGGCAAGCGTGAGCGCTCCGGGACGGCACACCGCAGTGCACAGCCCGCAGACCACGCACGCCTCCTCATCGAGGCAGATGTCGCTCGCGGCGGGGTGCACCGCGATCCCCTCGGCCTCCAGGAACGCTATACCCGCTTCGAACGCCTCGCGCGGGCCGGTCAGCTCGAGCAGCATGCGACCCTCCTGTGCGGGCTGTATTTGCGCGCGCAGGATGTTAGGCACCAGGCCGAAGTCCTTCACCAGGTGGTACGTGATCGCCTTGGTCGCCTGCCGAGGAGGGAATGTAAGGTCGAACCGTCTGCGTGGCATCGCTAGATCGCCTCCTCGGTACGGATCTCGAGCGACTTGACGCCGGGCGCGCCCGTCCCGGGGCGTAGCAGCGCCTCGAGCGGCGGAGCGAGCGTGAAGCCGCCCTCGGCCACCCAGCGCTTGAGCTCTGCAGCGATCGCGCGAGCGACCGTGAGCGAGGAGATCGGACCGGTGGGAACCTCGCGGCCCTCGACCTGGATAGAGCCGCTGCGCAGCTCCGCGTAGGACACACGCGCGAGCGCGGGACGCGAACGGCGCGCGACGCCGTAGTCGAAGACGGTGGCGGTGAGATCGGCGTCGGTGAGCGCGAGGGTGGCGGCGATATCCTCGTCGAGCACAGGGATCGGGATGCCGATGCCGACGAACGCGCTCACCCCGTAGCCGGTGAACGTCGCGGCGCTGAAATAGTCGGCGCTCGCAGCCTTCAGGTCGGCGATGACCGCGAGCGTGCCGGCCGGGGCGACCGGCACTCCGTTTTCGTCGCGTTCCTGGTCCGGGTTGTGCTGCGTTCCCTGCCAGGCGACGTATCCCGGCGCGCCGGCCACGAAGCAGCGCGTACCCACCCCGATCGTGCGGTAGGCGGGGTCGTTGAGTAGCGGCGAGAGCGCGCCGGCGGAGCAGTAGGTCGCGTTGCCGAAGTGCGGCAGCAGCGTGCCGAGGTAGGTGTAGAGCGCCCGGTCGCCGCTGTTCACCGCCACCGCGTAGTTCTGGTAGGCGTTGCGCGGGTTGAAGAGGTAGGCCTGATTGAGGTCGTCGAGCGTGACGTGCGTGTCGACCTCGGTGCGCGGGTAGCAGTCGGTGCCCGGCCCCGTCGCCCGCAGCCGCACTGCGCGTCCGCGCAACAGGTCCTCGATGACGTGCGCGCCACCGTACTCGATGCCGCGGTTGCGGCTCGGCTCGGTGGCGCCGAGGTAGGTGTCGACCGCCGCAAGCCCGCCGCTCGCGGGCACGTCGTTCAGCGTGATCTCGCCCATCTTGATGGGCGGATCGGAGTGACCGAAGTTCAGGAACGCCCCGCTCGAGCACATCGGGCCAAAGGTGCCGGTCGTCACCACGTCCACTCGGCGGGCCGCCTCGCTCACGCCATCCTCGGCGGCCAGCGCAGCGAACTCCTCGGCGGTCATCACGACCGCCTCGCCGCTCGCGATCTTGGCGTTGATCTCCTCATAACTCTTGGCCACGTCCGAACACCCCCGTACATAGATAACGCCTTCCACCCCGGACAGTCATGTCAGGGCGAAAGGCGTTGGCCTTCGCGGTACCACCCGACTCCGCCGCAGCATGCACGGCCTCATCTCGAACACGGAACCGATGGCAACTCACTCCGGCTGGCAGATGATTCGCCGAGGGCATCCGATGTTCATGTAGCCCGAGGTAACGGGGGCGGCCGTCCGGCATTACTGGGCGCGATGCGCCGTTCCTCCGGATGCCTCCGGGACCATGTTCCGCGGTTTGCCAGGCACCGGTTCGCAGCTACCCCGGCTCTCTGAAGGCCCTACCGGACCGCGTACTCATCCCCATCACAGGCAGGTTGTTCGATTGATGATGAGGATACGCCGGGGGCGCCGGTGCGTCAATCGAGGTCGCCGCAGGAGTGGCGCAGTGTGCCCGGCGAGCGGCGAACCTCTATCAGGTACTTCACCCGCCGCCACAGCACCACGCCTGCGGCGACCGCTGCGACTCCGACCACGTGTTTGACCGCGATCGGGATCGCCAGATCGCCCCGTACCGCGCCGAGGTCGTGTGAGTTGAAGAACACTACCCGCGGGATTCCGCCGAGCACCACCCATGCCAGCGCGAAGATCGCGAACCGGGTGAGAAACGGGTAGAGCCGCGCGAGTAGTGCCACCTCGTCGGGACCTCCCCGTCGGGCCTGGGTGTACAGCGCCCACATCACCACAGCGGCCGACAGCAGCACGGCGGTCGCGACGTCGTGGAAGTAGTTGTTCATGATGATGAGGATGTCGAGCGCCATCGCCGCTACTCCTTACAGGAACCGCTTCGCCATCGCCTCGATCTCGACCGGGATGCGGCCGAGCCCGCCCATGTGCTTCGTAAGATACGAGTTGTGCATGATCAGCTTCATCGACGTGATGAAGTAGTCGCGCTTGTGCTTGGTCATCTGAGGGATGCGTTTGACCTTGCCCATGTAGAAGCGCTTATAGCACTCGACGACCTCGGTCATCAGCTCATCGACGGTCATGTCGACCGGCTTCACCACCGGGTCGACCAGGTTGTACCGCTCGTAGTCACGCGTGACGATGTGCGGCTCGAGATCAGGATAGATATCGCTGTACGGCCACGGCGCAATAGTGAGGAAGAATGCGAGGTCCGGGTCGTAGTGCATCGCCAGATCCAGCGTCGCGCGGATCGTCTCGGGCGTGTCGCCGGGCAGCCCGAGGACAAGGCTCGTCTCCGATATCATGCCGTGCTCGTTGATCAGTTCGATCGCGCGCCTACCTTGCTCGACCTTCGTGTTTTTTTTGAACATGTCGAGCGACGCCTGGTCGGTACGTTCCACGCCGACGTAGATATGGTGGATACCAGCCTCATGGTAGCGGTGCATGATCGCCTCGTCGCGCAGGATGTCATCGACGCGGGTCTCCATGAGCAGATAGACACCTGTCTGCCGCTCGATCAGCAGGTCGAGCAGGCGGTGCCATCGCACCGGGTCGTGCGTGGGGGTCTCATCGGCGAACATGACCACCCCCGCGCCGTGGGTGTCGCGCAGATACTCGATCTCGCGCACGACGTCCTCAGGAGAGCGTCCGCGCCAGGTGCGCTCCCAGAACGCCTGCTGGGAGCAGAAGGTGCACGCCTGGTCGCATCCACGCGAAGTCGAGATCAGCGCGAGGTTGGTCTCGGGGTACGGATAGAAGGTGTAGAGGTCCCAGTCCAGCAGATCCCAGGCGGCAGGGCGCCCGTCGAGTGAGGCCAGGAACGGGCGGGCCGGCGTGGCGTGCGGCGCACCATCGCGCACATACGCGATGCCCGCTACCTGCGAGAGGTCGCCCTCCTCGGCCAGACACCGCACGAACTCCGGCAGCGTGATCTCGCCCTCTCCTCGGAAGACAACATCCACCACGTCGCCGTGCTCGGCAAGTACCTCTTCCCACATGAAGTGCGCGTGCACGCCGCCGATACCGGTCACCACGCCAGGCACGACCTCGAGCGCGGTGCGCAGCAGTTCGATAGCCTTCGGGTATGAGGCGGTGTAGGCGGAGGTCAGCACCACGTCCGGGTCGATGCGCGCGAGCTCGGCGGCGATGTCGTCGATCTCGTGATCCATCGTCATCGCGTCGTAGATGACCGGCTCGAAGCCGGCCACCCGCAGTTCCCCGCCGAGGTAGGCGAAGGCTGCGTTGGGCCACTTCCCTGCTGACTCGACCACGCCGCTGTGGTAGTGCGGCGTCACGAGCGCGACGCGAGGGGTCCTGCCATCAAGTGATCGAAGTCGCATATCGCGAGAGTCTCCTATCGTCTAGTTCAGGTATAGAGGTAGGCGCCGTGGATCGAGTCGTAGACGAGCGGCACGCCGAGTAGCGAGAACACTATCACCGGCAGTGCTATGACGGCGACCCACGCTGCCCGGCGGCCGCTCCACCCGAGGGTAAGCCGCAGGTGCAGGTAGAGCGCGTAGATCGCCCAGGCGATGAGCGACCATGTCTCGATGGCGTCCCAGCCCCAGTAGCGGCCCCACGCCTGGTTCGCCCAGATCGCACCCGAGGCAAGCATGATGCCCTGGAAGATGAAGCCCGCGCCCACGAAGCGGAAGGTCAGGCTGTCGAGCACCTCCTGGCCTGGCAGGCGCTCGAACAGCAAGGCAAGTCTTCCACTCCGCGCGCCAGACGCATCCGCACCACGCTCGCGCACCAGATAGGCCACCGAGAGCATGAACGCCGCGACGTACGCGCCGTAGGCGAGGTTCGCGAAGAGAACGTGGACGAACAGCCACAGGCTGACGAGCGCTCCAGAGATCGGTGCGGACTCGCGCGAGACGAGCAACGCGCCGCCCATGATCAGAAACGCGATCGGCAGGACCGCCACGCCCACCACCCGCAACCCGGGATGCTGCCACGCAAGCCACAACAGGAGCGCCACGGTGATCCAGGCGAGGAGTGAGGCGACCTCGTGGAAGCCGAGATAGGGGCCGCGTCCGGTGCGCACCCAGCGCACCGCAATGCCCGCTGTGTGCGCCACCCATCCCGCGCCTGCGATCCACAGCGCCGCGCGCTCGACACCGGGCCGCGCGAAGATCAACCCTCCGATGAACCCTGCCGATCCGAGCGCGTAGAACCCCACCGCGGCCCACAGCACGACCGTCTCGATCGTGATCATGTTCCTCTCCTCTCCTCGGCGAGCGCCGTCTCGATCGCGTTGCGCGCAGCGCGACCAAAGCCCGGGTCGATCCGGCGACTCCTCGTGACGAGCACGAGCCGTGCCGATGGAGCCATCTCATACCGAAGGAACGCCGCCCTCGGCGGAACGAGCAGCGCGACCGTCGCCCCCACGCACGACACTACCAGGAACAGATAGATGAACGGGATCGTCCAGTCGTCCACCACGAAGAGCCAGACCTGGTGCGCGACCTCGTCGACGACGAGCCACCCGGATCCGTTGGGAAGCGCGACCCGCTCACCCACCGCGACCTCGAGCGGGAAGGCAGCGGCCGAGTCTCCGGAGTCCGGGAACGAGACCAGGAACCCGGGTTGCTCGGGAACGCGGCGGAAGTAGCGACCGCCCTCCTCGTCGAGCGGGACGGAGATCGAGACCGCGTACTCCTCGGCCGGCCTACCCTCGGCGAACGCCTCGATCGAGAGCGTTCCGTCGGGGCTCAACTCGTCGAAGTCGAAGGCGGCGGGCGCAGAACCTCGCAACTCACCGTCCGGGCCGAGAACCGATAAAACGATACCGATCCCATACTCGAGCTGGTGGACGTAGAGCGAGCCGTAGCGCAACGGGTTGTTGGGGTAGACGCGTTGCGACCGCACCTCGGCGCCATCAACGAGCAGGGTCGCCAGCGGCGCAGGACCGCGCTCGACATCGCGGTGTACGTAGTTCGTGTCAAAGTCGTCGACCGCAAACGAGCGAGCGTCAAGATGCGTGGCGAGCGGTCCGGGAGTGTACGTATGATAGTTCGCGGGCGAGTCCTCGATCGACCCGCCCTCCATCACGCCGACGATCCCCTCCCACCGGGTGAGTTGGCCGAGCCCTGCGAACAGGAACAGGCCCGCAAGCGCGTAGTGGAAGACCGGACTGCCGAGCGCAGCCCAGGCGTTGCGGTGCGCAAACACTCCGTCGTCCCGAGGCACACACCGCATACCGAGGCGGACAAGCGCCGACTCGCCAAGGGTGAGCGCCTCTTCGGCTCCTTCGGGGACCTCGATGTGCCGGCCGGATGCCACAGCGAGATGGTCGACAGCAGCGGACGAGGGGTCGCGCCATCCGCGCAGCAGGGCGACCGCTCCCCGCGCACGCTCCTGTGCGCAGATAGCCGTCGACGCGGTGAAGATCGTGGCGGCGGCAAGAAAGAACGGATCGGTGAAGGTGAGCACGTCGGGAAGGAACGTGGCCGCGACGGAGTAAGCGCCGATCACCAGGAACAGTGCGACCACGAGCCTCCTCGAACGCAGGAAGCGCAGAGGTCGCGAACGGTTCATCGCCATCGGCCTCGCCTCACTCGACCTCGCCCCTCGGCGTAGCCTCGACACGATCGACGACCCACCCCTTCGGCTCCTCCACGATTACTGTGTAGGTCACGTCGTAGGACGCCTCGAGGACGTCGCTCGTGTAGTCGCGGGTCTCGGCGTCGAAGTAGCGATATATCCACGTCTCGACTCCCGTGACGACCGCCGAGGTCTCCTCCTGCGACGCCAACTCGTAGTCGCTCTGTATCAACACCTGATGGATGCCACGCCCCTGCTCGGACCGGTTGCGCTCGATGTACGCCGAGACGCGGACCTCCTCGTAGGCGCTGATCGCGTCCTCGGCGACCCGTGCGTCCATCACGAGATACGCGTACGAGACCCAATCCGTGTACGAACCGACGGCCGAGGGCGGGTCGGTGAGAACCGGAGCGGCAGGCACTTCGAGAGGTGCACGTGACTCATCACCGAGGCCCGGATCTTCCGGTCCAGCAGTGGCAGAGCAGCCGACACACGCCCCGGCAACCAGGACAAGAACCATCAGCGATGTGAACGGTCTCGACCGCCGGGTCAGCATCGCTATCGCCTACGGCCAGTACGGGGTGTTGCCGCTATGCGCGCCACACGCGTTCTCTGCGCAGTCAGCCTGGGCTAGGGTGCTATTGCTCGTGTTGATCCTGATCCCGGTGACCCCGGGCCGCTCAGCCGCTGAGAACGCGTACGGATGCGTGTCCTGCGGCACGCCTGCGATGGTGCCGCCGGTTACGCGCCGCAACAGCCGCGGGCGCTTCCAGGCGTGCGGGATCCGCAGGTGGCAGCTCACGCACGAGTAGTTCGGTCCCAGATTGGGGTACGCGGCGGTGTTCCCGTTACTGCCCGTATGCCGGTTGTTGCGGCCTGTGTGGAATCCGCCGCTGAAGTTGCCGTGGCACTTGGCGCACAAGCCCACAGGCGCGGGACCGGTACCGGTCTCGGCGAGATGATACGGCCCTGTCCCTTTGAACCAGTCACCAGGCGCGGACTCGTATCCTGGGCCCGAGACGATCCCGTACGGCACGCTGGCCCCGTGCGGACCGTTGGCCGGACCGACGACGTGACAGTCGCTGCACCGCACCGCAGAGCCCATGCCCCAGCCGGTCCTGAACGACGAATTGTAGGCGAGCGCGGGGTCGGTCACACCGTTGATCGTCCCTATCCACACCGTCTTCGGCCAACTCGTGCCCATCGCGTTATGCCCACCGCCGAACTGCCAGTCCTGGAACTCGGTGGTGGTGCCGAGTGGCGGAGTACCCGTGTAGTTCCCGAAGGTCGCCGAGTTCAGGACCTCGCCGGACGAGTGGGGTGCGCGCAGCCCCTCGTTCGGAGCGCCGGATATCGTGACGCCGTTATGGCAGGACTGGCAACGGACGTCGTGCGATTCGACAGCTCCCAGCACCGCCGGCAGATACACGCTGTCCCCGATCTCACCGCGATGTGACCCCCAGTCGACATGGCACCGGCCGCAGTTGGTTCCGTTTCCGGAGAAGGTGCGCCCGGCGATCTCGCCGCTCCACGAAGCTTCGAAGTCGGCATCGAGATGCTCGAAGAGCAGGTTCGTCGTGTGGCATCCGGCGAAGCATCCGATGTTGGCGCCGTCGGAGTAGGTGATGCCGGCCACCTCGCCCGTCCGCTGCGCATCGTGCAGCGCGAGGATGTCGGGTATCGCACCGCCGTATCCCTCGACCCCGTGGGGGTCGATATGGCAGTTGTCACAGCTGCTGAACTCGGTGTTGCCGGGCTTCAGCGGAGCCCACGCCTCGCGGTCCCCGGGGCGCAGATAGATGTCGCCATCGTTCTCGGTCCACGGCTTGGTACCGGTATCCCGCAGGCGCCCGCCGGCCATTCCCGCTGCCACTCCGAACACCTCGTTCTCGTGGCACAGCTGACAGACGGTGTACTCATCTTCCGGTTCGACCACATCGCCGTTCACCCCGGCCACGTACGCCTGGTGTGTGGCGATGATGTCACCCGTGTGGCAGAACTCGGTGCACGACTGGTCGACTGAGGCCGTGTGGACTCCAACGAATCCTGCGTCGGTGGGATCATGGTACTCATCGCCTATGACCGTGTGACAGCTCGCGCACTCGGGAGTGTGGCCGCTCGGCAGAGCGTTCGTGTCCACCGGGCTGGGGTGGCACTGCGCGCAACCCCGACTCGAGAAGTGGATCTCCGCCTGCTCGATCCAGATCTCGCCGTTCGCACTGATATCGCCACCCGCATTGCCGCGCGCGTCCTTGTGGCATGCGCCGCAACCGCGCACACTCTGTTCGGTCACTGCAGTATGCGACTGGCGGGACGCGGCTCCCATGGATGGGTTGTGCACGTTATTGGCGCCCGGCTCGGAGTAGTCGCTCCCATGGCAGCCGTAGCAACTGCCAGAGTCCGCAGCGCGGTGCCCGTCTATGTCGAGAAGGTTGAGCGCGTTACCGCCGGCCGGATGCGAGCCGTCCCGTCGAAGTCCCTCGACCGAGCAGGTGCCTACCGACACGTACTGCCCTGCCACGCTGTCCCACACCTGCGGAGTGGCATCAGAAGTCGAGTGGCATGTGAAGCAGAACGCCCGTACTCCCGCGGCGCTCGCGGTCGACAGTCCTCCACCACGCTCGTCGGAGATGAGCGAGGAGTTGCCCCGGCTCGATCCGTGCGGGTTATGACAGTTGTAGCAGGGCAGCGGCGCGCCAACGGGAAGCGTTCCGCCCTCGGTCTTGATCCGGTGCCCCGCCCCGGGCGCATCGGCGGTCACGAACCGTTCGATGTCGACAGCACCGGCTGGCGGCGAGAACGGGAAGGCGTCGATGCCCTTGCCCCCGTGACAACCGAGGCAGAGCGCTGCGTAGTCGCCCGTCTCCTGGTCGCTGGCGACGGTCAGCGTCGTTGAAGGCGTGTGGCGGGCGACGAGCGCATCGTACTCGCTCGCGCTCTGGTGGGAATCGTGGCAGTAGAGACAGTCGCCCTCTCCGCGGCGAGGAAGTGCCGCCGACAGCGGAATTGCCGCGTGCGCGTTGACCAAAGCGTCCTCGTAGACTGTCCGCCCCGGGAAGCGTCCTGACACCGGGTATCCGCTGGCGTCACGCACCGGCTCCGACAGGGCCGGATAGCCCGGGCCGTACCAGTCGTGCGTGTCGTTGTGGCACGCAAGACACCAGCTGTTGTCGGCGCCTTCGACCGGGGTGTCGTTGATGGCCGTACGCGGCAACATGCGGTTCGCAAGATAGTCGCGGTGCGGATTGTGACAGCCGCCGCATCCGTCGGTGAGGTCGCCCTCGGCCCCGACACCCTCTATGCTGTGACCGCTCGCAAGCGAAAACGAGTTCCTCGGCCCGACGAGGATGTCGGTAGCTGCGCCCGTCCCGTCGTGGCAGACGTAGCACACGCTCGCCGAGGGGTGGTCGTCGGTATAGACCGTCTCGCGAGCGAGCTTAGGACCGGCTGCGCCATGCAGTTCATGGCAGGTTCGACACAGATCGGACTCCGCCGAGTACACCGCATGCGGGGAGTCCTGCTCCCACGCCGCCTGAACAGGTCCGGCGGGCGCAGAGAGGATCGACTGGTTACCAGCCTCGTCGTAGGCACTGACGCTGTACCAGTACTCCTGCCCAAAAAGGCCGGTCACGTCGTCGTAGCTCAGCGCTCCCGTATCGCCGACCGGCTCGTACGGGCCCACTGAGGCCGTTGCGCGCCAGATGCGGTATCCCGCCACACCTACGCCGTCGAAGGAGGCGGCCCACGTCACCGTCGCGATGACGGGTGGTGCAAGACCGGGGGTCGCCTGGACGTCAGAAGGGGTGGTGGGAGGATCCTCGTCTATCTCGGCAAGGCCGACGAATCCGCTCGTAAGGCGGGCGAGAGAGTCGTTCGCCGAGCGACCCGTAAGTGCAGCGTCCGCCCTAACCGAGGTAGCCGGCTCTTCAACGACGCCCGCGTTCACCCCGATGCCGACGCCCACTGCAACCGCCGCGAACCCGAGTACCGCAAACGACGCAGCGAGAAGACTCGGCACCGGCGAGCGCCAGGAACCACTCCTTTTGCCGTTTTCCAACCCGACTCCACTCAGTAGCGGGTGAGGGAAACCCCGCACAGCGGCGATCCACCATGCTTATCCTATCTTATTATCGACCCGGCCGGCCGATAACGTGAGTGGCTCGAGCACAAGATTCCCGCCGATGCGACGCGGGCGCAGGTTCTCGGATCCGCCTACATGACAGCAGCCACAGTGTCGTCGTGATCGAACGCGAGCGATGGCAGCGTATCGAGACGATGCCACGCCGCTTCGGCAGCGTCATCTCCGCCCACGACCTCGGGCGGCTCACCCTCTCCGAGATCGGCCGCGAACACCACGCTCACGGTCCATCCGCGCGGGTCGCGCCCCGGGTCACCGAACGTCCCTGCCTGCGTGAGCGGTCCGTCGAAAAGCGCTCCGGTCTCCTCGGCGAGTTCTCGGCGCGCGGCGTCCTCGAGACGCTCGCCCTCATCGACGAAACCGCCCGGAAGCGCCCACATGTCACGGTAAGGTTCGCGCCCACGGCGCACGAGCAGAAGTCGCCGGTCATCGGCAGGTCCGGAAAGGAACACGATGTCCACGCTGAGCGCGGGGCGAGGGAATCCGTAGGTATACATGAAAGGAGTGTAGCGCGATTCAGGCGCGGTATCGTCGCGGCTGCGGGATTACTTCGACTCGGACACCAGGAGCCGGGAGCGCAACTCGGAGTCCGGCATGAGCTCGAGTCCCGCCTCGATCTGCACGCGCGAGCGGAACGAGCACTTTCGGCACTCGTGGATCTTATGTTCCTGCGGACCGGAGGGCTCTCCCCCACACAGAGTGTCATCGACCGCCCAGCACGACCGTCCACCGTTGATCCCGCCGTTGGATCCGTGCAGTGCCTCAGCTGTCGCCACAGGACATGGTCCGTGCTCCGACTCCAGGCGCCCGCCCGGCTGTCGTTCACACCCCTGGTACTCCCAACAGTTGAGCGTCGGCTGCGGTCCCACGATAGGACGATCACTCCTCAAGCGCGACGGTTCATGGACTCAAGCAGTTAACGCTCGTGTTTTAGCATAAAACGTGCCACCTGACCGGTTCGGGAGTATCCTGTTTGGGGTCCATCGCCCGACACCCTCGAACCGGAGCAGCTGTGTCCCATAGATTCGATATCAAGACGCTTCTCGCCTTTGCGGCGATGTACGTCATCTGGGGTTCGACATACCTTGCGATCCGCATCGGTCTCGAACACGAGATGCCGCCCACTCTCTTCACGGGTCTGCGTCTCGCGCTCGCGGGTCTCATCCTGCTCACTTTCGCGACGTGGCGCGGTTGGCGCATCCGACTCTCCCGCCACGACCTCGTGACCGTATCGGTCGTCGGCATCTTCCTGCTGTGCGGCGGCATGTACTTCACCGTGCTGGCCGAGCAGTTCATTCCGTCGAGCCTCTCGGCACTCATCGTGGCCCTCATCCCGCTGTGGGTCGCGACCGCCGAGGGGATCCTCCCCGGCATGGAGCGCCCTACCGCCCGGGGAGTCTTCGGCCTCGTACTCGGCTTCTCGGGACTCGGCCTCCTTATGTGGCCGAGGATCATCGGCGTGCATGGCTCTGGCGTGGAGTGGACCGGAGTAGCGCTCCAGATCTTCGCGACGATGCTCTGGACCACCGGATCGCTCATCTCCAAACGCCGGCCGGTGAAAGCAAATGCGGTCGTGGCGACCAGCTACGAGATGCTGATCGCGGGCGGAGTGCTGTTGGTGCTCGGCACGCTCCTCGGCGAGATCCCGAGGATGGGGAGCATCACCGCAGGCGGCGTGTGGGCGCTCGCCTACCTTACGATCTTCGGTTCGTGCGTGGCGTTCACGTCGTTCGTGTGGCTCCTGCGCAACGTGGCGACCTCGAAAGTCATGACCTATACATACGTGAACCCTATCGTCGCGGTCTTCCTGGGCTGGCTCGCCGGAACGATCGGCCTCATCGCTTCGCCTGAACCGGTGGATATGTGGGTGATTGCGGGGATGGCCGTCATCGTGACAGGCGTCGCCCTCACGACGACCGCGCCCTCACGGCCCGCTGTCGTCACGACCGCTCCGGAGGCTGTGCTTCCCGCGGAAACGCCTCCTGGCAAAATCCCTGCTTAGAACCCAAACCGCGTCGACCTCCACACGCTCTCCACACCCACTTCACGCTCCCTGCGCTCCAGGCGGGCATACTCGGAGTGATGCTGGACCGATCGAAGTGGGGGTTGGGGAGATGTTCACAGGGGTTATTTTGATTTCGGCACTGCTCGCCCTCATCGCGCTTGCGGTCCGCAACGGACACGCACTTCCCGTTGCACGACCAGCCTTCGATCCCGCTCCCTCGGCAGTCGATGGGGCACTCCGTATGGCCCGCGCACGACTCGCGCGTGGCGAGATAGATATCCGCGATTACCAGCGGATCAGCGCGGTGCTCCATGGGTGAATCACACACTTCGCCGTAGCCGGACGGCCACCTGCTCGACCCTCCTCCTTCGTGAACGGGCCCCATCCGGGGCTCGTTCGCGTTGGGCGACAGACGGGTTGCGGGTAGAATCCATTCTGCACCGTACGCGCTCCACAAAGGCCCACACCTGCGACCACTCGGAGAGTCCACTTTGTCTCGATCCCTTCTGCGGGCACTGCGCTTCATGCGCTCCTACCGGTTCACCGCCATCGCCGCGGTATGTGCGGTACTCGCCTCCTCGGCGGCCGACCTCGTCTCGCCACAACTGTTGCGGTTCATCATCGACCAGGGAATCGGCGAAGGAGACACAGGGGCGATCTGGCGCGGAGCCGTCGGCCTCATCGCAGTGGCAGTGGCGGGAGGAATCGCCAGCTTCCTGCAGGGATACCTCTCCGCAAAGGTGAGTCACGGCGTGGCGTTCGATCTGCGCAACACGATCTTCGACAAGCTGCAGCGGCTGTCGTTCGCCTATCATGACCGCGCGAGCACGGGACAGCTGATCACCCGCGTGACGAGCGATGTCGACCTTGTGAGGGAGTTCGTCGGGGGAGGACTTGTGCAAGCGATATCGGCCGTACTTCTGCTCGTGGGTGCCGTAGTGCTTCTTCTCGTGATGAACACCGCGCTCGCCCTCGTCGCGTTCGCGGTCATTCCTGCCACCCTCGCGATCCTACTCCTGTTCGTTCGCAAACTCGGCCCGATGTTCCGCGACTTCCAGAAGAGCCTCGGCGCACTCAACTCGGTCCTGCAGGAGAACATCGCGGGTGTGCGCGTCGTCCGCGCCTTCGCCCGCGAGGATTTCGAGACCGCCCGCTACCGCAAGGCCGATCTCGCCTTACTGGAGCAGGGGATGAGCGTACGGACCACCGTGGCGAACGCCTTCCCGCTCCTGTTCGCGGTCGGTACCGCCGGCGTGGGAGTGGTGACGGTCGTCGGAGCGGGCCAGATCATCAACGGGACACTCACTGTGGGACAGCTGGTCGCCTTCACGTCCTACCTCTTCCTGCTCCTGCAACCGCTCTTCATCATCGGCTTCGGCGCCCAGGCGATAGCGCGTGCAAGCGCGAGTTCCGAGCGGCTCTTCGAGGTGCTCGATGCACCGCTCGATGTCGCCGAGCGTGAAGGGGCGGTCGTGCTGGACGATCCCCGCGGACGTGTGGAGTTCCGTGGCGTGTGCCTGCGCTATCCCGGTGACGACGCCCAGACACTCGCCGATCTCGACTTCACCGTCGAACCTGGCACCCTGGTCGCGGTGGTCGGGGCGACCGGTTCGGGCAAGACGAGCGTCGTGAACCTCGTTCCCCGCTTCTACGATGTCAGCGAGGGCGCGGTGCTGGTCGATGGTCACGACGTGCGCGACCTCACGCTCTCGAGTCTGCGAAGCCGCATCGGCGTCGTCATGCAAGACTCGGTCCTTTTCTCCGGTTCGGTGCGCGATAACATCGCCTACGGTCGCCCCGACGCCAGTGACGCGGAGGTCGAGAGTGCAGCCCGCGCTGCGCAAGCCCACGAATTCATCAAGATGCTCCCCGACGGGTACGACACTCGCGTCGGGGAGCGCGGAGTAAGGC
>CAYGKH010000011.1:0-13333 GCA_964350345.1 uncultured Coriobacteriaceae bacterium
GGCGGAGCAGCGATAGCGGGGGCGGCGGAGCTCAGGCCATCTTCGTTCTTATCGGAGTCGTGCTCGCGGTCCTGGCGCCGTTGTTCGCCGCGATGATCCAGATGACCATCTCTCGCAAACGCGAGTACCTGGCCGATGCGAACGGCGCCCTGCTTACGCGCTATCCGCCGGGGCTCGCTAGTGCTCTGCGGAAGATCGCGGGAGACTCCAATAAGCTCGCGGTGGCGAACAAGGCGACCGAGGCCCTCTACATCTACAACCCGCTTCGCGACTACGGCGGGGGCCTGAACTCGCTATTCAACACGCATCCGCCGATCGAGGACCGCATAGCCCGGCTTGAGGCGATGTAGCGTGGCGGCGCTGACCTACCCGATGATCGATTCGATCATCTTTGAGATCGGCCCGTTTGCAGTCCGATGGTACGGGCTGGCCTACGTGTTGGGTTTCATCGCCGGCGCCTACGCCATCCATGTGCTCAACAAGCGCTGGGACGTCGGGCTCTCCGACGACGATGTCCTCAGTGCGTTTCTGTGGGGCTCGATCGGTCTGGTCATCGGGGCCCGGTTAGGGTACATGCTGTTCTACATCCCAGGGCAGTTTCTCGCGGACCCGCTATCGGTGTTCCGCACTACCGAGGGGGGCATGTCGTTTCACGGCGGCCTCGTCGGGATCGTGCTCGCCGGCATCCTGTTCGCGCGACGGGTCGGAGCTCCGTTCCTGCGAATCGCTGACATGGTCGCTGTCGGAGCACCTGTCGGCATTGCGCTGGGGAGGCTCGCCAACTTCATCAACGGAGAGCTGTGGGGGAGGGTGACCGAGGTGCCATGGGGCATGGTGTTCCCTGGCGGCGGCCCGCTTCCACGGCACCCGTCTCAGCTCTACGAGGCCGCGCTTGAGGGCGTGGTGCTGTTCGTGGTGATGGTCTGGCTGGCCCGTCGGCGCAGGGCCGATGGGGTCGTGCTCGGATGGATGCTCACCGGATATGGGATCATCCGCTTCATGCTCGAGTTCGTGCGGGAGCCCGACTCTCACCTCGGTACCGTGTTAGGACCGTTGTCGATGGGGCAACTGCTGACGGTCCCGGTTCTGTTCGCCGGGGTCTGGCTGGTGCTGAGAGCGCGCCGTGAGTCCGAAGGCGAGCAGGTCCGGAACGCCTAGCGACGACCCGTCTGCGCACGTACCCTAAGGTGGGCAGATGGAGCCAGCTGGTTTCCAGCATGGCTCATCCCGATCGAGGCACCGGATGCTCTCCCCCGGGCGAAGAGCGGCGGGTGGGGTGCAGTGCGCGCAGAAGAACCTCGGCATGGATCCAACGAGGTCCTTGAGGTCTACGTCGTCGTAGGGGCTCGGGTCCGGCTGTTCGACGATGTGTAGGAGGTAACATGGCATGGCCTCACTCTATCCCCGCGGCGACGGGGAGGCAACGTGTGCGGACTACGCGTTGACCGGTGGTGCCGGCGTGCGTATCCTTCGTCGAGGATATCGAGGAGGCAGCGTTGAAGTCACTTTGGGCCGAACACAAGAAGAAGATCCTGATCGCACTGGCTGCAACGGTCATCGTGGTGGGTGCGGCAGTCGCCTGGTACCTGGGCACACGCCCCGCTGACGAGCCTCAGGAGATCACCTCGGCATGGCCCTCGGCACAGCGTGAGCGCGTCATCGAGCAGCCCGAGGAGCCGGTGCGCTGGCCACTGACTGGTGAGGATGCGACCTCGCCGGAGGAGCCTGCCAACACGCGCGTCCTCGCGGTGAAGATCGAGAACTCGCCATCTGCTCGCCCCCAGAGCGGGCTGGACCACGCGGACATCATCTACGAGTCACTTACCGAGGGCGGGATCACGCGGTTCAACGCGCTCTTCCATTCACGCGTTCCCGAGATCATCGGTCCGGTTCGCAGTGCTCGCATGTCCGACACACAGATCATTCCACAGTACTCCGCCTTGTTCGCGCACTCCGGGGCGAACGCCGGCGTGTTGAAACGTATCCGGGATGCGGGGCTGGAGGTCGTCGATCACTCCTCGGCTCCCGCCGCTTACCGGCGTGTCTCCTTCCGGTCCGCACCGCACAACCTCTATCTCGACCCCGTACGAGTTCGTGAGATCGGGGTCTCCCGCGGTTGCTCAGCGACACAGGAGCTCAAAGGATTGCACTTCTCAAGTTCCGTCGATTCCGAGCAGGCCGCGACTGCACTCACGATTCCGTTCTCGCCAGCCAACAGGGTCACCTGGGACTACGACGCGGACAGTGCACTGTATCTGCGGTCGAACAACGGCCAGGCGCATCTCGACCGGGAGTCTAGTGCGCGTTACTCGGCACGAAACGTCGTGGTCATCTGGGCACTGACGAGCGCCACCGGCCCAGCCAGGACGCTCGAGATAGCGCTCGTCGGTGAGGGAGAGGCCGCGATCTTCCGGGACGGGGTTCGAATCGACGGCACGTGGTCAGCGGGGGCGAGCGCCCCGCCGGTGTTCAGGGATTCGGAAGGTTCGCTCATCAGGCTCGCTCCGGGCAATACCTGGTTTCAGATCGTTCCGCCGGATGTGAGCATCGACGTCCGCTAGCCGGTTTCGAACAATACCGCATGCGTGCCTGTACCTCGTCCTTGAGCGCGGGTACAATCTAAGACCGTTCAATTCCCGGATGGTGCGACCGCGCTGTCCGACCGTGACCGTGAGGAGTCCCGAGAGTGACTGAGGAAACCAAGCAGACCGGTACTCTGCGCGTGAAGACGGGTCTTGCGGAGATGCTCAAGGGCGGCGTGATCATGGACGTAGTGACCGCTGAGCAGGCCCGGATCGCCGAAGATGCGGGTGCGGTCGCCGTCATGTCGCTCGAGCGTGTGCCTGCCGACATTCGCGCCGCGGGTGGAGTCGCCAGGATGGCCGATCCGACCAAGGTCGCCGAGATCGTCGAGGCTGTCAGCATCCCGGTGATGGCCAAGTGCCGGATTGGACACTTCGTAGAGGCCCAGGTCCTTCAGGCCCTCGGCGTGGACTACCTTGATGAGTCCGAGGTGCTCACTCCGGCCGACGAGCAGTATCACATCAACAAGTGGGACTTCACGGTACCGTTCGTGTGTGGTGCGCGAGACCTGGGCGAGGCGCTGCGCAGGGTCGCCGAGGGTGCGGCGATGGTTCGCACCAAGGGTGAGCCAGGCACAGGCAACGTCGTCGAGGCGGTCCGTCACATGCGGACGATGACCGATGGGATCGCATGGGTTGCCGGGCTTCGCAGCGAGCAGCTGTTCGACGCGGCGAAGAAACTCGGGGCTCCGTACGATCTGGTGCAGTGGGTTCACCAGAACCGCAGGCTCCCGGTCGTGAACTTCTCGGCCGGAGGGATTGCTACCCCGGCGGATGCTGCGCTGATGATGCAGCTCGGGTGCGACGGCGTCTTCGTCGGTAGCGGAATCTTCAAGAGTGGCGATCCCGAGAAGCGTGCCCGTGCGATCGTGGAGGCGACCACGCACTTCGAGGACGCCGATATCATCGCGAGGGTCTCACGCGACCTCGGCGAGGCCATGGTCGGTATCAACATCTCCGAGATACCGGACGCCGAGCGGATGCAGGAGCGGGGCTGGTAGCGTGCGAATCGGCGTGCTCGCCCTCCAGGGGGCGTTTCGCGAGCACATGGTGACCCTCGAAGCGGTCGGCGCGTCTGCGACCGCGGTGCGTGTGCCCTCGCAGCTCGCAGAGCTCAACGGACTCATCATTCCCGGAGGCGAGTCGACGGCCATCGCGAAACTCATGGTGACCTACGGCTTCTACGACGCGATACGTCAACACCATGCGGCCGGGCTCTCCGTCTGGGGAACCTGTGCAGGTGCGATACTCATCGCGAAGGAAGTTCACGACGCAGTGCCCGGTCAGGAGAGCCTCGGCCTGATGGACATCGCGGTTCGCCGCAACGCGTTCGGACGCCAGGTCGATTCGTTCGAGGCAAACCTCGACTTCTCACATATCGGAACCCCCTTCAACGGCGTGTTCATCCGCGCACCATGGATCGAGGATGTGGGTCCTGGGGTGGAGGTTCTCGCGTCGCACGAGGGCATGGCTGTCGCAGCACGCCAGCGCGACCTTCTCGCGACCGCGTTCCATCCGGAGCTGACAGGAGACCCGCGGGTCCACAGGTTCTTCATCGAAGAGGTCGTAGGGTCTTACGTGCCGTCCGAAAGGAAGAGCGATGGCAGGCCACTCTAAGTGGGCGACGACCAAGCACCGGAAAGCCGCACAGGACAAGAAGCGCTCGGCTCTGTTCAGCAAGTTATCCCGGGTGATCACAGTCGCGGCCAAGACGGGGGGGGACCCCAACCCCGAGAACAACGCCTCGCTCGCGGCGGCGATCGCGAAGGCCAAATCCTACTCGCTTCCCAAAGACAAGATCGAGACTGCGATCGCTAAAGCGTTCGGGTCGGGTGAAGCGGACACCTTCGAGGAAGTCGTCTATGAGGGCTACGGCCCCGCGGGTGTGGCCATCTATGTTGAAGCACTCACCGACAACCGCAACCGGACCGCTGCTGATGTGCGCAGCGCGTTCGCACGGTCCGGGGGCAACCTTGGCACGGGGGGATCTGTCGCGTTCCAGTTCGAGCGGCACGGCCAGGTCACCATCGAGGCTGACGGGGCGCCCGACGAGGAAGAACTGTTGCTGCTGGCCGCTGATGCTGGCGGCGACGACCTCGAGCGTATCGACACCGAGTGGGTTGTAACGACTGCTCCTGCCGAGGTCATGGCAGTGAAGTCTGCGCTCGAAGAGGTAGGGCTTGCCGTCAAGGGAGCTGAACTCGTCATGGAGCCGGTGAACGAGACCACCGTCGATGTCGCGGACGCGAAGAAAGTACTTCGCCTGGTCGACATGCTCGAAGACCACGACGACATCCAGAACGTCTATCACACGATGGAGCTGACCGAGGAGATCGCAGCCGCGCTCGAGGAGTAGCCGGTGGCCGATCGAGTCACGGTGACTCGCACAGTGGACGATGACAGAGGCTCGGGCTATCCTGAACGTATGTTCGATTCAGACTCTGCGGCGAAGGAGTTTCCGGTGGTCATCCTCGGCATAGATCCAGGGCTGGCGAACACCGGCTGGGGGGTTGTCGAGCAGCAGGGTTCGCGTTTCCGCTGTCTCGGATACGGATGCGTGATCACGGCGCCTGACACACCGCTCGCCGAGCGGCTGGCGCGGATACACCGCCAGCTTGGTACGGTGATCGCGCGATATGCGCCGGCGACGTGTGCGATCGAGAGCGTCTACTTCGGCACGAATGCCAAGACTGCGTTTGCGACGGGACAGGCGCGCGGTGTTGCAGTCCTCGCGACAGCAGACGCGGATCTTGCGCTGGGCGAGTACGGTCCCGGCGAGATCAAGCTTGCTGTGGTGGGAAACGGCTCGGCTGATAAGCGCCAGGTGCAGTATATGGTCCGCACGATTCTCGGCCTCGACCACGATCCGTCACCCGATCACGCCGCGGACGCGCTCGCAGCCGCTATCTGTCATGCCCACACCGCACGACCGGGTATCACGACTTCGGGGGGCCGCCTGTGATCACTTTCCTGACCGGCACCGTAGCCGAGCGCGGACCGTCGCACTGCGTTCTCGAGGTCGGTGGCGTGGGCCTGCGGCTTGCGATGTCCACGACGTCGATCGCCGCGCTCCCGCACGAGGGCGACACTGTCCGCGTCCATACGTACCTCCACGTCCGCGAAGACGAGCTCTCGTTGTTCGGGTTCGTCGCCGTCGAGGAGAAGCGCCTCTTCGAGCAGTTGATAACCGTCAGTGGTGTAGGCCCCAAGGTCGCACTCGCTGCACTCTCCTCGTACCCGCCTTCAGTGCTTGCCGAGGGGATCGCTGCCGAGGACCCGGCGCTCGTCTCGAGTATCCCGGGAATCGGGACGAAGATGGCACAGCGCATCATCCTCGAGCTGAAAGACAAGGTGGGAATCGCCTTCGGTGTCGGAGCGGCCCCGGTGTCCTCGGCAGGTCTCGCGGGTGAGGCCCGGCAGGCTCTTGTGACGATGGGCTTCTCATCAGCGGAGGTAGCGGCCGCCCTCAAGGGAGCGTCGCCGGACGCCACACCGGCGCAGTTGGTAAAACACGCCCTGAAGAGGCTCGGAGGTGGCTCGTGAGCACTATCTGGGAGCCGGCCGACGGACCCGATCCGGCGCACGATGACCCGGAGCGCCTCGTCTCGGCGGACTACACCCCGGACGACCTGGAGATCGATCGTTCGCTGAGGCCGCGCTGCCTGGATGACTATCTCGGACAGGTGCGCGTCAAAGAGAACCTCGGCGTACTGATCGATGCGGCGAAAGGGCGCGATGAGTCGCTCGACCACATCCTGCTCTCCGGTCCTCCGGGACTCGGGAAGACCACGCTGGCTGCGGTGATCGCGGCTGAACTCGGTGTGCAGTTCAAGACAACGAGCGGGCCGGCGATCGAGCGGTCTGGCGATCTGGCTGCGATACTGACCAACCTCGAAGAGCGAGACGTGCTCTTCATCGATGAGATCCACCGACTGAACCGTGCGGTCGAAGAGGTGCTCTATCCGGCGATGGAGGACTTCGCGCTCGATATCGTGATCGGCAAAGGTCCGGCGGCGCGAAGTCTTCGCCTCGACCTCCCGCGTTTCACGCTGGTGGGTGCTACGACCCGGACGGGCCTGCTCACCGGCCCACTTCGGGACCGGTTCGGCATGGCGTTCCGGCTCGACTACTACACGGCCGACGAACTCGCGCATATCGTTCGCAGATCGGCAGGTATCTTGAGCGTGAGTATCGATACCGAGGGAGCCGCAGAGATCGCGAGGCGGTCGCGTGGAACGCCGCGGTTAGCAAACCGGCTACTCAAGCGCGTCCGGGACTACGCTCAGGTCCGTCATGAGGGGCGTATCACCGAAGACATCTCCGCCGAAGCGCTCGCGTTTTTCGAGGTCGACCATGTCGGGCTGGATACGATGGATCTGTCGATACTCGAGACGCTGGTTCACAGGTTCTCGGGTCGCCCTGTGGGGCTGAACACCCTGGCGGCAGCTGTCGGTGAGGAGGCGGACACGCTCGAGGATGTCTACGAGCCCTATCTGCTGCAACTCGGGTTCCTTGCGCGCACGCCCAAAGGGCGACAGGCGACCCCGCGTGCCTACGAGCACCTGGGAGAGGCGGCGCCTCAGGCGACCGACGTGCGTCGAGGCCAGGACGGTCTGTTCTGAAGATGCCCTGACCGGATGGAGGGCGAACCGGAGAGCGTCGGTGCCCTGCGGAGGTTTCGCTCGTGTTGGGCAGCCACTTGTCTTGCCGTGGTCGCCCGGTTTGCGGCGAACTTGTAAGCCAGGAGCCACAGCGTCAGGCGATCGGCGAAGGTGCCGGTCAGAGCGAACTCGTCGAGCACGCAGCCGGGTTTCGTCGTGCCGTGCTCGGGGTCCGGCTCTCGCCAGAAGACACACATCTCGGCTTCGCAGGCAGCGGGGAAGCCGACGAGGTCCTTCAGTCCGCAGTGCACCCGTATCACCCCCCGTTCGTCGACGGCCTCTAGGGAGATTATCGGTAGATAGGGAGATGATAGGTCAGACAAACCTGACGAACGGTCGGAGGCGACTCGATTGCACTCCTCGGGTAGAATATGGGGGTGGCACTGAATCGAAGAGTGCCGGAACTGTTCCCGGCCCGAGGAGAACATGAGCGGCGATCATACTGACTTCCAATTCTCGGCGGTGCGTGGTGGTGGACATCCTGCTCGTCGAAGTACCCCGGTACGGGACGTATCCCGGTTGGCGCGCCTGACGTCGGCGGAACAGGCTGCGCTAGGCGAGGTGGCTGAGCGGTACTCGTTTCGCGCCACCGAATACTATCTGGGCCTGGTCGACTGGTCCGACCCATCCGATCCGATCCGTACCCTCATCGTTCCGCAGGAAGCCGAACTCGAGGAGTTCGGGACGCCAGATGCGTCTAATGAGGCATCCAACACGGTGGTTCCGGGACTCCAGCACAAATACTCCGACACCGCGCTCCTCCTGTGCGTCGAATCGTGTGGCGGATACTGCCGGTACTGCTTCCGCAAGCGACTCTTTATGCGTGACAACCAGGAGGTCTCCCGGGACTTCGGTGCTGCCATCGCCTATATCCGCGACACGCCAGAGATAACCGATGTGCTACTCACCGGCGGTGACCCGCTCCTTCTCTCAACGCCCAGGCTTGCCGAACTACTGCGCGCTCTGCGCGAGATCCCGCACGTCAGGACGGTCCGCATCGGGACGAAGATGCTAGCGTTCGATCCGTTTCGCTTGCTCGAGGACCGAGCGCTTCAGGAGCTTCTTGCCGAACAGTCAGGCCCGGGAGGGCGCGTCTATCTCATGTGTCACTTCGATCATCCCCGCGAGTTCACCGAACCGGCGATCGAGGCCGTCGATCTCGCACTGCGCCTCGGAGTGATCTGTGTCAACCAGTGCCCCGTGATCGCGGGAGTGAACGACGATGCCGAGGTGCTCCGTGAGCTCTTCGAGACCGCAGCTAGCGTGGGGTGCACGCAGTACTATCTTTTTCAGGGGCGTCCGACCATCGGTAACGGGCCCTTCCGCGTGCCCATCGTGCGCGGATGGCATCTGTTCAGCGAGGCCCGGCGCACCACGTCGGGGCTGGCACGCCGGGCCCGGTTCGTAATGTCTCACTCGACAGGCAAGGTCGAAGTCCTCGGTGTGGACGATGAGCACATCTTCACCAGATACCACCGCACGAAGGACCCGGCCGATGAGGACCGATTGATGGTTTGGCGCAGGGATGACTCGGCCCTCTGGCTTGACGACCTGGAGCTCATCTCCTAGCGGGCAGAGCCTCTCAGACCTCGATCTGTGCGGCCCACAGGCCGTGTAGATTGCAGTATTCGACGGCCCGGAGCGTCGTCCCCGCGTCTACGTTGACGACCACGCCGACGTCGGGATCCGTTGCGACCGGTGAGAGGTCGAACCGCGCTATGGGCGCCCCGTCGGCGTGAAGCTCGATCCACTGGATGTAGTGGTCCGGCTGGTTGGGGTGCGAGACGTAGTGCCCCACCTTCACTCGCACATCGACATGTTCGCCGTCACGCTCGGCAGTGATGTAGGGAGTGTGCTTGCGCTCGAAGTCACTGGCCGCGTCAAGGTCTGTGATGTGGTTCATCGGGCCGAGGATAGGTGCATCGCTCATTGTCGTTCCTCCGTCTTGGGATCGGTGTACGGGTGCCCGCCTCGGCGGACATCGTGTGTATACCCACGCGGCGCGCGGTCCTCCTGTAGAATCGACACGATCGAGCGAGAGGAGTGGTGATGCGTACAACCCTACTGAGTCGAGTCGAGCGCGATTCGTTCGCACTTGTCATCATCGACATCCAGGAACGTCTAGCGGACGTGATGCCCGACAAGGAGCGCGTCGTTGCGGCAACCGGCAGGCTTGCCCGGGTCGCAGCGATGCTGTCAGCCCCTGTGATACTCACGCGCCAGTACCCCCGCGGCCTTGGCTCGACGGTTCCCGAACTTGAGGCCCTGCTGCTCGAACTGGCCGAGGATGGCGCCAATGTACAAGGGGTCGACAAGATGGCGTTCTGCTGCGCGAAGGAGCCTGACTTCTCCGAGGCGCTCTGCGCTACCGGGCGCAGACAGGTCGTCCTTGTCGGCATGGAGACTCATATCTGTGTCACCCAGACCGCGCTCGCGCTGGCCGAGGAGGGCCATGTCGTCCACATCGCAGCCGACGGTTGCTGCTCGCGAGATGTCGCGATGCATGAACTCGCGCTCGATCGGATGCGCACGGCTGGTGTAATTGTGACGAGCAGCGAGTCGGTCATGTACGAGGCGGTCGGTCGTGCCGGGACGCCTGAGTTCAAGAGACTCCTCAGTATCGTCAAGGAGTAGTACACTACACGCCGTTGTGCCCGCGCACGTGTCGCGCCAGGAGGGGCAGCCAGGTGCTCACCGACATCGAGATCGCCCACCGGTCACAGTTGCGCCCGATCGTCGATGTGGCGACCGAATCGGGGATCGACCCTGACACTCTCGAGTTGTACGGGCCCCATAAGGCCAAAGTGGACGGAGCGAGAGCTGCGACGGGCGGTGGTGGTACGCGAGGTCGCTATATCGTCGTTTCTGCGGTGACGCCGACCCCGCTCGGGGAGGGAAAGACGCTCACTGCTGTCGGTCTCGGGCAGGCACTTGCGAGACTCGGCCACCGGACGTTCACGTGCATCAGGCAGCCATCCCTGGGTCCCGTCTTCGGGGTCAAAGGTGGTGCAGCCGGTGGTGGTCACTCCCAGGTCGTGCCGATGGAGGACATCAACCTGCATCTGACGGGAGACGCGCACGCTGTCACCTCGGCCCACAACCTCGCTGCGGCGTTCCTGGATAACCATCTGTACCACGGCAACACCCGCGCCATCGATCCGCACAGCGTTACCTGGCGGCGGGTGATGGACATCTCCGATCGGGTGCTGCGTCAGAGTGTCGTCGGCCTCGGCGGACGGAGCAACGGCGTACCCCGCGAGTCCGGGTGGGACATCACCGCCGCCAGCGAACTCATGGCGATCCTCGCCCTGGCCGAGAGCCTTGCCGACTTAAGGGTCAGGATCGGGCGGATCGTGGTCGCCACGACTCGCGACGGACGGCCGGTCACGACCGAGGACATCGGTGTGGCAGGTTCCATGACGGTTCTGATGCGTGATGCTATCAAGCCCACGTTGATGCAGAACCTTGAGGGCGGCCCTGTACTTGTCCATGCCGGCCCCTTCGCCAACATCGCCCAGGGCAACAACTCCATCATCGCTGACCGTATCGCACTCGCGCACGGCGAGTACGTGGTGACGGAGGCGGGTTTCGGTGCGGATATGGGTGCCGAGAAGTTCGTGAACATCAAGTGCCGGGCATCGGGGCTTGCGCCCGACTGCGCAGTGCTCGTGTGCACCGTGCGCGCTCTGAAGGTGCACTCCGGGCGCTTCGATGTACGCGCGGGTTCGCCCCTGGACCCGGCACTCGCGGTCGAGGATGTCGATGCGGTACGCGCGGGGCTGGACAACTTGAGGGCACACATCGAGATCATGAAAGGGTTCGGAGTGCCGGTCGTCGTTACAGTGAACCACTTCCCGGCTGACAGCGATGCGGAACACGTGGTTATCCGCGAGGCTGCGATAGCTGCCGGAGCTGTCGGTGCGACGACCCACAGGCTCCATACGGAAGGCGGCGCCGGTGGTGAGGAACTCGCCGAGACGGTCGTCGCTGCGTGTGACGGGCGAGAAGCGGATCCGCTCCGTTTCACATACGATGAGGAAGATGCGCTTGAGATCAAGATCGGGAAGGTGGCCACCGGGGTTTACGGTGCCGACGGGGTCGAGTTCTCTCCTGCGGCTCGTCGCTCGATGGACCTCCTCGCCGACATGGGGTACGTTCGCCTCCCGGTATGTATGGCAAAGACGCACCTCTCTCTCAGTCACGATCCGACCCGCAAGGGGCGACCGCGCGGCTGGACTCTTCCTGTCCGAGACGTACGTCTCTCGGCGGGGGCCGGGTTCTTCTATGCTCTGTGTGGCGACATCCTGACGATGCCGGGTCTTCCCGCGCGCCCCGCAGGTGAAGGTATCGATATCGATGCTGACGGCACGGTGAAGGGACTGTTCTGACTATGGCGCTCATTTTAGATGGAAATGCGGTCGCAACCGCGGTCAAAGCCGAGGTAGCCGGCGATGTCACCCGGCTCGCCGGTGCGGGCGTCATCCCGGGGCTCGCTGTTGTGCTGGTGGGCGACGATCCGGCGTCGGCCACCTACGTGCGCATGAAGGAGCGCGATTGTGCGGAAGCGGGGGTGAAAGCGGTCGACTTCCGTCGTCCGGCTGACATCTCGCAGGCCGATCTGCTCGAGATCATCGACGAGTGCAACTCCGATTCCTCGGTCCACGGGATCCTCGTTCAGATGCCGCTCCCCGGTCACCTCGATGCCGAGGCGACGATCGCGCGGATCGCTCCCGAGAAAGATGTCGACGGCTTTCATCCGGCGAGTCTCGGACGGCTCATGCGCGGGCTCCCGGCTCCGCGCGCGTGTACCCCCGCCGGCGTGATGCGCATGCTGGCGCACTACGGCATCGACCTGAAAGGAAAAGAGGCCGTGGTAATCGGCCGGTCGACCATCGTCGGCAAGCCGATGGCCCTCATGCTGCTTGAGGAGCACGCCACCGTCACTGTCTGCCACAGCCGCACGCACGACCTGCCCGCTGTCTGTCGCAGGGCGGACGTGCTTGTCGCGGCGGTAGGGAGGCCCGAGATGGTGACGGCGGACTACGTCAAGGAGGGCGCCGTCGTCATCGATGTCGGCATCAACCGCACCGATGCCGGGATGGCCGGCGATGTGGACTTCGCTTCCGTCGAGCCGATCGCCTCGGCGATCACCCCGGTTCCGGGCGGGGTCGGGCCGATGACCCGGGCGATGCTCGTCGCTAACACGGTTCATGCCGCCGTAGAGGCTGCGGGACTGTGATGGGAGCGCGTGCACGTGCCCGATCGCTGCGCTGGCTACTTATGCTCATCGCCGGAGCGGCTGTGCTCGCGCCTTCGGTCGCGATCGCTCAGCCGGTCTCCCTTGCGGGGACAGTGATGGAGGTCCAGCTGTGGCCGGGTGGCGAGCCCGGATACACCCTGTTCATCGTGACCGGTCACATCCCCGAAGACGTTGACCTGCCGGTGACGGTTCGCCTGCCGCTTCCCGAGGGCTCTCGCGTCATCTGGTCGGGCGAGATCCTCGGAGGTCCCGTCGCCGAGGATCCCGAGCGCGAAAGTGCCGCCGTAGACGTGCCTGGCGGCCGGGCACTGGAGATCACCGTCGAGTCGACCCGTACGGTCCAGTACGAGGCTGTGGGACCGCCGCTCGCGATAGTGGACGGCTTGACCACCACAGTGTTCGATTGGGTTCAGTCGGTGCCGGCCGGGGAGGTCTCGTTCTCGGTGCGGCTACCCCCGACTGCCGAAGAGGTCCGACTCGATCCGGAGGCGCCGGGGCCGCCGAGGGTCAATGAGGCAGGCGAAAAACTCTACACTCTCTGGCCTGTCACGCTCGCAGAAGGCCAGGAGTTCACGGTCACCGCTGCATATGGGCGGGCAGGAGCGGGCACGGACGGGTCTCCTGCCCGGCCGGGAGTGCTACCGGTGCTTCTCGGGTTGCTGGGGGTCGCCCTGGTGGTACTGATGATCGTGCTGTTCAAGCAGAAAGAACGGGGCGACTGAACTGGTCCCGGCTCCCGGGTTGCCCGGCTTGAGTCCGAAGCGCTAGAATCTTCCTGGCGGTCCATCCGGACCGCGGAAAGCTGCGACGGGTTTGTCGCGTACGGCACC
>CAYGKH010000011.1:13433-24487 GCA_964350345.1 uncultured Coriobacteriaceae bacterium
CTGGCGGTCCATCCGGACCGCGGAAAGCTGCGACGGGTTTGTCGCGTACGGCACCACCAGGCGATTGTTCCACTCTGTGGGGGAGTCAAGGGGGCGCTCGAGGGCAAGCGAGTCGCACGGCGTGACCCGGTATGGGTGGGAGGATGAGTTCGCATGGCAGAAGGTGTCGTCAAGTGGTTCAATCCGGACAAGGGTTATGGCTTCATCTCCCGTGATGATGGCGAGGATCTCTTCGTCCACTTCAGCGAGATCCAGATGGAGGGTTTCAAGACCCTCGAGGAAGGCCAGGCCGTGGTCTTCGAAGTCACCACCGGGCAGAACGGCAAGGAGCAGGCGAGTAACGTACGTTCGGCGTAGTACGCCGGCCTACATGAGCCTTTGGGAAGGCGGCTCCTTTCGGGGGGCCGCCTTCTGTGTTCCGTGACACGTCTTTGGTGAGGGGTGAGGGGTGCTAGGAGTTTTCGTGGTCGCTGCCGCACTGGTGGCCCTGGCCGAACTGGGCGACAAGACCCAGATGCTGTCCCTGCTGCTCGCCACGCGCTATCCTGCCCGCCGCGTCTTCCTCGGCGTCTTTCTTGCGGTGCTCGCGCTGCAGTTCCTTGCCACAGGCGCGGGGCGCGTCGTGGGGAACCTGGTACCTGCGGGTGTACTTGCAGTGCTTACGAGCGTTTTGTTCGTAGCCTTCGGCGTCTGGTCGTTCTTGGACGCTATGAAGGCGGACGCTGAAGAAGCGGTTCCCGGTCGCGGATCGGGATTCGGCCCCGTGGCCGCTGTGGCAACCGCGTTCTTTCTGGCCGAGTTCGGTGACAAGACCCAGGTGCTCACGTTCGCGGTCGCGGCCGACCCGGGAGTCGCGACACGGGCTCTCTCGGCGATAGGCGTCGCCGCCGAGGGGGCACAGGGCGCCGGTCTCTTCATCGCTGTCTGGCTCGGATCGGCCTTGGGCATGATGCTCGTGAACGGTGCGGCGATACTCATCGGCGCTGCAGTGGGCAAACGCTTCTCTCGCAAGGTGGTCGGGCAGTTTTCGGGCGTCTTGTTCGTGCTCTTTGGAATCGGAACGTTCGCTTCCTATCTGATCGCCCGGTAGGGGTGGGTACAATAGTCGGATGAATACTCACGAGGACAGAGAGCGATTCGAGCATGACGTCGCCGTGATCGGCGCCGGCAGGGTGGGTCAGGCGCTTGCCCTGCTCTTGAGGAGGGCTGGTGCGTGCATCACCGCTGTGAGCGTGCGGCGGGCCGAGGATGTCGATGCGGCTGCGCTTGCGACGGGAGGCCGTGGCACGACCGACAACGCAGAGGCGGCTCGTTCGGCGAAGGTCGTTTTAGTCACAGTGGGGGACGACGATATCGAGTCTGTCGTGCGCGAGATAGCCCGACGCGACGGGTTCTCACCGGGTCAGTTCGTGATCCACACCAGTGGGGTACACGGTCTGGCCCCTCTGCGCGCAGCATCCTCGGCAGGAGCGATGATCGGATGCGTTCACCCGCTGCAGTCGTTCGTGAGCGTTTTGCATGCTGTCGATGCGATTCCCGGGACGATCTTCGGCGTGACGACTGAACCTGATGCCCGTGAGCTGCTCGAGGCTCTGGTGTTGGCCGTCGGCGGAGTCCCGGTGCTGATCGAGGAGGCGGACAAGCCCCTCTATCACGCTGCTGCCAGCGTAGCCTCGAATCTCCTTGTCGCGCTTGAGGATATGGCGATCGAGATGTTCGTGCGGGCCGGGATGCCCGAGGCATCCGCGCGTGAAGCCGTCGACCCTCTGCTTCAGGGAACGGTCGCGAACGTGCGGCGTTTTGGCACGCGGCAGGCGTTGACGGGGCCGATCGTGCGCGGGGATATCGAGACTGTGCGTCGCCACCTGCAGGCACTTGAGGCTCTTCCGGCACTCTACCGGGAGGCGTACCGCGCGCTCGCCGCGCATGCGGTGGACATGGCGGAGTCCCGTGGCGATATCGACGGGTCGCGAGCGGGGAGCATACACCGGCTCCTCGGCGGGGAGCGTATGCTGTGAAGATCGCACTGCACGCCTGCTGCGGCCCGTGTGCGCTTGAGCCTCTGGGTGCGCTCGCCTCCGAACACGAAGTCGCGCTCGTCTTCGCCAATCCCAACATAGGCCCTGAGGAGGAGTACGCCCTTCGACGGGACACGCTTGTGGGATGGGCCGCGACCGCGCAGGTGCCCGTCGTCGAGATCGCGGGTGAGCCCGGGGAGTGGGACCGTGCGACCGCCGACGTGCGAGGAGCGCCGCCGGAGCGCTGTGCGCGTTGCTACGAGCTCAGGCTCACGATGACCGCCTCGTACGCGGCCCGGCTCGACTTCGATGCGCTCGCGACGACACTCACTGTGAGCCCCTATCAGGATGCGGAGGCGATCGAGGGGGTCGGTCGCCGGGTCGCGCAAGAGGCCGGACTCCAGTGGGCCGGTGCTGACTATCGCGATCGCTATCCCGAGGCGACCAGGCGTTCACGTGAGCTCGGCATGTACCGCCAGAACTACTGTGGATGTCTGCCGTCAAAGGCGGAAGCGGAGGTAGAGCGGGCGGTGAGGAAGGCGAAGCGCGCCGCGAGACGCGCGACGCCGTCGAGCGAGACGCCCTAGCCGGTCTCCTCGGTCGACATCCGGGTGCGAGCCGCTCTGTCACGCATCTTGATCTCGGGGATCTTCCGCGCGTAGCGCACTGTCCTGGTGAGGGAGAGCGCAGGTCCCCATGCGTGCGTGGTCCGGTTCTCGATTGCCGTACCCAGGTCTGCCGAGGTTGAGCCGCGAAACAGCGTGCGCGACGCCTGGCCGACTACGACCTCGATGCCGAACCCGGGTGCGATCGCTGCGGCCTCCAGGGCGCCGTCCACTGTGTTGTGGTCGGCGATAGCGATCACGGAAAGGTTCGTCCGTTCGGCGACCCACGCGCAGACATCGGCGGGCGCGCTCCTGTGGGGTACACTTCGGGTAGCGGTCCGATCGAAGCGAAAGTGACCGACGGCAACTCCGGGAGAACCAGTGCTCACTGAAGACTACGACTACGACCTTCCAAGCGGATCTATCGCGCAGCGACCGGTGGAGCCGCGTGATTCATGTCGCCTGCTCGTGATGGACCGTGCGAGCGGCCAGGTCGATCACAGGATCTTCTCCGACCTGCCCGAATACCTGCGTCCGGATGATGTGCTCGTGGTGAACGAGACGCGGGTGCTGCCGGCTCGCTTGAAAGGCGCCAAAGACGAGACAGGAGGGTCGGTCGAGGTTCTCTTGCTGCGGGAGTCCTACGAGGACACCTGGGAGTGCATGGTGCGGCCGGGGCGTCGCATCAAGTCCGGCGGGCGGATCGTGTTCGGCGATGGGGAGCTTACAGGACTGGTCGTTGACGTCGACGAGGAGTCAGGGACTCGCCTTATCCGCTTCACGGCGCGCACCGGACGCGTCATCGACGCCGTTCGCCGCCTGGGCGAGGTGCCACTCCCTCCCTACATCACTCGCCCGCTCGACGATCCCGAGCAGTACCAGACGATGTTCGCTCGTGACGAGCGTTCGGCTGCGGCTCCGACCGCAGGCCTTCACTTCACGCCGGAACTGGTCGCACGCATCGAGAAGGCCGGTGTGCGCATCGTGCCGGTCGAACTCGACGTCGGCATGGACACCTTCAGGCCGGTGGCCGAGGAGGATCCGCGCAATCACCATATCCACACCGAATACTACCGCTTAGGTGAGCGGGCTGCGGCAGACATCAACGATGCCCGTGCCCGGGGCGGACGCGTGTTCGCGATCGGGACGACGGTGGTGAGGACACTGGAGTCCGCATGCGATCCGGAGACGGGAGAGGTCCGTGCTGCCGAGGGGCAGACCGACCTCTACATCCTGCCGGGCCACCGGTTCTGTGCGGTCGATGCGTTGGTGACCAACTTCCACACGCCGCGATCGACGTTGCTGATGCTGGTGAGCGCTTTCGCCGGGATGGACCTGGTGATGGGCGCGTATGAGACGGCGCTGGAGGAGAGGTACCGGTTCCTGTCCTTCGGCGATGCGATGTTGATCCTCTAGGCTTGAGCGTGTGGGCTTAGATTAGGGGGTAGCGGGTTCCCACCATGTCCAGTCCGGATTGCCTGCTGCCGGATCCCCTGACGCTGTGCCCGGAGCGATCGCGAAACCGGATGCGGGGTCGGTTCCAGGGGGAGCGAACACCGGGACCCCAGAGTCATCGCTCCCGGCAGGGAACAACTCCGGTCCGCCATCGGGTGTCGAGGGCTTCGGGACTGCCGGGGGCAGCGACGGCCAGACCCCGAACGATGAGATCATCGGAGCTCGCATCACATACGTTCGGCCCCGAAAACTCCGCGAGACAGGGGTGAAGCGCAGATAGGTCCCGTCGTCGCCAGCGACGACGATCGCATCGGAATCAGGCACGGTCCATACTTCACGCGGGATCGCCGGCGCGCCCGAGTCGAGCGAACTCGTGAGGTTGCTCGCAGGAGTGCCGGCGGGAGGTTGCTCGATCGTGGACTCGAAGACGTAGACGCGGTCCGAGAGCGTGACGTATGCGGGCCCGGACAGTGTGAACGCATCTCCACTGATGCCGGCTCCGTCGTCTCCGGGCGCAGTGCCTCCTTCAGTGGACCCGGCAAGCGAATCTGATTCCGGCTCGCTCGAGCGGTCGAGGGAGAAGGTGTCGGATGCGGTCATGGTGCCGGAGGCCGGGTTGAGAAGGTAGCGAACACCTTGCGCCGTCACCACGCCTGCAGCGAGGAGGAAAACGGCTGCCGCAGCAGCCCAGGGAGCCCAGGAACGCCAGCGGTCGCGTGTCAGGCGGATCGGCTCTGTCGCCCGGTCCGGGCGAGGGTCGGGGATCTGTTCGGACCCGGCGTCCTTCTCGGCGGACTGGGTGGTGATCGTGGGCTTCTCGCTGGTTGCCGCCATCTCGGAGCGAACGGCGGCCAGCGTCCGCTCGAGCGCGTCGGCAGGAATCTCCGGTGCGGGAAGGCGGCGGATGCTCGCGAGGAGCGCTACGAAGTCCGCGCACTCGGCACATGTGTGGCAGTGGGCCTTAGCGGTCGCAAGCGAATCGGGATCTGTGGCGCCGCCGTCGTAGGCAGCGGAGATGATCACCTGGATATCGGTGCAGCGCGAGCGTTCCATCATCGGTCACCGCCCGTGCGTCCCAGCGCGGTGGCGAGTGTTCGCCGGGCCCGGAAGACCCGCGACTTCACGGTACCCTCCGGCACTCCCAGCGCCTTGCCGGCCTCGGCGTAGCTCATGCCGAAAAGGCCGACCGCGCTGATGGCGTCGCGATCTTCCGGAGTGAGTCCCCGTACGGCGCTCTCGAGCATGGCGCGCGTGATCGCGCTTGTGGCCGTATCGTCGGGAGCTGCAAGCGTCAGGTCGACCAGGTCGGTCGGTACCGGGCGGTGGCGGCCGCTCCTCAGCATGTCGACACACACGTTGCGCGTCACGCGGTAGAGCCACGTGCTGAACGCGGCCGTGCCATCGAAGCCCTGGAGCGAGCGGTACACTTTGATGAACACCTCCTGGGCCACGTCCTCGGCGGCTTGAGGGTCTCCGAAGAAGCGCAAGGCGTGCCCGTAGACGGCGCCGGCGTGCACTCGCACCAACTGCTCGAACGCAGCCGTGTCACCACCGCGCGCGGCCGCAACGAGCACGGCGTCGCCCTGTCGACTGTCGGAGTTGGACATCTCTCACCTTCGTTTGACGCGAGATCGGCCCGAATCGTTCACGGATGTCAGCATAGCGCAGGTCTGCGCCTGCTAGAATCTCTCCATGCAACCCTTCGATTTCTCAGTCAGTGCTCGCGATAGTGCTACCTCGGCACGTCGTGGCACGTTTGCGACCCATCACGGGCCGATCGAGACGCCGCTCTTCATGCCGGTCGGCACGCGCGCTACCGTCAAGGGCGTGACACCCGGCCAACTACACGCCATCGGGGCCCAGGTCGTACTGGCTAACACCTACCACCTGTTCCTGCGTCCGGGACACGAGATCGTCACCGAGGCCGGCGGTCTGCACTCGTTCATGAACTGGGACCGTGCGATCCTCACCGATTCGGGAGGCTTCCAGATATTCTCGCTCGCTGACACGCTTGAACTGAGTGACGATGGCGTCCGGTTCCGAAGCATTCTGGACGGCACGAAGCACTTCTGGACTCCCGAGGAGAACATGGCGGTCCAGCAGGCTCTCGGGGCCGATATCGCGATGGTGCTCGATGTCTGTCCGCCCTATCCGGCCGCCGAACCACTCGTCGCAGACGCCGTGCGTCGGAGCGCGCTCTGGGCGGCACGGTGCAAGGACGCGCATATGCGGCCCGATCAGGCGCTTTTTGGCATAGTGCAGGGTGGCCTGTATCCGAACCTGCGTGCGGAGAGCGTGAAGCGTACTGTCGATATCGGCTTTCCCGGTTACGGGATCGGAGGGTACTCAGTCGGCGAGCCGCACGATGCGATGCTCGACAGCCTCGGTCCGGTCGCCGCGGCCCTTCCCGCCGACCGGCCCCGGTACCTGATGGGGGTGGGAACGCCGACATCTGTCCTGCAGGCGATCGCGCTTGGTGTCGACATGTTCGACTGCGTGCTGCCGACGCGTACTGCCCGGACCGGCACAGCGCTCTCCTCCCGCGGACGTATGAATCTGAAGAACGCGAAGTACGCGCGTGATTTCGATCCCTTGGACGAGGAGTGTGCGTGTCCGACGTGTACGGGCTATTCGCGTGCCTACCTGAGACATCTCGTGACCACGAAGGAGATGCTCGGCTCGATCCTTCTCTCGGTCCACAACCTCGCATTCCTTCTCGACCTCACAGCGCGAGCGCGCCGGGCGATCGAGGAGGATCGGTACGGGGCGTTGTTGGCAGAGTGGATGGATGGACCTGGCGCAGATGACTACTGAGGGCTGAAGCCTGATGTTATGATGGTGCATCGCGGTCACGTCTCGTGCCGCTCACTGTTCGTCACTAGTATCTCGGAGGTGCCCATGCAGGGTTCCGGAGGATTGATCTACCTGGCGGTTCTTGTCATCGCCTTCTATCTGCTCATCATCCGTCCGCAGATGCAGCGCACCAAGCAGATGCGTGAACTGATGGCATCGCTTCAGATCGGGGACCGCGTGGTCACGGTCGGCGGCCTGCACGGCGCCATCGTGGAGATGGTCGACTCGACGATCACTCTTCGTGTCGCAGATGGCGTGGAGTTGACGTACGAGAAGGGTTCGGTCGCGCGCAAGGAGAATGACGCGTCGGATTCGGCCCCGGAAGAGGGCGAAGCGTAGCATGCGCCCGGTCGTCGTGCCGATCGTGACCCTGGAGCAGGTGCAGGAGGATGAAGAGCTGCTCGCCTACCTCGAGATGGGAGACGAGTATCTCGGAGCGATCGGCTACACGGAGCACGGCCTGAGACACGCGAACCTCGTTGCCCATATCGCGGGTAACATCATGCGGCGGCTCAGGTACGACGAGCGCAGCGCAGAGCTGGCCGCGATCGCCGGGTTCCTGCACGATATAGGGAACTGCGTCGGTCGGCTCGACCACGGGATCGCGGCCGCGATGCTGGCGAAGGATGCGCTCTACCGCCTCGGCATGGCCCCCAGGGAAGTCGCGCTCATCATGAACGCGGTAGGGAATCACGAGGAAGAGTACGGCGATCCCGCAACAGCGGTCGCTGCCGCTGCGATAATGGCTGACAAGTCCGACGTGCATCACACGCGTGTTCGCAACCCGGACCCGGCTGCGTTCGACATCCACGACCGGGTCAACTACGCGTCGAAGCGGAGCTTCCTTCGTGTCGACCAGGAACAGCGGGAACTCACGCTCGAGATCGATATCGATACCGGCACGAGCCAGGTGATGGAGTACTTCGAGATCTTCCTTTCGCGCATGCAGATGTGCAGAAGTGCCGCCAAGACCCTCGACGCGCGCTTCGCTTTGGTGATAAACGGTATCAAGCTGCTCTGATCCACTCTGGCGGGGCACCGAGGAAGGCAGGCGCATGGACCCCAAGCAACGAAACACGCTCGCGCTGGTGATCGTGATCGCGCTCGCGGCACTCTCCTGGTGGCAGTTCTGGCCGCCGGGCGACAAGATCAGTCAGGGCCTGGACATCCAGGGTGGGCTCTCCGTCATCCTCACGGCCCAGGAGACCCCGGATACGCAGGTCACCGACGACGTGATGGACCGCGCAGAACTCATCGTGCGAAACCGTGTCGACCGCCTCGGCGCGTCTGAGGTCTCGATCCAGCGGCAGGGAGCCGATTCGATCATGGTCCAGCTGCCCGGGATCGACAACGCCCAGGAGGCGCTCGATGCGCTCGGTTCGACCGGACGGCTTGAGATCACCGATGTCGTCGGCATCGATGAGGCGGGCGAGGTCATCCTCGGCGACGTGCTCCTTACCGGCGATGTGATCACGGGAGCGTCGATCGGGACGAACCCGACCACCAACGAGATAGAGGTCAACGTCACCTTCAGCGCCGAAGGTTCCCGCGAATGGGCGGAGATCACCGGTGCACGCATCGGGCGTCAGATCGCGATCGTGCTCGATGACAACATCGAATCCGCTCCTGTCGTCCGCGACCGGATCACCGGTGGGGAGACGTCGATCAGCGGGAACTTCACACCCGAGGAGGCACGCCGGCTGCGCACGGTTCTCGAGACCGGCGCCCTGCCCGTGGCACTCGAGTTCTCCGAGTCGCGGATCGTCGGGCCGACACTCGGCCAGGACTCGCTGCGAAAGGGCGTGTTCGCCGCACTCGCGGGGCTCGGACTTGTCGCGGTCTATCTCGGGATCTTCTACCGCGGTTTCGGTGTTGCGAGCTGGTTCGCTCTGTCCATCTTCGCCTCGCTGTTCCTCGGGGTGCTGTCGCTGCTCTCGAACTTCGGGTGGTTCGCGCTGAGCCTGCCAGGAATCGCGGGCATCGTACTCACGATCGGCCTGGCAGCAGACTCCGAGATCTTGATGATCGAGCGCTTCAAGGAAGAGGTACGCCAGGGCAAGACCTACCGATCGGCCGCGAAGCACGGAACGCGACACGCCATCGGGACGAGCCTCGATGCCGACCTGGTGACGTTCGTGTCGGCGCTCATGCTCTACACCTTCGCGATCGGTCCGGTGCGGGGCTTCGCTCTCACGCTGATGATCGGACTCGTGATCGACATCTTCAACATGGTTTTTTGGTCTCGATCGGTGATCATCTTCCTCGCCGAGTCGGTGGTGCCCAAGGCGCCGTGGCTCTTCGGTGTGAAAGGGGGTGACGTCGATGCCAAGGCGTGAGATCGATTTCCTCGGGCACAATGGAATCTTCCTGATCATCTCGATCGTGTTGGTGCTGGTCGCTGTGGGATCACTTGCGGTTCGCGGCTTGTCATTCGGTATCGAGTTCCAGGGTGGTACCGTCATCAACGTGGCGGGCGCTGAGGGCGTCACGATCGATGAGGTGCGCGAAGCGTTCGCGGACGCAGGGGCTGTGGGCGCGGTCGTCCAGTCCGCAGAGAACGACGGGTACATCATCCGGACCACCGAAGCCGATGCGGACGTCGCCAACCGTGTCTTCCAGCAGGTCGTCGTCGAGCTCGGACTCTCTGCTGACTCAGGCGAGATCTCTACGATCGGACCGGGATGGGGCCGCAACGTCACGAGGGCTGCAATGCTCGCCCTCGGCGTATCGATCCTGGCTATCCTCTTCTACATCTCACTGCGCTACGAGTACAAGATGTCGCTTACCGCAGTCGCCACTCTGGCCCATGACGTCCTGATCGTACTAGGAATCTACGCGCTTATGGGTCGCGAGGTCTCGCCGAACACCATTGCGGCGCTGCTCACGATCATGGGGTACTCGCTCTACGACACGATCGTGGTCTTCCACCGCGTCAAGGAGAACACGCAGGGACTGACGCGCAGCACGTTCACGCGCATGGCGAACCACTCACTGAACCAGGTCTTCGTGCGCTCCATCAACACATCGATCACGTCGGTGACGCCGCCACTCATGTTGCTTCTCTTCGGCGGAGACATTCTCGGGGACTTCGCGTTCGCGTTGGTGATCGGAATCCTCGTCGGGGCGTACTCCTCGATCGGAGTCGCGACCCCGCTCTACACGAAGTGGAAGGAGCGCGAGCCCAAGTTCCAGGCGCTCGCCAAGAAGTACGGAACAGCGTGAGGGTTCGCTCTTTTTCATCCGTCCCGGGGGTCGGCACTCACGTGTCGGCCCCCGGTGCTAGGATGCCATCATGACAGCGTACTCGGTGAATTCAGAGCCGCGGTGCCGCGCCCGCGCGTGGCGGGAGGTCCCCGCAGATTCTGCACAGGTCGACAGGCTTGCTGCAGAGACGGGGCTGTCCAGGGTGGTTTCCCGCATCCTTCTCTCTCGCGGGCTCACGAACGCCGCCGAGGTGCGGCGATTCCTGGAGCCCGATCTCGATCGTGATCGCCTCGACGTTAGCGTGGTCCCCGGTATGGGTGATGCCGCGGCGCGGGTTGCTCAGGCGGTCTCGGCCGGGGAGCGGATCGTCGTGTTCGGCGACTTTGACCTCGATGGTATCTCTTCGGCTGCCCTCGCTACCCGTGGACTCGCCGCGATGGGGGCTCGCGTCGAGGGAGTCGTTCCCGACCGCTTCCGCGAGGGCTACGGGCTCACTGCGGTGTCGGTCGAACGGCTCGCCTCGATGACTCCCGGACTCGTCATCACCGTGGATTGCGGCATCTCCTCGGCGGTCGAGGTCGCGATGTTGCGCGATCGCGGGATCGATGTCGTCGTGACCGACCACCATGAGCCGGGAGACGGACTCCCCACTGGCGTGCCGGTCGCCGACCCCAAGCTCGACCCGGGGTGCCCGGCGTGCGATCTCGCCGGTGCGGGAGTGGCGCTGATGCTCATCGAGGCCGTGGGTGCGCTCCTCGGCAAGAACGACGTCTGGCGCTCGCTCACCGATCTCGCGACGCTCGGGACCGTCGCCGACATCGTGCCACTCGTCGGAGCGAATCGGGCGCTCGTGGCCGGTAGCCTCGCGCCAGCCGTGAGACCAGCCCGGTCTTTGCCCGATACCCATTCGGGCTGGATT
>CAYGKH010000012.1:0-13782 GCA_964350345.1 uncultured Coriobacteriaceae bacterium
ATGGTCAGCAGGTATCGAGGATCGCCCTGCGGGGCGTGGTGGACACGAGGAGGCGGCAGCTCACATGGAGATCGAGATCGGACGGGGAAAGACCGCACGCAGGGCCTACGGATTCGACGACGTTGCGATCGTGCCTTCACGGCGCACACGCGACCCTCGCGACGTCGACATCTCCTGGTCGTTCACCTTCCGGGGCACGGACTACTCCTTCCCCCTTCCGGTGCTCGCGTCCGCGATGGACGGGGTCGTGGATCCGGCGTTCGCGGTGACCATGGGCAAGCTCGGGGGCCTGGCTGTCTTGAACCTGGAGGGCATCCAGACTCGCTACGAGGATCCCGCGCCGCACCTCGACGCGATCGCTTCCTTCACCAAGGAGGAGGCCACGCGCGAGATGCAGGATATCTACCGCGAGCCGGTCAAGCCCGAACTCATCACGCAACGTGTCCGTGAGATCAAGGACGGTGGCGTGCTCGCCGCCGCATCACTCACCCCGCAAAACGTCGATGTCTACATAGAGGCTGCCCTCGAGGGTGGCTTGGATCTGCTCGTCATCCAGGGTACCGTTGTCTCGGCAGAGCACAAGTCGTCGTATGCCGAGCCGCTCGATCTCAACTCGTTCGTCCGCGATCTCGACATCCCCTGCATCATCGGCGGATGTTGTTCGTACCAGGGGGCGCTGCATCTCATGCGCGCCGGTGCCGTCGGGGTGCTCGTAGGTGTCGGTCCGGGCCACGCCTGCACCTCCCGCCGGGTGCTCGGGATTGGCGTTCCGCAGTGCACCGCGGTCGCCGATGCCGCTGCAGCGCGCATGCGCCATCTCGATGAGACCGGTTTCTACGCGCACGTCATCGCTGACGGGGGCATGCGCACCGGGGGAGACCTTGCCAAGGCTATCGCGGTCGGCGCTGACGCCGTCATGATCGGCTCTCCGCTTGCCGCCGCTAGCGAAGCCCCGGGCCGTGGCTTCCACTGGGGGATGGCGACATTCCATCCGGATCTGCCCCGGGGTACGCGCGTGCGTGCCGGCATCAAGGGCTCGCTCGAGGACGTTCTTCTCGGCCCGGCGCACGAGAACGACGGTACCCTCAACCTTCTCGGCGGATTGAGGACCTCGATGGCCACCACGGGTTATGAGAACCTGAAGGCGTTCCAGAAGGCCGAGGTCATGGTCGCTCCCTCGCTGCAGACTGAGGGCAAGGTCCTCCAGCAGTCGCAGGGCGTGGGCATGGGTTGTTAGTCATGGCGTCAGCCGACTATCATCAGCAGCAGCCGACAGTACTCGTCCTGGATTTCGGGGCCCAGTACGCGCAGTTGATCGCGCGCCGGGTCCGTGACGCGCGCGTCTACTCGGAGATCGTTCCTTTCGACATCTCGGCCGAGGAGATCGAGCGTCGCAAACCTGCAGCGCTGATCCTCTCGGGTGGTCCGGCGAGCGTCTATGCCGAGGGGGCGCCGAAGATGGACGCCCGCATCCTCGATATCGACGTGCCGACGCTGGGGTTCTGTTACGGGATGCAGCTCATGGCTCTCGAGCTGGGAGGCTCGGTACCCAAGACCGATATCGGCGAGTATGGGTTCGCGGAACTTACGGTGCTCGAACCCCAGTGCCGCCTGCTCGAGGACGTCCCGGAACGGTCGACCGCCTGGATGAGCCACCGTGACAGCGTGGGCGAGGTGCCCGCAGGCTTCACAGTCACCGCCCGAACCGAGACGACTGCCGTCGCGGCGATGGAGCACGTCGGGCGTGGACTCTACGCGACACAGTTCCATCCCGAGGTCGTGCATACCGAGTTCGGCGAGCAGATCATCAAGCGCTTCCTTCACGACATCGCGGGTATCCCGCCGGTCTGGACGATGCTCAACATCATCGAGGAGACTGTCGCGACGGTGCGCGAGCAGGTCGGCGATGCCCGGGTCATCTGCGGGCTTTCGGGTGGCGTGGACTCCAGCGTGGTCGCTGCGATGCTTCATCGGGCCATCGGCGATCAGCTCACATGCGTCTTCGTCGATCACGGTCTGATGCGCCTCAACGAGGCCGAGGAGGTCGTGCGGACCTTCCGCGATCAGTTCCAGATCGATCTCGTGCACGTCGAGGCCGAGGAGCGCTACCTTACCAAGCTCGCAGGCGTGACCGATCCGGAGGAGAAGCGCCGGATCATCGGTGAGGAGTTCTGGCAGGTATTTTTCGAGGAGGCCGAGAAGCTCGAGGGAGTGAAGTGGCTCGCGCAGGGTACGCTCTACCCCGATGTGATCGAGTCCGGGAACAAGACGGCTGCGAAGATCAAGAGTCATCACAACCTGATCCCCTTCCCCGAGGGCGTACACTTCGATCTGATCGAGCCGCTCAAGGCTCTCTTCAAAGATGAGGTCAGGGCGGTCGGTGCCGAACTCGGTCTTCCCGACGAGATCGTTCACCGGCAGCCGTTCCCCGGACCGGGGCTTGGCGTGCGCATCATCGGCGCGATCACCCATGAGAAGCTCAAACTTCTGCGCGCTGCCGATGCTATAATTCGCGAGGAGATCTTTGCATGGGATCGCGACCGCGAGGTTTGGCAGTACTTCGCCGTCTTGCCCGACATCCGTAGCGTCGGCGTGATGGGGGATGAGCGCACCTACGGGCACCCGATCATCGTGCGCGCCGTCTCTTCGGCGGATGCGATGACCGCAGACTGGGCACGACTGCCGCACGAACTGCTCGCAAAGATCAGCAGCCGCGTCATCAATGAGGTCGACGGCATCAACCGTGTCGCGTACGACATCACGAGCAAGCCGCCCGGCACCATTGAATGGGAGTAGGGGATCTTAAGATGACAGACCAGCCATCCGCCCAGGCGCAGGAGCAGATTCAGGCGCACCGCGAGCGCATCGATGAGATCGACTGTCAGTTGGTGCGCCTCCTCAACGAGCGGGCCGCCGAGTCGCTTGCGATCCGGGGCCTGAAGCCTCACGTGCACTGGGGACTCTACGATCCCAAGCGCGAGGAGGAGATCTTCTCTAACCTCGCGAAGTGCAACGAGGGCCCGCTCTATGCCGACAATCTTCGCGAGATATACGAGACCGTTCTTCACGTGATGAAGGAGCTGCGAGGATGAGCGCCGCGCAGGGTGACCAGACCGCTGCGGCGGTTGGCGCGGTGGAGCGCGACGGCGGAGTGACCATCATCGCCGGCCCGTGCTCTGTTGAGAGCCGGGACCAGATGGACGAGGTCGGCGCAGCACTCGTTGAGATGGGGGTGCGCGTGCTTCGTGGCGGAGCCTACAAGCCGCGCACGAGCCCGCACTCCTTCCAGGGTCTGGAGGAGGAGGGTCTGAAAATCCTGCGCGAGACGGCCGATAAGCACGGGCTGCTCTTCGTCACCGAGGTCACCGATTCGGCGCACGCCGAGATCGTCGATGCATACGCCGACATTCTGCAGATTGGCACCCGCAATATGGCGAACTTCAGCCTGCTGAAGAAGATCGGGCAGATCACAGCCGAGAGTCGCAAGCCGGTCGTCTTCAAGCGGGGCATGGCCGCAACGATCCAGGAGTGGCTGCAGGCGAGTGAGTACCTCACCATGCTCGGCAACGACAACGTCATCCTGTGCGAGCGCGGCATCCGTACCTTCGAGACGGCGACACGCTTCACGCTCGACATCACTGCCGTTCCGGTCGTCAAGAAACTCTCGCTCCTTCCGATCATCGTCGATGTGTCGCATCCTACCGGGTCGGCGGACCTTGTCCCTGCAGTGTCACGGGCCGCGGTGGCGGTGGGTGCCGACGGGATCATGGTCGAGGCGCACCCCGACCCACGGACCGCTCTCTGCGATGGCCCGCAATCTCTCGACCTTGCAGGACTGCGGCACCTACTAAGCGAACTTAAGCCAATAGCCGCGGCTGTCGGCAGGAGTCTTGCCTGAGACCCGGTGTATGTCTTGCGTTGATAGCCGGCGTGCCGGGTCGTCGGGGAGAAGAGCGAGAGATTGAGCCTCACCGGTGGGGTGTCAAAGAAGTTCTGTCCACACTGCGGAGCGGTCGGGACGCAGCGCATCGGCGCCTGCACGGTATGCGGGCTATCGGTCTGCGAGACGTGCGGCAACATCCAGTACATCAAGGGTGAGCGGCAGGTCATCCACGATGCGTGCCTTCGTGACTCCGGCGAGTCGTTCTCGATGATCAAGTTCGTCAAGTAGTCCCGTTCGCGCCGCTCGGATTGGATTGCGCATAGATTCGACCGCCCCGAACGGCTAGACTGAACAGCCTATGACTATCGACCTCTCCGACCTCAATCCCGCGCAGCACGATGCCGCCACCGCGACCGAGGGACCGCTCCTCGTGCTCGCCGGGGCTGGCTCGGGCAAGACGCGTGTGCTCACCTACCGGATCGCCCGGTTGGTGGGTGACCTCGGCGTGTCCCCGGGAGAGATCCTCGCCATCACCTTCACGAACAAGGCTGCCGAGGAGATGCGTTGTCGTCTCGCCGAGATCGCAGGTCCGGGAGCGCGGGCGATGTGGGTGATGACCTTCCACGCGATGTGTGTGCGGATGCTGCGAGCTAACGCGGAGCGCGCCGGCCTCACTCGTAACTTCACGATCTACGACGCCGATGACGCCAAGCGCATGATCACGGCGGTGATGAGCGATCTCGAGCTCGATCCAAAGCGCTACCCGGTCAACGGGATCGTCGGCAGGATCTCCTCGGCGAAGAATGAGCTGATCGAGCCCGACGAGTTTGCAGCGAGCGCGGTAAGCCCGCTCGACAAGGCCGCCGCGAAGGTCTACCCACGCTACCGGAAACGCGTGCGCGAGGCCAACGCGCTCGACTTCGACGACCTGCTCGTCGAGGCGCACAGGCTGCTGGCCGAGAACCCCACCGTGCTCGAGGCGTATCAGGACCGCTTTCGCTACCTGCACGTCGACGAGTACCAGGACACCAACCACGCGCAGTACCGGATCGTGAAGCTGCTTGCGGCGAAGCATCGCAACCTCATGGTGGTCGGCGACGACGACCAGTCGATCTACGGCTGGCGTGGCGCCGATATCCGCAACATCCTTGAGTTCGAGCGCGACTATCCGGACGCGGCGGTCGTGAAGCTTGAGCAGAACTACCGTTCGACCGCGACCATCCTGGCGGCGGCGAACGCGGTCGTGGCCAACAACGCAGGGCGCAAGCCCAAGACTCTGTGGACAGCCAACGCCGGCGGCGAGTCGATCAGCCGTTACCAGGCGACCGATGAGCGTGACGAGGCTCGCTTCGTGGCGGTCGAGATAGAGCGTCTGCTGCGCGAGGAGGGCCGTTCGTATGCGGATATGGCTGTCTTCTACCGCACCAACGCGCAGTCACGCGTGGTCGAGGACGTTTTCTTGCGCAACGGTGTTCCCTACCAGATCGTCGGCGGCACGCGCTTCTTCGACCGTGCCGAGATCCGCGATGTGATGGCGTACGTGCGGGCTGTGGCGAATCCAGCCGACGAGATCGCGCTCAGGCGTATCGTCAACAAGCCCAAGCGCGGTATCGGAGACGCGACGCTCGAGAAGGTGGCGTTCGGGGCCGCCCAGCGTGGTGTCGGATTCGAGGATGCCTTGCGCGCCTCGGCCGATGAAGAATGGCTCGGGACGTCGCCTCGAATGCGCATCGGCGCCTTCCTCGGTCTGCTTGATGAGATGCGGGAGCTCGCCGCCGCCCCCGGCACCGACCTGAGAGAACTCATCGAAGGCGTCGTCGACCTCTCGGGCCTCGTGAGCTCGTTGGAGGCCGAGCGCACCGAAGAGGCGCGAAGCCGCGTGGAGAACATCCGCGAGTTCTTCGGCGTGGTAGGAGAGTTCGCCGAGACACACGATGCGCCGGACCTGCCCGCGTTCATGGAGTGGGTCGCGCTGCGGACCGACATGGACACGCTCGTCGATGGCGAGCGGGCCGTCACCCTCATGACCGTGCATACAGCGAAAGGACTCGAGTTCCCGGTCGTTTTCATCGTCGGGCTCGAGGACGCGATCTTCCCTCATGCCAACTCGATGTTCGACGAGTCCGGTCTCGAGGAGGAACGCCGTCTGGCGTATGTGGGCATCACCCGCGCGCGCGAACGCCTTTACCTCACGCACGCGCATTCGCGCAGCCTCTTCGGCTCGATGCAGTACAATATGCCGAGCCGTTTCATCGGCGAGATCCCCGACGAGCACGTACAGACGAGTGGCGCCGGATCGCAGGGCGTGCCGGGCACCGGGTACGAGCGGCGCAGCGCGGGCTCTCGAGGCGCGGCGTACGGGACCGGCCGCTCCACGGTCCCTCCGGGTGAGGGACGCGTGTTCGGCTCCGGGGCACCGCGCACCTCGCCCGGGCCGAAGCCGGCGGCCGACGTGGAGACCTTCGAGGCGGGAGCGAGCGTCGAACACAAGGTGTTCGGTATGGGCACTGTCACGGCGGTGGATGCGGACAAGGTCACGGTCGCGTTCCGCAACGGGCAGACCAAGAAGCTGCTTGCGGGTTTCGCGCCGCTTCGCAACGTGCGAGACTAAGACGCAGACGGGCGTGTCCGCAGGTGCGGACGTACGTGAGGGAGTGGGCGCTCGATGAGCCAGGTACTCGTTTTCGGTCACAGGAACCCGGACAACGATTCCATCTGTTCGGCGGTCGGCTACGCGCACCTCAAGAACCTCACCGACACCGCCAACGTCTACGTACCCGCCCGGCTCGGCCCCGTCCCTCCCGAAACAGCCTGGGTGTTCGAGCGTTTCGGAGTGCGGCTTCCCGAGGAGATCGCTCACGTCTATACCCGCGTTCGCGACGTCATGACGCCCGATGTGGTGAGCGTGGAAACCGGGCGTACCATGCTCGAGGCCGGGCGGCTCATGCGTGACCGCGACGTTCGGGCTCTGCCCGTTCTCGAGAATGGCGTTGTCCGGGGCCTGGTGAACCAAACGATCCTCGCCGAGGCGTACCTCGGCGATACCGAGATACGCGGCTTCACGAAGGTCGCGGTCACCGCCGAGCATCTCGTGGCGGTCGTAGACGGTGATTTGCTCGCCGGCGACCCGCAGACCGTACTCTCCGGTGGGGTCTTGATCGGCGCGATGGAGCCCTCCACGATGCTCGGCTACATCAAGCCGGGCGACACGCTCATCGTCGGGGACCGGAAGCGGACGCAGCCTATGGCACTCGATGCAGGGGTTGCATGCCTGCTGGTCACCGGCGGGTCGCGTCCCGACGGCGACGTCATCGAGCTCGCGCGAACGAAGGGCGCGGTCGTGATCTCGACCTTCCACGACACCTACGCCGCCGCACGGCTCGTCAACCTCTCACATACTGTCGCTGATGTCATGGACACCGACATCCTGCGCTTCGGTCCCGATATGCTGCTCTCCGAGGCTCTCGAAGACCTGCTCGGCTCAGTGCACCGCGAGGCTGTTGTGGTCGACGCCCCGGGTAGGCCTATCGGCATGGTCACGCGTACCAACATCGCGCGCGGCATCCGTAGGCGCGTGATCCTCGTCGACCACAACGAGACGGCGCAGTCCGCTCCCGGGATCGAGGAGGCCGAAGTGGTCGAGGTCGTCGATCACCATCGTATCGGTGACGTGCAGACCTACGGACCCATCCTCTTCCTCAACATCCCCGTCGGTGCCACCGCGACGGTGGTCGCGATGCGCTACTCCGAACTCGGTGTCGGAATCCCCGAGCCGATAGCCGGCGTACTTCTCGCAGCGATACTCTCCGACACCGTGCTCCTCAAGTCTCCCACCACGACCGACTCAGACCGCCGGGTCGCTGCCGAACTGTCCAAGCGCCTCCATATCGATCCGACCGAGTTCGGTATGGAGATGTTCAAGGCCCGCACCGCCGGTCAGGCGTTCTCGGCGGAGCGCGCGGTGAAGGGGGACCTGAAGGAGTACCGGGTGGCCGACACCATCGCGGCCATCGGGCAGATCGAGACCGTGGATGTGGCCGAGGTCATGGAGCACGTCGAGGAGATCCGCGCCGTCATGGAGGTCCTGCGCGACGCTCGCGGATACGATCTCGTGCTCGTTATGGTGACCGACGTCGTCCGCGAGGGCAGCGAGATCATCGCAATCGGGAAGACGCGGCTCGCCGAGCGCGGACTGGGAGTCACGCTCGCGGGTGGTTCTGCATGGCTCGATGGTGTGCTGTCCCGCAAGAAGCAGGTCGCCGCACGCCTCGTGGATGCGGCCGGAGCGTGAGGGGAGTATGGTGACGCCGAGGCGCACTCAGCCCTGGAGGCGCGACCCGGTGCCGGGAATCGCGGTCGCGGTGACGGGTATAGCGCTCACGATGTTGGTGATGCTGACGGCATCGATCCTGTTCTTCCCTGCGTTCCAGGGTTTCGACGCGCGTCTCTCGGCTGCCATGCGGGTCGTGGAGTTCGGCCCGCTCGAGGACTCCGCGCGTTTGCTGACGTTCGTCGGCGACCGTTGGACGATGGCGATACTGACCGCACTGGGAGTCGCCTGGCTCTTCTTGCGCCGCATGAAGGCCGAGGCTGTCCTTCTTGGCGCCACCATGGTCATCGGAACGACCGCAGGCAGTGTCCTCAAAGAGCTCATCGAGCGTGCGCGCCCGGGCATCGAGTTCGCGCGCATCCCTGTCCCGGAGAGCTACAGTTTTCCCTCCGGACACGCGCTGGCGGCGTTTCTGTTCTTCGGGATCGTGGCGTTCATCTTCTTCACCCGTGCACGCACTCCACGCGTGAAGCTCGGCGCCTGGATCGCCTGCTCGCTGATCGCGCTCGGGGTCGCGCTCTCGCGGGTCTACCTCGGTGTACATTTTCTCGGCGACATAATCGCCTCATGGATGCTCGGCTCGGCGTTTCTCACCGCGTTCGTGGGAGCCTACATCTGGTGGGTGACCCGCGAAGCGCGGACTTAAGCGCGGGGGAGCGTGACGGCGAAACTCGTGCCGTCTCCGACTGCCGAGGAGACCTCGACCGTGCCGTCTGAACGCTCGACGACGTGTCGCACCAGCGCGAGTCCGAGTCCGGTGCCGCCGCTCCCCCGTGAGCGCGCCCGGTCCACGCGGTAGAAGCGCTCGAAGATCCTCGGCAGGTCGCCTTCAGGGATGCCGATGCCGGTGTCACTCACCACGAGGCGCACCGTGTCGGGCTCGGCCTCTATCCGCACGGTCACCGAACCGGCCTCGGTGTACTTGATCGCGTTGTCCAGCAGGTTGTCCAACGCGATGGCGACATCGGTCGGGTCGGCCCGCACGAAGGTGTCGACACCGGTCGCGCCCTTGTCGTCGACGATGAGCTCGAGCCCCCCTGCATGCGCTGCGGCGCGATGGCCTGCCAGCGCGTTGGTGACTGCCTCACGTACGTCGGTGAGCGTCCCGGGGGCGGGTAGAGCCTCGAGGCGGGAGAGGTCGAGCAGGTCACTGACGAGGCGGCCGAGTCGCGCCGACTCCGCCTCGATCTGGACCGCGAACGCGAGCGCCTGGTCGGTGTCGCCATCGCTCGCGGCGTCCATCGCCGAGGACGCGAGCAGGTGGATCGCCGAGACCGGGGTCTTCAGTTCATGGCTTGCGTTGGTTACGAAGTCTCGGCGCATCCGTTCGACGCGGGTGCGGTCGGTGGTGTCGGACACGACGACCAATGTGCGGCGGAAGCGGTCGGTCGGGTTGAGCGGCATCACCGAGATGCGCAGGGTGCGCCCGGCCGGGTCGGGGCCGATTTCGGTGACTGCGTTGTGTTCGGCGAGCGAGAGCTCGGAGACGACCCCGGTGACCGAGGCGGGAAGCTCTGTCTGCCCGAGGCGCTTGTCGACCCAGCCGAGAGCCGGCGCGCGGAAGAGTCGGCTCGCCGCGCTGTTGGCGAACACGATCGTTTCGTCGTGGAGCAGGAACACGGCATCGGTCAGCCCGTCGAGGACGCCGCGAAGATTATGCTTCTCCGCACTCAGTTCGTCGAGGCGCCGACGCATCTGCTCGCGCAGGCCGGTGAGGGCCGAGGAGAGCGCCGCAAGCTCTCCTCGCTCGTCAGGGATCGCTGTACGCAGGTCGCCATCGGCCATCCGCTGGGCCGCCGAGGAGAGCCGCTCGATGGGAGCGGCGGCGACCACGGCCAGCCGCGCTGCGAGCAGAGCAGCTGCGAGCAGAGCAGCTGCGAGCAGGATCAGGCTGCTGCGGCGTGTCCGGGCGGCGAGCGCGTTGATCTCCTCGATCGGCTCGCTTACCCGGAGTGCCACGTTCTCTCCCACAAAACTCGCCGGCACCGCGACGTAGATGTGCTCGATACCATGCATCTCGCTGACACGTCGTTCAATCCCGGTCCTGCCCGCCAGAGCCTCGATGATCTCGGCGCGGGCACCGTAGTTCTCCACGGTGGCGGGGTCGCCTTCCGAGTCGGCGATGGCGCTGCCGTCGGCTGCTACGATCATCATGCGGAGGTCGGTATTCGTCACGAGGCGGCGCAGCGTGTCAGGAGCGTTAACCTGCGTCTTTTCGAGGACGAGTACACCTGCTTGCGCGACGGCGAGCAGGTGACCTTGCTGCTGCTCAATGACGGTGTTGGTGAGCGGGCGGTAGAGGCTCCACGTCCATGAACCCGCGACGATCGCGATCGTTAGTAGGAACCCCAGTGCGAGACGGATGCGGTAGGAACCGAGGAGCCGTTGGGCGGCCTGTGTCACGCCTGGTCGCCGCCAGCGTCAGCCTCGGACTTGAGTACCGGTTCGAACCGGTATCCCATGCCGTGAACGGTGTGTACGTAGAAGTAGTCGCTCGGGTCCTCGATCGCCTGTCGCAGGCGGCGGATGTGCACGTCGATGGTGCGCGAGGAGGGGAGGAACTCGTAGCCCCAGACGTGACTCGCGAGTTTCTGCCGCGTCTGGAGCGCTCCTTGCTTGGTGGCGAGTGCGACGAGGAGTTGAAACTCCTTGAGGCGAAGTCTTCCCGGTACACCCTTGACTGTGAGCCGCAGTTCACTTGGCTCGATCACGAGGTCGCCGGTGTGGATCGGCTCATCGTTCGCAAGCACTTCACGCTCTCGGACGCGTCGCAGGTTCGCGCGCACACGAGCGAGCAACTCCTCCATTGAGAACGGCTTCGTGATGTAGTCATCAGCTCCGGCATCGAGGCCGCGTACCTTGTCACGTTCCTGGTCCAGAGCGGTGACCATGATGATCGCGGTTTCCCTGTCGTGGCGCCGGAAGTGCTCCGCGAAGGTGTAGCCGTCCATGCCGGGCAGCATGATGTCGAGCACGATGAGGTCGGGCAACTGCTCGCGGGTCGCCTCGAGTGCCGCGGCGCCGTCCTGGTAGAGCTCGGTCTCGAAACCCGCCCTGCGCAGAGCGTAGTCGACCGTCTGGCCGATGATGGGGTCGTCTTCCACGATCAGGATGCGTGCCACGTCAGATCCCTCTCGGTAGGGTACGCTCACATCATTACACGCTATTCCCGCGATGCGACGGCGCTTAACAACTCTTTTACATAGATGTGCGCGAAGTTAACAGCGGTGCAACCACCGGCCCGCTCTACGGGCATAGCATGGCACTTGTCACCGGTCCGATGCCGGCGGCAGAGTCGTTAAGACACACAAGTAAGGAGAGGGAATCCAGTGAAGGCGAAGAAATTCCTTGCATTTGTCCTCGTCGCCGTCCTTGCCCTGGGCACATTCGGTCTCGCGGGCTGCGGTAACGGTGGTGACGAGGTCTCGGATACTCCCGCCGGGGGAGAGGCTCCCGCTGAGTTGACCGGTTCGATCACGGTCGAAGGCTCTGACACGATGGTCAACCTCGGGCAGGCGTTAGCCGAGGTGTTTATGGACGAGTTCGGCGGCGTAGATATCTCGGTCGCCGGCGGTGGATCGGGGACCGGGATCGCGTCGCTCATCAACGGTACCGTTGATCTCGCCAACTCCTCTCGTCCCATCAAGGACGAGGAAGTCGACCAGGCCGAGGCCAACGGTGTGGACGTGACCGAATTCGTGGTCGCCTACGACGGCATCGCGGTGGTCGTTAATCCGAGCCTTGAGGTAGAAGACCTGACCTTCGAGCAGCTTGGCGCAGTCTATCGTGGTGAGATCACCAACTGGAGCGAGGTCGGAGGTCCGGATCTCGATATCGTCCTGCTCGCCCGTGACAGCTCCTCCGGTACCTACGACTTCATCCTGGAGCACGTCATTCAGCAAGACGACAAGGAGGCGGTTTACTCGCCGAATGCGCGGCTGCTCCCCTCCACCCAGGGCATCGTCGACGAGACGATCGCCAACGAATCCGCGATCGGGTACGTGGGCCTCGGGTATCTAGTGCCGGAGATCAAAGTGCTCAAGATCGATGGTGTCGAGGCCAACGCGGATGCGGTCAAGGACGGCAGCTACAGCGTCGCCCGCCCGCTCTTCATGTACGCCGCCGGTACGCTTAGCGAGGCGGCGCAGGCCTATATCGACTGGATTCTGAGCGCGGACGGCCAGGCTATCGTCGCCGAGCTCGGCTTTGTCACGACGAATTAGTCGCATGCCAGCGCCCTCTCTCTCGAGGCGGCGTCTCGGCCGCCCGGTCTCAAGCCGGGCGGCCGACGGCGTTGTCAAACGACTCATATCGATTAGCGGCCTCATCGCGTTTCTCATCCTTGCGGCTATAGGCACCTTTCTCGGCCTGAATGCGCTTCGCGCGCTGACCGAGGTCGGGTTTTTCACAATGCTTACCGGCCGCGAATGGTATCCGACGATCGCAGAGCCGCGCTTCGGCTTCATCCCGCTTCTGGCGGGCTCGGCTGCTGTCACGCTTACGGCACTTTTCCTCTCCGTCCCGGTGAGCATTGCCTCAGCCCTCTTCATCTCAGAGTTTGCAGATCGCAGGATCAAAGAGGTCGCCAAGTCGATCATTGAGTTCATGGCCGCCGTGCCCTCGGTCGTTTACGGACTGGTGGGTATCGCTATCGTCGTCCCGTGGGTCAAGGACACGTTCGGGGCGGATAGCGGCCTCGGCGCGCTGTCGGCGGCCATCGTGCTCGCCTTCATGATCGCCCCGACGATCGTCTCGATCTCCGAGGACGCGCTTCACGCCGTCCCCGACGACCTGCGTCAGGGCTCACTCGCGCTCGGCAACACGCGCTGGCAGACGGTGCACAAGGTCGTGCTGCCTTCCGCGTCACCGGGCATTCTTGCCGCAGTGATGCTCGGCATGGGTCGCGCCATCGGCGAGACGATGGCTGTGCTCATGCTCACCGGCAACGCCCCCCGCATCCCCGGATCGCTCTTCGATTCGGTCCGCACCATCACAGGCACGATTGCCGCCGAGATGGGCAGCGTCGTTCAGGGCGGTCTGCACCAGTCGGTCCTCTTCGGCCTCGGCATGGTACTCTTTGCGATCACCTTCGTGATCAACCTCGTTGCCGACCTGGTTCTTGAGAAACAACGCAAGAGGTGGCGCCGATGAGCCGTATACGCAACGCGCGCATCACGCAGACGATCGCGGTGGGCATCACGGGATCCGCTGCGGCGCTCGTGGTGGCCGCAGCGCTCTTCCTTCTCGTCTACATCACCATCCGGGGCTCATCTGCGATCAGCTGGGAGTTCCTGACCGATGTACCACGCAAGCAGATGAGGGAAGGCGGCATCTTCCCGGTCATCATGGGGACACTTGCGCTCACACTCGGCACGGCGGCGCTTTCGTTGCCAGTGGGTGTGGCGGCCGGCATCTATCTCTCCGAGTACGCGCCGAGGAGCCGGTTCACGCGCATGATCCGCCTGTCGATCAGCAACATGGCGGGCGTTCCGTCGATCGTCTACGGCCTCTTCGGCCTTGCGCTCTTCGTGGTCCTCATGGGAATCGGCAAGTCGGTCCTCGCCGGTGC
>CAYGKH010000012.1:13882-16093 GCA_964350345.1 uncultured Coriobacteriaceae bacterium
GGCAGAAAAGGGTGCCAGCGGGAGTTTTGATCTGAAGGAAGTCTCGGTGACCTACGGGTCCGAGACTGCTGTCGCCGGCGTGTCGATGCACATCCCCGCGTGTGCGGTCACGGCGCTCATCGGCCCCTCGGGGTGTGGGAAGTCCACGCTCCTGCGCTGCCTCAACCGCATGAACGATGAGCTGGGTAACGCGAAGGTCGAGGGAGAGATCCTCCTCGACGGAGTGGACATCTACGGCAAGGAGCTCGACCCGGTCGAGTTGCGCACGATGGTCGGCCAGGTATTCCAGAGGCCCAACCCGTTCCCGATGACCATCTACGACAATGTCGCGTACGGTCCGAGGACCCAGGGCATACGTAAGCGTTCCGAACTCGACGATGTGGTCGAACGTGCGCTCAAGCGCTCCGCACTGTGGGGCGAGGTCAAGAAGGACCTCAAGAAGCATGCGTTCGAACTCTCCGTAGGCCAGCAGCAGCGCCTCTGTATCGCTCGCGCGCTGGCGACAGGACCCGAGGTCGTCCTTATGGACGAGCCAGCTTCCTCGCTCGACCCGATCTCGACTCAGCAGATCGAAGATACGATCGCAGAGCTCAAAGAGCACGTCACGATCGTCATCGTCACACACAACATGCAACAAGCCGCCCGTATCTCGGATCAGACCGCCTTCATGCTGCGCGAAAGCATGGATCGTCCCGCCGAACTCATCGAGGTAGGGGAGACCCGCGTGATGTTCACCAACCCCGGCGACGCGCGCACCGAGGCCTACATAACGGGCCGCTTCGGCTAGGTCGCGGGACACAACGGACCCCGGGAACGACAACAGGACGCGCCGAGGGGGGTTGGCGCGTCCTGTCCTGTCGTGAGCCGCGTTACCCACCCGAGGGGGGGAGGAGAAGGCGGGTCGCTGACTCTGCCGATATACTAGCAACGGGTATGCCAATCATGGGTGCCGAGGGGGCCGAGATTGATCACTCACATCAGAGACGCGACTTTTCAGGACGGGGAGGCTATCGCCCGCATCTACAACCACTACGTGGTCGGATCGGCGGCAACGTTCGACACGGAGCCGGTATCGGCGGAGAGTCGGCGTGAGTGGGTCACGAACCGCGACGGAAAACACCCGGTCCTGGTCGCTGAGCGCGATGGAGACGTCGTCGGCTGGGGCTCGATCAGTCCGTGGGCCAGCCGGCCCGCGTGGCACAGGACCGTCGAGACATCCGTCTATGTCCGTGAGGACGTCCGTGGCGAGGGGGTCGGGAGCGCGATCATGGAGGCGCTCATCGATCGTGCGCGGGCGGTCGGCCACCACGTACTCATCGCGCAGATCGTGGCGGGCAACGACGCCAGCGTCGCTATGGGTGAGCGAATGGGGTTCGTGCAGGTCGGGACCTTGTGCGAGGTCGGCGACAAGTTCGGACGTTGGCACGATCTCGTGCTCGCCCAGTTGATCCTGGAGTGAATTTGATCCCCGCGAGCGGCGGTCCCCTAAAGCGCGGTGAATCCGCCATCTACGGATAGCGTGGCCCCGGTGGTGAAGGACGCGCCGTCTGAGAGCAGCCAGATCGCAGCCTCGGCGATCTCCTCGGGCGTGCCGAGACGCCCTACGGCGTGCTTCTCCGCGATGAATGCCTGCATCTCGGAGCCCACGGTCACACCCGCGTCGGTGAGCAGGGATGTCTCCAGTATGCCGGGCGCTACGGCATTGACGCGCACGCCCTTCGCTGCGTACTCGACCGCTGCGGCCTTGGTAAGCCCGATGACGCCGTGCTTTGCCGCAACGTAGGCAGGAGCCTGAGGCCAGGCGACGAGTCCGAGTACCGAGGCGATGTTGACGATCGAACCGCCGCCGGAACGGATGAGAGCCGGAATCTGTGCATGCATGCAGAAGAAGACCGCATCGAGGTGTGTGAAGACAACTTCCCGCCACTCATCGATGGGGTAGTCCGCAGTGACTGCGGCATGGCTTCCGGAACCGAGGCCGTTGGCGACCATGTGTATCGCGCCGAAGGAGCCCAGTGTGGTATCGACCAGTGTCTGGCATGTGACCGGTCGGTCGTGTCGCACTCATGGAACGAGGCGTGGCCGCCGGAATCGAGGATCGCCTTGACGGTGCCGTGTCCTCCCGTCGCATCGCTGTCGGAGACCATTACGTGGGCGCCCAGCCTGGCCAGTCCCACAGCTATGGCCCTGCCGATGCCTGCTGCACCGCCC
>CAYGKH010000012.1:16193-23012 GCA_964350345.1 uncultured Coriobacteriaceae bacterium
GCCCAGCCTGGCCAGTCCCACAGCTATGGCCCTGCCGATGCCTGCTGCACCGCCCGTGACGAGTCCTACTCTTCCGCTGAAGTCGCACTCCATCGCCTCGGCCTTTCCTCGGGGGTCCTTACGGATACATACCCCGTTTTGGAAGTGCGGCAGGGTATCATCCCCTTGACAGTGTTTCCCCGTGCTTCGAGGATGCTGATGACTGAGTTCGACCTCGTCGACGCCGGTGGCTGCGTCGCCACCGCCGCCATTCACGCCGGGCATGAGATGCGGGGCACATTAGAGTCGCTGTGCCTGCTCGACCCTCTCGTTCGTCTGCGCGAGGAGGACCCCCACACAGATATGATCGCCGACGTCGGAGTGAGCCGGATCGTGGCTCACCGCTCCCGTTTCGAGGTCGACCTCAACAGGCCGCGGAGTCACGCGGTCTACCGCGATCCTGCCGACGCATGGGGCCTCGATGTCTGGCGTGACGAGCTCTCCACAGACGAGATCGACCGCTCCCTCGCGATCTACGGCCGCTTCCATACCGCCGCAGGGCGCTTGCTCGATGCGTTGGTCGCCGCGCACGGCGCTGCGGTCGTCTTCGATGTGCACAGCTACAACCACCGACGTGGCGGCCCCGGGGCGCCCCCCGACGATCACTCCGCGAACCCCGAGGTCAACGTGGGCACGGGAACGCTCGACACCGAGCGCTGGTCTCCGCTCGTAGCGCGTACGCTCGATCACCTCTCGGCGGCAGGGCTCGATGCGCGCGAGAACGTCCGGTTTCTCGGTGGGCACTTCCCGGCATGGGCACACAGGCGCTACCGTGGCAGGGTCGCGGTGATTGCGCTCGAGTTCAAGAAGATGTTCATGGACGAGTGGACGGGCGAGGTCGATATCGATGCGGTGAAACGGCTACGGGCGGTGCTCAGCGGGTGCGTTCCGATCGCCGAGGACGCCGTCGCGCAGGTACGACTGTGATCCGGCCAGCCTCGATGAGCGGCGAGCGTCTCGACGCCATCGTCGCGCGTCTTGCCGAGGGCGCTAGCGCCCGTCACTCGATGCCAGTGTGGGGCCGACTGCATGTCGACCGTCAGCTGCCCTTCCTGGTCGTCTACCGCAAGCCCGCGAAGCGGTCCGATCCTGGTACCGACCGGCTCGTCGTCGGCGGTGCGTCGTTCTTGCAGGCCAGTGCCGTTCCCGGACGCCATCGCGAGACCGCCGCGCTTGTGGAGCGGATCGCCACACACATGGCGCAGATGTACGGGACGTTCCTCATCGTCGAGGTCTGGTCGGGCGGGGGAGACGGTACGCCCGAGGGCGAGACCCCGTCCCCGGCCTACACGGTGATTCGCCCGCGCGGGACCCTGCTCGCGCGGACGGTGCAAGAGCTGCTGACCGCGCTCGGGGAGTCGCAGGTCGCGCGGCAACCCTCCCACGTCTCCGAGGAGATCCGCACCGCTATCGCGCCGCCCGGGATGCGCCCGCTGCTGACCGCGGCAGCGCTCGAGCGCTGCGGAGCCTGTCTCCTCGGGCTGGAGGTCTCACCCGTGTATCGGACACCGGCGGGGGACCTCTACCCGGCGCTGGTGCGCCAGGTCGCGCGACGGGTCACCACCGCGCTCGACCGGGCTTTCTACCGGTTCACCCACACGCGCACGACCGCCCGGCCGGCGCACTACCACCAACTCGGCAGGAGAGCGGTCGTGAAGGCCGTCTTCGACGTCGATGCTCGCCTGGCAGACGTCGCTGCCCGCTTCGAACTGCTACTTCAGGTAACGCCGGTCAACGCGGAACAGTCCTTCTCCGACTTCCGCAGGAACGGGTTCGAGCGTGCTCCTCACTTCGACTATCGGCCGCTCACCGTGGACCCGGGGAGACTGAAGCAGCGACTCTGGTCGGTGCGGCCCGAACGGGTCGAGGACCCGACGCTGATGCACCTGTTCAGGGGGGCGCAGTTCCAGCTCGACCGGCAACTGACGATGCTCTCCGATGTCGGGCGGACCGAGTTCTTACACGAGAGCCTTCAGCTCTATGGTGGCGTCGAGCCGGGTCTGCTGGCGATCGCGGAGCAGGCCCTCGAAGTGTTCCCGCCCTCCCGGCGAAGGCCGGTCGCCACTCTCTCTGCCGAGGAGTTCCGGGCCCTCGCGGCCGCCGAGGTCCACTCCTATCGCAGCGCAGATCCCGGGTTCGGGACACTCCCTCAGGTGCGCGACGACATCTACGCCGGTCTGCTTGTGAGTAACGGTCGCCTGTTCGTCGGCGCAGAAACACGCCTGCCGTGCTCGCGGGCGGATGCGCTCATCCAGCACGAGATCGGCACGCACATGCTCACGCACCACAACGGCAGCGCCCAGCCGCTCCGGCTTCTTTCCGAAGGCCTCCCGGGCTACGACGAGCTACAGGAGGGGCTTGCGGTCCTCGGAGAGTATCTGGTCGGAGGTCTGGATTCGGAGCGGATGCGGGTACTGGCGGCGCGCGTCGTGGCGGTCCACGCGCTTACGGCGGGTGCTGAGTTCGTCGAGACATTCCGGTTGATGACCGGCTACGGTTTCTCGCGCCATGCCGCGTTCACTCTCACCACACGCGTTTACAGGGGAGGAGGGCTCACGAAAGACGCGATGTACTTGCGTGGGCTCGTGGGAATACTCGACTATGTAGCTGAGGGATGCGATTTCGGCAGGTTATTCCTCGGCAAGTACTCGGCCGATCAGATGCCGATCATCGAAGAGTTACTTCTTCGCAACGTGCTCGCCGAGCCGGCACTTCTTCCGCGATACTTGGAGCGCGATGACGCAAAGGAGCGTCTCGCACGCGTACGCATGGGCATGAGTGTGGTCGAACTAGTAGGGGGTGCCGAAGCGAGATGAAAATCGGGTTCCTCGTTAACGATGTTGATACAGAAAAAGCAGGGTACACGAGTACCCGCCTGGCGATGACGGCTATCAACCGCGGGCACGAGGCGTGGGTGATGACGCCCGGTGACTTCGCCTACGACCCGGACGAGAAGATCCGCGCCAGGGCTCGTCACGCGCCCAAGGACAAGTATACGGTCGGTTCCGCGTACCTCTCCGGGCTCAAGGGGCCGAAGGCGCGGACGCGGCGCATCACAGTCGACGATCTTGACGTACTGATGCTGCGTAACGACCCCGCTCAGGATGTCTCGTCCGGCTGGCGCCAGGTCTCTGGCATCGACTTCGGCAGAATCGCGCTGCGTAACGGCGTGATAGTGCTCAACGATCCCAACGGCCTGGCCAAGGCCGCGAACAAGATGTACTTCCAACTCTTCCCCGAGGAGGTCCGGCCCCGCACGCTCATCACGCGCGATCGCGACGAGATCAAGACGTTCATCAAGGAGGAGGGTGGACGCGCCGTCATCAAGCCACTTCAGGGTTCGGGCGGTCAGGGAGTCTTTCTCGTGGACCATCTGTCGGCCCGCAACGTCAACCAGATGATCGATGCTCTCACCCGCGACGGGTATGTGATCGTCCAGGAGTACCTCGAGGCCGCCGAGGAGGGCGATATCCGGCTGTTCATGATGAACGGGCAACCGCTGCGCTACAAGGGCCGCTACGCAGCGTTTCGCAGGACGCGCCAGGGCGATGACATCCGCTCTAACGTCCACGCAGGCGGGGAGGTCGCGCAGGCAGAGATCACCGATGCCCATCGGCGGATCGCCGAGATCGTCCGTCCGAAACTCGTGGCTGACGGGATGTTCCTGGTCGGGCTCGACATCGTCGGCGACAAGCTGATGGAGATCAACGTGTTCTCCCCGGGAGGACTGGGAAGCGCGCAGAAGTTCGAGAAGGTGAACTTTGCGCACGCGGTCATCGAGTCGCTCGAGCGCAAGGTCGACTACATGAGTTTCTACCGTCGACGCTTCTCCAATATCCAGATGGCCACACTCTGATCCTACGTCACGGCAGGGTACCAGACCCGCGCGGCGAAGGAATGAACAGAAGACGGTGAGCCGCTGCGCGGTGTGCGCCGTGTCTGTCGGCAGGGGGCGCCACATGGGGACCGAGGAGCGTAGCGGAGCACCGGACAGGACCGGCCAGCCGCACCCACTGGACGGCCAGGCGATGTCGTTCGGGGCCGACACGCTCCTGATCACCGCGTTCGTTCTCTCGTTGGGGGTTCCCATCTACTACGTGGCAGGACCCGTGGTCACGGTATCGGCCGTCGCCGTATACGTCATCTCTATCACACTCGTCTCATCCCTGATGCCCGCGGTGACGTGGTGGCTGCGGTGGGGCCGGCCCGATAGGCACACGGCGTCCAGCATCACTGTGGTCGCGTTCGCATATGTCACTCCCGCCGTGGCAGCGGCGGTCATCATCGTTGGCATGGGGTATGAGATGGTGCTCCTCGGCGTGAGCGTGATGGCCTACATCGCGGGGGTCGTCACGGTGGTGGTCGCCCAGCGCTTCGGGTCGAGCGACGGGCTACGGCGCATGGAAGTCGTCCGGGTCCTGGCCGCGATCGGCACGCCGATGATCGTACTCGGCCTCTCCAGCCGGTTGCCGCACGGTGCCGTGGCGCTCGGCGGGTGGAACATACTGATGCTCGTGGCCGTGGCCGGTGCGTTCGGTGGCGGACGGGGACTGAAGTCGGTGCTATCCGGAGGCATGGGCTCTATCGCCGAGCCACTCCCTGACCGCGCCTTTCACCGCGTCGACATCGATGACTGAGCCGAAGCGCGTCGTCGCGCTGTCGAGTTCGGCGAGCGCGCGGGGCGCACATGCGCCCTCCGGCGCGAGCCGCTGCACCTCGGCCAGGAGTTCGACACCCGTGAGCGAGGCGACGCGAGCGGGCAGCTCGTCGGAGTGCGACAGTCCGCTCAGCGCCCGGTAGACGTCCGTGCCGAACTTCGCCCAGTGCGCGGTCGAGACCACGAGAACCGGATTCTCGCCGCGAAGACGTTCGGCGGTCTCCCACGCGACCGCGGTGTGCGGGTCGAGAAGGTAGCCGTGCTCGTCGAACACCCGGCGTACGCACGCGAGGGACTCGTCGTTGCTCACCGAGTCGGCGGCGAAGTGCTCGCGAATCGCTCGGAACGTCTCGCGGTCGACCTGGAAGCGGCCGGATTCGCGTAGTGAAGCCATCCATCCGGCGGTGCGCTGCGTGTCGCGCGTGAGTTCGTAGAGCTGGCGCTCGAGGTTGCTCGAGATTAGGATGTCCATGCTGGGACTCGGGGTGGTGACGAAGTCACGCTCCGAGATGTCGTACACGCCGGTCGCGATGAAGTCGGCAAGCACCTTGTTCTCGTTGCTCGCACAGATCAGCCGACCGAGCGGTACGCCCATCTGCTTCGCGTAGTAGGCCCCGAGGATGTTGCCGAAGTTGCCCGTAGGCACCACCACGTCGATTCTGCGCCCCGCGACCACACCACCGCCTGCGACCATGTCGGCGTAGGCGCTCACGTAGTAGACGATCTGCGGAAGCAGGCGGCCCCAGTTGATCGAGTTGGCCGAGGAGAGCCGCAGACCGTGCTGCTCGCGGAGTTCGGTCGCGAACCGAGCGTCGGCGAAGGCGGCCTTCACTGCGGTCTGGCAGTCGTCGAAGTTGCCTCGTACGCCGAAGACGGCGACGTTCTCTCCGCTCTGCGTGACCATCTGCTTGCGCTGGATGTCGCTAACGCCGTCTGCGGGGTAGAAGACAGCCATCTTCGTGTGCGGGCGGTCGGCGAAGCCCGCGAGCGCGGCTTTGCCGGTATCGCCCGAGGTGGCGACCAAGATGAGGTAGTCCTCGGCCAGCGTTCCGCGCGCCTGCTGCATCGAGATGGCCTCGGAGAAGAAGAGCGGCATGCACTGGAGCGCCATGTCCTTGAACGCGCTCGTGGGGCCGTGGTACAGCTCGAGGACGTGCATGTCAGCCGAGACCTCGGTCACGGGGGCGATGCGGGGATCGGACCACTGCGCGCCATATGCAGACTGCATAAGCGCGTCGATGCGTTCCGTCGAGACGTCCACGCCGAAGCGCGAGAAAAGAGCAGCCGCACGTCGCCAGTAGGGCCACGTGCCGAATGCGAGGATCTCGTCGAGGGTGAGCTCGGGCAGCTCGTCGGGTACGTAGAGGCCGCCGCCGGGCGCGATACCGCGCATCACCACGTCGGTGAAGGTCGGCCGCGAAGCGTCGCCGCCGCGGGTGTCGTGGTAGGTCGTCACTCGTTTCATGCGTGCATCATACCCGAGGCGGGCGCAGGGGTGCGCACGCGTCTCATCGGCCGAGGAGCTCCTCGGCAAGGAGATCCATCAGCAGCCCGTCACGCCACTCACCGTCCGGACCGCGCTCGTAGCGGCGCATGATGCCGACGGGTTTGAAACCGACCTTCTCGTAGGCGCCGATCGCGCTGGCGTTCTTCGCCGAGGGGTCGATATGGATGCGGTGATGGCCGCGTTCGGTGAAGAGGTAGCGGGCGAGAGTCCGCAGGGCGTCGGGGCCCAGCCCCCGGCCGGAGTATGGCGAGAGCACGGTAAGGTCGATACTCGCGTGGCGGTAGTCGGGGTCGGTCTCCTCCTCGAACCCGATGATCCCGACGGTGGTATCTCCGAGATCGATGGAGAAGACGGTGACGTCGCGTGCGGTGAGCCACCGCTCGATGACTTCGAGGTCGGTGCCCCACCAGGGTGCGGCGTTCTCGTCGGCGGCGATGGCGGCGGCTAGTTCGGGGACGCGTGCGGGGTCGAGCGGGCGCAGCGTGACATCGTCGCCGCGTAGGGGCGCACCCGTGTAGGGAGGTGTGTCTTCCATGGAGGACCTCCTCGGCAGCCGTGGATATCGGTGCGATGGTGTACCCTTCATTCGTACCCGAGATGGGGAGGGACTCTGTGC
>CAYGKH010000012.1:23022-24215 GCA_964350345.1 uncultured Coriobacteriaceae bacterium
ACTCTGTGCGGTACTGCGTGGTGATCCTCGACGGGGCAGCGGGATGGCCGCTCTCCGAGTACGGTGGACGGACGTCGCTGCAGGTAGCGTCGACGCCGAACCTCGACCGGATGGCACGCGAGGGAGCTTCGGGGCTCGCTCAGACGGTGCCGGAGGGCACGGAGCCGTCGTCGTCGGCTGCGTGCACGTCGATACTCGGGTACGACCCGGTGGCGGCGTACGTGGGCAGGGGAGCGATCGAGGCCGCGAGCATGGGCATCTCGCTCGCGGCCGACGAGATCGCGATGCGGGTGAACCTCGTCGCGCTCGAGGACGGCGTCATGGCGAGCTACTCCGCCGGGCACATCCCGACCGCGGACTCGCGCGAGTTGGTCGCCGAGATCGCCGCGGCGCTCGACGACGAGACGTTCCGGCTCTATCCCGGCGTGGCGTACCGGCACATCCTCGTGGTGCGTGGTCGCCGCGAGCTGCTCGAGGGGCGCTACATGCCGCCGCATGACATCTCCGACAAGCCGGTCGCGGACTACCTTCCCTCCGGTTCGGGTGCGGGGGTGCTGCTCGACTACATGGACCGTGCCCGCCCGATCATCGCGAGGAGCGCCGTCGCGGCGCGCCGTCGCGCGGCTGCGGGCGTGGCGCCGACCGACGTGTGGCCCTTCTGGCCGGGCGATGCGCCGGGAGGGCTCGTGCCCTTTAGCGAGCTGCGTGGGGCGCGCGGCGCGATGACATCGGGCGTCGATCTGCTGAACGGGCTCGCGGTACTCTTCGGTCTCGATCGGCTCGATATCGAGGGCGTGACCGACGGGCCCGACACCGACTATGCCGCGCAGGCCGAGGGCGCGCTCGCGGCGCTCGACGATCACGACGTGGTGATCGTGCACGTCGAGTCGCCCGACGAGGCCGGCCACGCGGGTGATGTGGCGGGCAAGATCGCCGCGATCGAGGCGATCGACAGCGAGGTCATCTCGCGCGTGATGAGTGCCGCCGAGGACGCCGGCGATCTGCGCGTCCTCGCGATGCCGGACCACCCCACGCCGATCGAACTCAAGACGCACGTCGGCGAAGCGGTCCCGTTCGTGCTGTGGGGGCCGGATGTCCAGTCCAACGGGGCGGACGGGTACGACGAGGCGGCGGCGGGCGGCACCGGACTCTTCCTCGATCCGGGCCACCGCGTGATGGACCTGCTGCTGGGA
>CAYGKH010000013.1:0-19357 GCA_964350345.1 uncultured Coriobacteriaceae bacterium
GCCGCGGGTGTCGGTCATCGTGTCGACCAGGTTCAGTGTGAGGAGCGACTCGATGAGGCCGATGGCGGCCAGGATCAGCGAGTAGGGAGCGATGATCTGCAGTGTCTCGAAGGTGAACGGCACCGCCGGAAAGCCGAAGGCAGGCAGCCCGCCGGCGATCGAGCCGAGGTCGCCCACGGTCCGGGTGTTCATGCCAAGCGCGATAGTGAGGACGGAGACGCCGACGATGCCTACCAGTGTCGCGGGCACAGCCTTGGTGACCTTGGGGACCAGGTAGATGACCGCAACGGTCAGGGCGATCAGGCCGAGCATGGTGTAGAGGTCCCCGCCCTGCATCCACACGTGTGATCAGTCCGGCCCGGTGATCCGGAAGTGCTCGAACTGGTGGATGAAGATCACGATGGCAAGCCCGTTGACGAAGCCGAGCATGACGGGGTGGGGCACCATCCGGATGAACTTGCCGAGCGTGGCGAGCCCGAACGCCACTTGAAAGACACCCATGAGCACGACGGCCGCGAACAGATACTCGACTCCGTGAGTCACGACGAGAGACACGATCACGACAGCGAGCGCTCCGGTTGCTCCCGAGATCATCCCCGGCCGTCCGCCAAAGATCGAGGTGATGAGAGCGATCATAAGCGCCGCGTAGAGACCGACGAGAGGATCGACCTGTGCGACGAGTGCGAACGCCACCGCCTCGGGGACCATGGCGAGCGCGACCGTCATTCCGCTCAGCAGGTTGCGCCCTGGCGCGTCAAGGACGTCGGCGAAGCGCACCCCACTAACCCTGTGGCGCATTCGGTGATCTGGAGGGTCAGTCTCTTGCCTAGCGAAGTATCGCGTGGAGGACTCCGGGACGAGTATCCTCTCTGAGATAGACCATTCACTCATGCTGAGGAGAAACCGATGAGCCTGTCCAAGAAGATCGTGCTGACGATCATCCTGATAGCGGTCGCTGGTGCGGCCGTCTGGCTGCTGTACCGGGCCGAATCCTCTGTGGTCACGCAAGAGCCCGATCCGGTCTACTGGCCGCTTACAGGCGAGCTGGCGCCCGATGCCGCGTCGATCGACATGCGGGCCGTCTCGGTCAAGATCGAGAACTCTCCGGCTGCGCGCCCCCAGGCCGGACTCGCCGAGGCCGACATCGTCTACGAGACTCTCTCAGAGGGCGGCATCCCGCGCTTCAACGCGATCTTCCACTCATCCGTGCCGGAGCGGGTCGGACCCGTTCGTAGCGCGCGGCTCTCCGACGTCTACCTTGTGCCGCAGTACAACGCGCTCTTCGCCTACTCGGGCGCGAACCAGACGGTGCGCGACCGTATCGCCTCGGCGGGGATTGACGATCTCGGCATGGAGCGCCAGGCGGCGCTCTACGAGCGCGATCCGGCTCGTTCTGCGCCGCACGACGTCTACGCGAGCGTTACGGCCCTCCGCGGTGCGGCCGGCGATGCCGGTTTCGCGACCGAGGGGCCTCCGCGCAGCCTCCTCTTCGGCGACGTGCCCGGCGAGAACGAGGAGGGCGCCGTCGAGGTCCCTGAGGTCGCCAGCGTCGCCGTTCCGTTCTCGGGCGGGAACGACGCGCTGTGGACGTGGGATGCCGAGGCCGGTCGCTGGCTGCGCGACGTGGCCGGAGCACCACATGCCGATGAGGGCTCCGCCGACCGTTACGCGGCTGCCAACGTGATCGTGATGTTCGCCGAGGTCCGCGAGACCGGAATGCGCGATGCGGCTGGCTCGGCCGTTCTCGACATCCGGCTCGACGGCGAAGGTGATGCGGTCGTGTTGCGGGACGGGCTGCGCTACGACGTGCGGTGGAGCGCGTTCGTCGATGCTCCTCCGCGCTTCGAGACCGCCGATGGGGAACCGTTCCCGCTGGCGGTGGGCGTCACCTGGATCGAGGTCGTGCCGCCCGGACACGGAGTGGTTATCGAGTAGGGCGGCCGCTGGCGCGCTCCGCTACACTGAGCGAATGGCCACCCCGACCCTCTACATCGATGCCGATGCCTGCCCCGTGACTCGCGAGGCGCTGACTATCGCGCGCCGCCACAAGGTGCCCACGGTGTTGATCGCGAACGCCACTCAAAACCTCGGCCGTTACTCCGACCGCCCGGGGGTGGAGTGCGTGCAGGTGAGCGGGGGGCGCGATGCTGCTGACTTCGCGATCGTGGAGCGGCTCGAACCCGGAGACGTGGTCGTGACCGGCGACATCGGGCTTGCCGCGATGGTGCTCGGCAGGGATGCGCATGCCATCAGCCCGCGCGGTCGTACCTACTCCAAGACCACCATCGACATGGAGCTCGCGGTGCGCCACGCCGAGCAGGTCCACCGCCGCTCGGGCGGACGCACGAAAGGGCCGAGTCCGTTTCTGGACGAGGACCGGGAGCGCTTCTCAGAGGTGCTCGAACGCGTGATGACCGCGAGTTCCTAGTCGTTGCCGCTCTCCTCCGGCGGGGGAGCCTTGCCGACCATGATCCGCACCGTGTCGCCTCGGCGTGCTGTGGCATTCGGTATCGGGTTCTGTGTCAGCACGATGGTGTCGCGCGGATCCTCCTGGTAGGAGACCTCGACTTGTAGCCCGGCGTCTTGAAGCTCGCGTCGCGCTTGCGCCTCGGTCAGGTCGATGACGTCAGGAACCTGGATCGTGTCTGGCCCTTTCGAGACGCGGATCGTCACCGTCGAACCCGCGTCGATCGAGACACCGGACTCGGGGCTCTGGCTGATGACGCGGCCCTGCTGGACGGTTTCGCTGAAGTCGTCGGTCACGTTGACCTGGAAGCCTGCATCTCTAAGCGTGGCGGTCGCCTGGTCACGCGTGTTTCCGACCACATCGGGCACCCGGACGAGTTGGGTACCCCGGCTGACCACGATGGTGATCACGTCGTCGGGAAGGGCCATGGTACCGGCTTCGGGATCCTGCCTGAATACCTGCCCGTCGGCAACGTTGGTGTTGAACTCGCGCTGGATGTCGATCTCGAAACCGGCGTCACGCACCGTGCGGATCGCATCGGATTCGGGCATGCCGATGAGATCGGGCACCTCCAGCTCCTCTATGCCGAGGCTGATGGTGAGCATTACCTCGGTGCCCTCCGGCACCTCCATGCCCGCCTCGGGCGAGTGGTCGATGATCTGCCCCTCCTCGTACTCACTGCTGTGGCGCTCCTGGATCGGCCCCACAGTAAGCTCCACGGACTCAAGCTCATCTGCAGCCTCTTCGAGAGTCATGCCGATCAGATCTGGGACCGCGACCTTTGGTGTGGTATCGAACGCTCCCATGGCCCAAGCGATTCCGAGCCCAATGAGCAGGGCGGCGATCACGCCGACGACCCACGGCCAGATCTTGCGGCGCCCAGGGACCGGACGGACACGAGGACCGCCGGCTCCGCCGACAGCCGGCATGACCGACGTCGCGTCAGCGGCGGCCGCGGGAACGGCGGCGACAGGAGCGGCGACTTCGCCGCCGCTGATCACGCGCCTGAGGTCTGCACGCATCTCCTCGGCCGAGGCGTAGCGCAGCGCCGGGTCTTTCTGCAGGGCGCGCATGATCACGCGCTCGAGTGGTTCAGGTATCGCAGGGTTGATCTGTCGGGGAGGGACCGGCTCCTCGTTGACCTGCTTGAGCGCGACGGCGACGGGAGTGTCTGCGTCGAACGGCACGCGGCCGGTGACCATCTCGTAGAGCGTCACGCCGAGGGAGTACAGGTCGCTCGGCGGGCCGAGGGTACGACCCTGTGCCTGTTCGGGGCTCACGTAGTGGGCCGTACCGAGAACCGAGCCGGTCTGCGTCATCGTCGAGTTGCCGGCGCGCGCGATGCCGAAGTCCATCACCTTGATGGCGCCGTCGGGCGTGAGCACGATGTTATGCGGCTTGATGTCGCGGTGGATGATGTCGTAGCCGTGAGCTACGCCGAGTGCGGCGCAGACCTGGGAGGCGTACTCGGCGGCCTTCATGGGGTCGATCGCGCCGCGCTGCTCGATGAGCTTCTTGAGGTCGGTGCCTCGGACGAACTCCATGACGATGAAGTAGGTCTCGTCGTCTCGGCCCCAATCGTAGATGTTGACGATCGTGGGATGCGAGAGGTTGGCCGCTGCCTGCGCCTCCTGGCGGAAGCGTGCGACGAAGTTGGGGTCGGATGCGTATCGCGGGTGGAGGACCTTGACGGCCACGGTGCGACCCAGCACGTCATCGACGGCCTGATAGACCTCGGCCATGCCTCCGGAACCGATCTTCTCGGTCACCCGATATCTGCGTCCGAACACCAGTTCTTCCACGCGCATGCTCCCAGTCGTCGGTCCGCCCGTCCGGGCGGTGCTCCATCCGGCCTATTCTATCGCATAGCCCCGGTGTGAGTGAGTGGTGTTGATGTGGCCCTCCTCAGCGCGCGAGCGCGGCTTCGATGACCTGCCGGGCAGCGGGCGCTGCTTCGCGGCCGCCGGTGCCGGCGCCCTCTAAGATCACGGCGATGGCGATCCGGGGGTCCTCGGCCGGGGCGAACGCGATGAACCAGGCGTGCGCGTCCAGGCCGCGCCCCGTCTCTGCGGTGCCCGTCTTGCCTGCTACCGCCACACCGGGGATCTGCGCGCGTGTGCCGGTACCTGAGCGAACGGTGTCGACCATGATGTCGCTCACGGTCGCGGCGGTAGCGGGATCGGTCGCGTTGGACCAGCGCCGGGGTTCGGTCGAGGTGATCACCCGTCCGGCCCGGTCGGTGATGCGGTCGACGAGGTGCGGTCGCATGACGAGCCCGTCGTTGGCGATCCCGCTGGCGACGAGCGCCATCTGCAGCGCCGTGACCTGAGGGCCGGGCGGGCTTTCGTGCTCTCCGACCGGCTGGCCGACACCCGCCCACGCGGTTTCCCACTCCGTCATCTCACCCGGAACGGGCATGAGGGAGGTGCGCGCGGGGACCTCTATGGGCGGCTCGGTCCCGAAGCCGAACCTGTTGCTCTGCGCCACCAGCTCGCTCGCGCCGAGGTCGACAGCGAGTTGCGCGAAGACGGTGTTGATCGATCGCATCGTTGCCGAGCGCAGATCGACATCTGCGTAACTGCCGCCCCCGTAGTTGGTGACAGGTGCGCCGCCGATCTCAAGGCGGCCGGGTCCGGGGTAGACCGTCTCAGGCGTGGCGACGCCAGCGCCGATGGCGCCGGTGAGTGTCACGATCTTGAAGGTCGAGCCCGGCGGGTAGAGGCTCTGCGTCGCCCGGTTGTAGAGAGGGGCGGCCTCTCCTCCGGAGAGCTGATCCCATGCGTCGTCGACCGTTCCCGGGTCGTACGCGGGCGAGGAGGCCATCGCAAGCACCTTGCCGGTCGCGGGGTCGAGCGCGACGATCGCACCACGCCTCCCCCCGAGCGCCTCTTCGGCGGCTCGCTGGACGCGTGAGTCGATGGTGAGCCATACGTCGTTGCCCGCTACCGGAAGCCCCGCAGCCGCTTCGATCGCATCGCGGAAGGAGCGAAAGACCCGCTGACCGGTGAGTGCGTCGTTCATCGATGACTCGATGCCGGCGCGCCCGTAGGTCGTCGAGTAGTAGCCGACTGCGTGAGACGCGAGCGAGCCTTGCGGATAGCGCCTGCGGTAGATGTCTCCCTCGGCGACCGATTCGGCAAGTACCGCCGAATCCGCAGTGACGATCGACCCGCGGGGCGAGCGGATCTCCTGGGCGAGCCCGCGGGTGTTGGCGACGTGGTTGTTGAGCGCGCGCGCTTGGACGACCTGGATCCATGTGAGGTTCACGATCAGCGCGGCGAGTAGCACGGACAGGACGGTCGCCCAGCGCGACAGGCGCGTCGCGAGCGCGACCCGGCCGAGCACGCCGGGGCTACTGGTGAGCGAGACGATCTCTGTGCCGCGCCCGGTCGCAGCATCACCGGCGCGCAGGAGCAGGCCGAGGATCATGAAGTTCGCCAGTATCGAAGAGCCGCCGTAGGAGACGAACGGCAGCGTGATGCCGGTAAGAGGGATCAGCCGCGTGACACCCCCGATGATCACGAAGGTCTGCAGGCCGAGCGCGGCGACCAATCCTGCGGCGGTGAATGCAGCCATGTCAGAGCGGGCGCGAGCGGCGGTGGCAAGTCCGCGCATGCACAGCAGCAGGTAGGCGATGATGAGCGCCGCACCGCCGAGCAGTCCGAGCTCCTCGGCGATCGAAGCGAAGATGAAGTCGGTCTCGACGAACGGGATGCGCCCGGGCAATCCCCGGCCGACCCCGACACCGGTGACCTGTCCGGCGGCAAGCGCGAAGAGCGATTGCACGAGTTGGTAGCCACGGCCGGTCGCGTCCGCGAACGGATCGATCCAGATCTCCACCCGCAGGCGCACGTGCGAGAACATCCGGTACGCAGCGGTCGCACCGCCCGCGAAGAGCAGCGTTCCCACTGCCACATAAGAGACGCGCCCCGTTGCGATGTAGATCATCACCAGGAAGACGCCGAAGAACAGCAGGCTCGAGCCGAGGTCCTTCTGGGTGACGAGGACGAACAGCGAGACCGCCCACATGAAGAGCAGCGGGCCGAGGTGGCGCAGGGCAGGCACCCCGACTCCGAACACTTTTCGTGTCGAGACCGAGAGCACCTCACGGCGCTCCGCAAGATAGGCCGCAAGGAAGAGGACGATGAGCACCTTGGCGACCTCGCCGGGCTGGAACGACATGCCGGCGAACCGCAGCCACAACTTCGCGCCGTTGATCTCGACGCCGACGAGCGTGGGAAGGATGAGCAGGGTAAGACCTGTGAGCATGACGGTGTACTTGTAGCGGGCGATACGCTCGAGCGACGGAACGGCCACCAGGGTCCCGACCATCGCCGCGACGCCCACCAGCAGCCAGACCACCTGCTGTGAGCCGGCAGCGGCGTTAAGACGGCTGACGTAGGCGAGTCCCACGCCCGAGAGCAACGCGGTGAGCGGAAGTAAGACCGGGTCGGCGGCGGGCGCGAGGAATCGCACGGCGATGTGAGCGGCGAGGAAGGCGGCGATCAGGCCGACGGGCACCAGGAGGTCGTGCCACGACAGATCAGCAGTCGCCTGCGCCGTGACGAGCCCGAAGATGAGCAGGACCGCCGGAGCCGCGGCCAGCAGTAGGAGGAACTCGGTGTTGCGCCGGCTTCGCACCGTTACGGTACCTCCGGCGCGGAGTCGTTCCCGCTCTCGCGCTCCTCGGCGATCCTGCGGTACTCACGGAGCCGTTCCCGGCCTGCAGCGACGTCCTCGACGATCACGCCCTGCGTGAGCCGGTTGGCGGTGACCGGGTCCAGAGCGTTGACGGTTATCGTCGTCTCCTCCTCGGCCCAGCGCAGACTCACCCCTGCAAACTCGCCGGGGATGCCCCGATACAGCACGACGGTGCCCTCTTCGGCGATAAGGAACGCGCGGTCAGAGGCGTAGCGGTAGGTACCCCAGATGGCGATGCCTATCACCGCAGCAAGGGCGAAGGCCCATGCGAGCACTGCGAGCCATGCGCGGGTGGAGGTACCCGACGGGCGCGCTCCGGCGCTGGAGGGTCGCTGGTCTCCTGCGATATCGACGAGGACCACCGAGATGTTGTCATGCCCTCCCGCCTCGTTCGCCTCATCGACGAGCATGCGGACTGCCAACTCCGGGTCCCCGTAGGACTCGAGGATCTCGGTGATGCGCTCGTCGGTGAGCATGCCGGTCAGCCCGTCGGAGCAGAGCAGGAGACGGTCCCCGGGCTCGGCGTCGACCTCGAAGGCATCGGCGACCATGTTGGCATCGGTTCCGAGGGCGCGCGTTATCACGCTGCGGTTGGGGTGCGAGCGCGCGGCCTCCTCGGTGAGCGTGCCCTTGCGGACCATGTCGCCGACCATCGAGTGGTCGGCGCTGATCCGCTCCAGTCCACGTGAGTGCAGAAGGTACGCCCGGCTGTCGCCGACGTGTGCGACCGCGATGCGTGTACCTTCGACGATTGCGGCAGTGAGGGTCGTGCCCATGCCCTCCCGCCCGAGTCCCTCACGGGCGGCGCGGATCACGGCGCGGTTCGCTGCGCGGGCGGCGCGGCCGAGCCCTTTGGCGTCAGCACGGCGGGGGGCGGCCTTTACGAGCGCGCCGATAGCCACGCTGCTCGCGACTTCTCCGGCCTCGTGACCGCCGAGTCCGTCGGCGACGGCGAAAAGCGGCGGCTCCATGAGCACGGAGTCTTCGTTGTGGGAGCGCACCCGGCCGATGTCCGTGAGCCCTGCGTAGGGGCGCTTGGTCGGCCGACGGCTCATGCGCGCACGACCTTGAGGCGCACGGTGCCCAGGTCGATGATGTCACCGGAAGCCAGCGCGACCGGTTGGGTGAGTTGCACGCCGTTCACTATCGTTCCGTTGGTGGAGCCGAGGTCCTCGATCGCGGCGGTCCCGTCCGGAGACGGGGTCACCCGAGCGTGCGTCGAGGAGATGAAGTCGTTGGCGATCACGATGTCGGCGCCCGGAGAGCGGCCGATCACCACCGGTCCGGCAATCGGGACGCTCACACCTTTCAGTTCCCGCGGTCCCTCGACCACCGCGAGGGCAAGCCGGGCGCCCTTGGCGGCAGGTCCGGCAGCGCGGACGTATCCCAACCCCGCCCGGACGGCCGCCAGGAGGAAGAGGTAGAGGAGTGCAAGCAGGACCAGCCTGCCCACGAGCAAGACGATATCGACCACTACTGCCCCCTCGGCTCGTGGTAGATGAGTTCGCTGGCGCCAAGAGAGATCGTGTCGCCGTCGCGAAGCCTGGCGTGCGAGATCCGTTCGCCGTTGAGGTAGGTTCCGTTGGTGGAGCCGAGGTCCTCGATCGCCCAGCCAGCGCCTTCACGGATGAACGCGGCGTGCTCGCGCGATACGTTGGCGTCGGCAAGGCGGATGCCGGACGTCGCAAGTCTGCCGGCAACGACCCGCTCGCCCCTTAGAGCGACGTCGTGCTCGTCGGCGGTCACGGTGACCGTGGCCAGACCGGGCAGCTCATGCTTGGCAGACGCGGCGGGCCGGGGAGGATCGACCGAAAGCGTCGGCACTTCTTCGGCAGGTAGTTCGTCGGGAAGCTCGGCCTCCGTCGCGGCCACCCGGAGGCGCCCCAGTCGCAGGTCGTCGTGGACGGTGAAGGTGATCGCCGGCCGTGCTGCGAGCGTGTAACCACGCTCGGAGGCGTGACCGACGAGGAAGGTCGCAAGCTCTCCGGCCAGTGTGGGCCTGAAGGGACCGAGCTCCTCTTCGTCCTCGCTGGAGAGCGCGACCGTGAAGGCGTGAGGGGCGTAGACCTTGCCCACTCCCACTGCGGTCCGGTCATCCATCGCGCGCGCGAGCGTCTTCGCGATCTCGGCGGGTTGTACCGGCGAGCGGAATGCACCAGCGAACAAGCCTTCGACGGCTGATGCCACGCGATCTTCAAAGTCGGAGAGGATACTCATCTTTAGTGGTGTTCCCGTCTCGGGAGGGGTCACTCCTCCTCGGCCCTGGTCGGCGGTTCTGCTGCGACGACCAGTACCATCAGTATAGAGGAGGCACCGAGCGCGGAAAGCAAGCCGGTCCCGGCCCATGTCACCGAGGTGTTGCCCGCCGTTGCGATCGCGTCGGCGAGCAGGTAGCCTCCGAGCAGGGTCGCCGTGCCGAGCAACACGCCGAAGAGAGCGGCTGCCCGGGTGGAGAACCGGCAGGCCAGGGAGGTGATCGCGCCGGCCAGCATCCACGCGACAACAACCGCGACAGGTGCTGCGTCGGCGAGAAGGTAGCGTACGCTGCCCTCGGTCGTCGCGGTGGCCCATGGTGCGAGCAAGAAGGTGTGCGAGACCTCGGTGAAGGGGGGCCGGCCGCCCGAGGCCGCCGAGGCGAGCATCGTAAGTACCGCACCCGCTCCGCTCAAGGCCGCTGCTTTGAGCGGAGGGAAGAGGAAGCCGGCGAGCAGCGGCGTCACGAGAGAGACGCGTAGCGCGCCGAGGGCGGGGGCCGCGAACGCGGTCAGCAGGCCGGAGCCGCGTCGCCCGAAGAGCCACCAGAGGGCTGCGGAGAGGGCGAAGAACGACAGTCCGCCGACGATCATTCCGGCGCGGATCAGCCCCGCGGCTACGACACCCAGCGCTACGCCGAGACCCAGCCCGGGTGCGAGCAGGGCTGCCAGCGCAGCGAGCGCCGCCGCACCCACGGAGGCCGCGACCGCAAGCCCGAACGGCGCCAGGCCGGTCCACACCAGCCAGGCGGTCACGGCTGCCGCGCCCGCTCCGCTGCCCGCGCGGGCATACGGCGCGAGCCGGTCCCACAGGCCGAGGTGGTCATCGCGGTCGGCTCCGGACTCCTCGCCGGCGACGGCCTCGACCAGGAGGGCGAGCGCACTGCGCCCCTCGGCGGGATCCCCGAGGTAGGGAAGGAGCCGGTCGGCCAGCGCGCGGGCATCCGGGTAGCGGTCGTCCGGGTCGACGGCGACGGCCGCGAGAAGGATGTCGTCGATCGCAGGGGGGATGTCGTCGGAGAACTCGCTCGGAGCGGGCGGCTCTACGATCTCGGCTTTGAAGACGGCGCCCTCGAAGGTGTCGGAGTAAAACGGGTTCGCGTCGGCGAGCAGTTGGTAGGCGAGCACGGCCAGCGCCCAGACATCCGTGCGCTCGTCGAGTTCCTCGCCCCGGAGCTGCTCGATGGGCATGTGCCCGAGGGTGCCTCCCACTCCGTGACCGTGTCCGGCAGCCGAGGAGAGGGCCGCCACACCGAAGTCCGTCACCTTGGCCCGTCCGTCGCGGGTGACGAGCACGTTCTCCGGTTTGATGTCGAGGTGCAAGACGCCGTTGTCGTGCGCATAGGAGATAGCGTCGGCGATCGTATCGAGGATCGCGGCGGTCTCGTCGAAGGAGAGAGGCCCCCCGGCGGCCTCAAGCAGTTCTGCAACGGACGCCCCGTCGACGTGCTCCATGATGATGAACGCTTCGTCGGAGTCGGTGTCCCACTCGTGCACGGTCACGATGGAGGGGTGGTTCAGGAGAGCGGCGGTGCGGGCCTCGGCGAGTCCGGCAGGGGTCACAGGGCGGCCCGAGCGGTCCGCGGGGAACGGCAGGCGCTTGATCGCGACACGTCGCTGCATGCGCGTGTCGTACGCGAGCACCACCGTGCCGTAGCCGCCCTCGCCGAGCTCCTCGAGAGGGCGGTACCTGTCTAAGACGAGCTGCTGTTCCACGGCCTCCCCTGGGCGTCAGCGTTTCGTCTGATTGTAGCGCTCAGTCGTCGAAGCCCTCCATCTGTGCCTGCATCCGCCGTGCGAGTATGACGATGAGCGGCAGCATCGCCCCGACGATCCCGAGTGCGATCGCCAGCTCCATCCAGACCACGGTCACCGGCTCGCCCATCACAGATACCTGCCAGATCGGTTCGATGATCCAGTAGAGCGGGAAGAGCTTGGCGATCCACTGGGGCCAGTTGGGGAAGAGGTACCACAGCACCGGCGCGAAGAGGATCACGCCCGCACCCTTGATGAGCCCGAACATCATCGCGGAGTCCTTCGAGACCACGCCCACGAGCAGTCCGAGCATCGCGGTCAGCAGCGACGCCACCAACACCACGAGTGCCACGTCGAGCGGACGAGACCCGATCGCCCCGTTGAGCGCGAGCGTCACCATCGCCATGACAAAGGTCAGAATCAGGCCGAGTAGCCACTTGGCGGTCAGTACCTCGCTCACCCTCACAGGCGTGACGAGGATCGCCATGAGCGTGCCCTTCTCCTTCTCCTCGACCATGCTCGATCCGGGTACTGCCACACCGGCGAGCACGAGGGCGTAAAAGACGATGATCGGCACCAGGCGCAGCGTGAGCGGCAGTCCCTCCTCGCCGAAGTTCACGACTTCGACCGCGACCGGCGCGGCACTGCCCTCTACCTCGCGGATCGTGTCGAGCGCGGTCACCATCAGGATGATGCGGTTCGACGCGTAGCTCTCCCCGCCGATATAGAACTCGAGGTGCGGACGGGAGCCGTCGCGCACGGCCGCATCGAAGCCCGCCGGGAGCACGAGGCCCGCGTCGAGGTCGTTCGCCTCGACCTGACGTTTGAGCTCCTCGGCATCGTCGAGCAGCGTGAGCTCGATACCTTCGGCAGCATCCATGGCGGCGGTGATCTCCGAGTTGCCTGCGTCGACGATACCCAGACGGGGCCTCGGCTCGAAGAGCGACCCGAACGCGCCCTGGAAGAGCACCGTGAGTAAGACCGGCAGCACGAGTGCGTACAGGAAGAACGGCGAGCGCGGACCCATACGTAAGTCCTTACGCAACACCCTCCAGATGCGCGCGAGACTCATAGCGACTCCACCTTTCGCTTCAGCGTGAACAACCCTGCGCCGTAGAGCACCGCGACCCACAGGAGCGCGAACCCGAACGAGCGCCAGACATCTGCCCAGCCCGCGTCGTAGAGCGTGATGTTCACGAGCGAGTCGAGCACCGGGAAGGTCGGGATCGCCTGCACCCACAGTGCGGCCGAACCCGGAAAGAGCACCGAGAAGGCAGGCAGGATGAGCGGCACGGTGAGCGCCATCGCGTAGAACAGCTGGCCGAGGAAGTCCTTGCCCGCCGAGCCAACGATCATGGCGACCCCGTTGAACATCATCGAGCCGAGCAGGAGGGTGATCACCAGCAGCCACCAGTTCTGCGCCGTGAACGCTCCGACGAGTCCCAGCACGATCAACCCTTGTACGAGGGCCATGCCGGTCCCGAAGATCGACTTGGCCGCGAGCACGTCGGCGATGCGCGCCGGTGTGACCAGCACGGCGGTCACCGTGCGCTGCAGCACTTCGACGCTGATGAGCGAGGCCATCGAGAACGTCTCGATGAGCAGGATCATGAATGCGAGCATCGGAACGAGCTTGTCGCGGTAGGAGACCTGGTCGCCCGCACGGTCGATGCCGAGCACGATGGTGTCCTCATCGGGCATCGTGACGGGGAGGTCGCGTCCGGCGAGCTGGTGGGCGGCCTCGCGCACGAAGCTCGTCATCGCGTTCTCGATCTCGGGAGGCGCTGCGGCATCCGAGTAGACGGTGACCGTGACGCCTTCCGTGCCTGCCGCCACATCGGCGATGAAGCTTTCCGGGAAGGCGACACCGATGTCGACGCTCAAGCGTTTCGCGTTGTCAGGCTTCTCCCCGCCGGCCTCTCTGTCCCGGAGCACGATCTCGCCGGCGTCGGTTCGCCAGGCCTCGAGCGAGCCGTCGATGACCGCGGTCATCTCGGCGACATCGTCAAAGCCTACGAGATCCACGCCCTCGCCCCCCTCGGCAAGGCCGATCTCGCTAAACTCCGCGAGCTGCTCCTCGGGCACACCCATGGCGCGGAACGTCTCGACGCCTTCGGCGATCATGATCTGGACCGGGGGCGAGACGGCGAGGGTGATGGTCTCGTCCACGCTGTCGGGCATGATCCAGAACACCGCGACCACGAACACGAGCGTAAGCAGCGTCAGGAACAGGTAGAGCTTGTCGCGTGAGTACGCGACGAACTCCTTTTTCAGGAGCGCGCGAAGGATGGCGCTGCGGGAGATGGTGCTGCTCATTCCACCAGCCCCCTGCCGGTCAACTCGATGAAGATCTGCTCCAGCGTGGCCTCCTCCGTGTGGATGGTCATCAGGTCCGCAGAGGCCGCGAGCTCCGCGATACGTGCCGAGGAGTCCGGCTCATCGAGAGGGATGCGCTCCTCACGGACCCCATCGCCGTCACGCAGGTGCACCTTGACCGAGCGGGTGCCGTACTTGAGCTTGAGGTTCTCGGCGGTGTCGAGCGCGACGATCTCGCCCTCGTTGATGAACGCGACGCGATCCGAGAGCTGGTCCGCCTCGTTCATGTCGTGCGTGGTCAGCAACACCGCGGCCCCGCGCTCGGCCTCCTCCTTGATGGTGGTGCGAATCTGGGCGGCGGTCGTCGGATCGAGCCCGTTGGTGGGCTCGTCGAGGAAGAGCGCTTTGGGCTTGTTGATGAAGGCGCGCGAGATCATCATGCGCTGGCGCATGCCCTTCGAGAAGCTGTGCACGCGGTCCTTCGCGCGGTCGGCAAGACCGACGCGGCGCAGGACCTCCATCGAGTCGGGTTTCTTGATGCCGAAGAGCGACGCGAAGAAGTCGAGGTTTTCGAGCGCCGACATGTTGAGATAGAGGTTCTTCTCCTCGAAACAGACCCCGATCTGTGCCTGGATCTCCGGGTCATCGTGCCCGGTCTCCCTGCCGAGGACCTCGGCCCGACCGCTCTTTGGCCGCATCTGCCCGGTGAGGACTTTGATCGTCGTCGACTTGCCGGCGCCGTTCGGGCCGAGGAAGCCGAGGATCTCGCCCGGGCGGACCTCGAAGCTGACATTCTTGACCGCCTCGATGTCCCCGTAGGAGAAGCTCAGGTTCTCGACCTTGATGGCGGACGTGGTCATCGGTTCATCCTTTCGCTGAAGCGCTGCATGACGTTTTCGAACTCGGCCTCGAAGAACGCGTAGACGTCGTGCATCTCCTCAAGGCGTTCGCGGGCGGCGGGGGAGTCGACGACTTCCATCGCCTCCTCGGTCACCTGCCGGATGTAGGTCATCGCGGCGAACTTCTTGGCAAGGATGTCGCCCCACACGCCCTTTACGATCCGGTAGTGGGCCTCGCGCGATCCGCGGACCCGGTAGCGCTCCGCGAGGTTCGTCCCGACGAGGAACTGCATCGCGTTGCTCACCGAGGCCTTGGAGATCCCGAGCTCTTCGATCAGTTCACTGGTCGACAGACCCTCGCCGGCCGCGAGTGTCAGCGCGGCGTAGACCTTGGCGATACCGTGAGGAAAGCCCACCTGCTCAAGCACCCGGGCCAGCTTGTCTAACATGGCGGCCCGGCGCTTCTCGCGCTCGCGGTTCGGCTCCATCTCGGTCTCCTTCTGATCGCAACGGCCAGAACATCTGTGTTGTTCCCAACGTTCGGTACAAACTAAACATACGGAACGCGGGACACAAGAGTCACCGCCGGAGCTTGACGCATGTCAAGGACTCCGGAGCCCTTCGGGCTTACGGTTCTCTCGGCCTGCAGGTCCTATTGAGGAGACAGAGTGAGGTCCCAGACGGAGCACCTCGTACCGCGTTTGCTGGACACCTACGGCCTGACCTACGCGTTCACGGCCCTCTTTCTTATTCCAGCGCTGTTCATCATCGAACGATGGTCGGTCGAGTACTTCTCCTCCGGCTATCTGGCGCTAATATCCGCACCTTTCCTTCTCGGACCTGCAGTCGTCTTCGCGATCGACTCCAAGGACGGGCTGCGAGCCGTCGCTATCCGAAGCGCCGTTCTCGCACCTCTTGTGGCGTTCACGGGCCTGACGATCGTCTTCGTGGCCATGATTGCCGTCCTTCCCCCGCTGAGCTTCTTCCTGGCTCCCGGCAACTTCGACGTGCTCACGCTGCTCTTCGTGGCAGTGGTCGTCTTACTTGCCGCGCCGATGCTCGTCTCCCTCGTCAGCAGGTTCCGCGAGGGCATCAGCGCCGTCGGCCTTGTGCAGATCGTTGCCCTGCTCGTTGTTCTCGGCGTGGTCGTCTGGATGGTTGTGATGACCTTCGACCCGGGAGTCACTCTGGGCACATTTCTCCAGAAGGATCAGGTCGAGCACTTCATCGGAGCATTCACCTGGTACCTGCCCGCGCTCGGTCTGGCAGCAGGCATATGGCGCAGGGTGGGACTCGTATAGGCACCGCGCGATCACTCACAACGCGTAGCTCCCCTCCTTTACGCAGGTAGGGTCGGATGCTACCCTATCGTTCGCGCGCTACGCGGGTGTGGCGGAACGGCAGACGCGCATGGTTCAGGTCCATGTGGGGGCAACCCCGTGGAGGTTCAAATCCTCTCACCCGCACCAGACGCACTTTCGCGAGGCCCCGGATACCGGGGCTTCGTCAGTCTCCGGGCCGGATTTGGTGCTTGCCGTGCGTGACGCGGGTACACTACCTTCAGGATACCGGCCGAGGAGACCCCAGTGGATGCCTACTCTCCCGTCAGAGGCAAGTGCACGTGGTGGCGCGAGACCCTCGTCGAAGAGGACGCGCACAACATCACGATCAAGGCTGCGGACAAGCGCGTGAGGTGCACGTGTTTCGTCGAGGGCCACTTCTGGACCCATCGTTCCTGCGAGGTCCCCGCCGATTGTCCGAACGCTCGTCACTGCCGCTACTACATCAAGAGCGGCTGACCTGCGCTTTTCTCCGGTCGTCGAATGCCCGGTAACGGGATGTTGACGCCCCCTTGCGCGAAGGGGCTCCCCGGCCCGATACTCCTCGCTCGCACATGAACAGCTTATGCACGAGTGAGATGGAGTCCCGCGTAGATGTATGCAATTCGAAACACCTTTTCGCGAGCCTTTCGGCCGCGTTCCAAGACCGAGATCATGCCCCACCTCGAGAGGGCTGTCTTCAGCCTTGGCATGATCAATCCACTGACCGCCATACCGCAGCTCTATCAGATCTGGGGGATGCATGCAGTCGGTGGCCTGAGCCTGATCACAGTCGGTGCGGCACTGGCGATGTCGGTGCTGTGGACCGCATACGGGGCGCTTACGCGCCAGACGGCGCTATGGGCGACGAGCGCGGTGTGGATCGGGATGAACGGCGCGACCATCGCTGGCGTGATCGTCTACTCGTAGCGGCACGACCTCGCGGTCAGGTGCCGCAAATCAGCTTGCTTGCGTCAGCGGCTCGTGCGCGATCGGCAGCCGAATCATGAACCGGCACCCGTCACCCGGCTTGCTCTCGAGTAACAGCTCGCCTCCGAGCGCCTGCGTGAGTTCACGCGCGATCGCGAGTCCGAGACCTGTTCCGGCGTGCTTGGCGGATCGGACGGGCTGCAGTTGGTGGAACGCTTCGAACACGCGGACATGCTGCAGCGGGTCGATACCTGGTCCGGTGTCGGCGACCACGATCTCGATATGTGACTCGGTGTGGTTTGCGGTGAGCGACACGACGCCGTCGTTGGTGAACTTGAGCGCGTTGGAGAGCAGGGAGAGCAGGACCTGCTCGAGTCGCCCGGCATCGCTTTCCACACTCGGAAGCGCCCCCAACTCGCAGCGCAGTTCGAGTCCCTCGGCCTCGGCGATCGGTCGAATCATGTCACACGTCGCTGCGAGGAGTGCCGAGAGATCGAACGGGGCATGCTCGAGCTCGATGTCGCCCGCTCGGATCTCGTTGTACTCCAGGGCACTGTTGACGACTGCCAGGAGTTGACGACCCGAGCGGTTCGCCATTCTCAGCTGGCGCCGCGCTTCTTCGGGAATCGGGCCCGCGAGACCCTCCGCGACGATTCCTGTGAAGCCGATGACGGAGTTGAGCGGGGTCCGCATCTCGTGGCGGATGTTGGAGAGGAACTCCTCTTGGGCGCGGACTGCGTCAAGCAACTCGGCGTTGACGCGCCACAGCTCAGCGGTGCGTTCCCGGACGAGCTTTTCGAGCTCCTCGCCCCGGAGTGCGAGGCGCCGCTCGATCCTCTTGCGGTCGGTGATGTCGACGCATGTCACGAGGATATGGTCGAGCGTCTCTTCGGCACCCGGGACGACGGCGACCGTGACTTCAAGGTCGATGGTGCGCCCGTCGCTCGAGTAAGAGGGCAGTTCTCCTCGGAAGCGTGTAGAGCCGTGTGCCAGCGCAGCGAACTCCTCGGCAAGCATCGGGAGAGCGTCGGGGTGTACGAACGATGCCACGCCCTGGAAGAAGGCAGCCTTGTCTTCAGCACCGTAGATGGCAAGGGTGGCGTGGTTGACGTCGATGACCCTGATGGAATCGAGGACACGCCTGAGTTCGCCGGGGTTATCCGTCAGATACGCGCGCATGTCCGTGACGCCGCCATCCTTCAAGCCGTCCATGATCCGTTTAGCATCCGAGAAGTCCTCCTCCCACAGCGACAGCGGGGAGGAATCGAAGAGCGCATGGTAGCGCGCCTGGGTCTGCGCGAGCACGGTCGCATCGCGCGCGGCGGACTCGGCATGCTTGAGAGCATCGGCGGAGGCGCGCGCCCGTCTGCCGAGCACACTCACATGCACGGCGAGAGCGAGAACGAGCAGAATGCCGGTAAGGGTGTATCCGACGAACAGAGGGTGCACGTCTGGCACGGGGGTTCCTCTCGGTATTGTATCTACCGTGTATTATCGTCAGTGGTGGCCGTGTTCGTGAGGGTCACCCCGATGAGCGGTGCCCTCGTGAACGAGGGACCACGGTTTTCGAGGGAGGCCCATGGAGTTCGAAGTGCTCGGACTGAACGACGACCTGCTCGCGGGTGTGAAGGCTCTCGGCTACGACAAGCCCACACCGGTCCAGGAGCAGGCGATCCCGGTCGCGCTTCGGGGTGACGATTTGCTCGCATGCGCGCAGACCGGTACTGGTAAAACCGCTGCGTTCGTTCTGCCGGCGATGCAGCGCATTCCGGCCGAGGGAAAGATCCGCGCTCTCGTGGTCACCCCTACGCGCGAGCTCGCCACACAGATCGAGGTCGATGCGCTCACCATCGGAAGGCATACCGGCCATCGCGTTCTCGCCGTCTACGGCGGTGTCCCCTACGTCAAGCAGCTCAAGCCATTGCGCGAGGGCGTCGACTTCCTTGTGGCGACACCCGGCCGCCTGCTCGACCTGCATGAGAAGAAAGAGATCGACTTAAGTCAGGTCGAGGTACTCGTGCTAGATGAGGCCGACCGGATGCTCGACATGGGATTTTGGCCCGATGTACGCAGAATCTTGCGGCTCGTCCCTGAAAAGCGGCAGAACATGCTCTTCTCGGCGACTCTCACCGATGATGTACTGCAGGTCATCGGGGTGGCGGTCCACGATCCGGTGCGGATCGATGTGGCACCATCCTCACTGCCGGTCGATGCTGTCGAGCAGATCGTCTACCCGGTCAACTCCACTCAGAAGACCGAACTGCTCGTCGCGCTACTCAACGAGATCGACGAGTACCGCGCGATCGTCTTCACGAGGACGAAGCAGCGCGCCGATCGCGTTGCCGCGGCGCTGCAGTCCAGCGGGGTGAAGGTGGACATCATGCACTCGGACCGCTCGCAGAGCCAGCGTGAGCGGTCCCTGAAAGACTTCAAGTCAGGTAAACATGCCCTGCTCGTGGCAACCGATGTCGTGGCGCGCGGCATCGACGTCGAGAGTGTCACGCACGTCATCAACTACGATGTGCCCGATCGTCCCGAGGACTACGTGCACCGCATCGGGCGAACCGCTCGCGCCGGAGAGACCGGCATCGCGATCAGCCTGCTCTCCCACGATGAACTTGAACCTTTGCGCCAGATCGAGCGTGTGGTCGGCACCGTGATGGAGACCCGTGACGTCGAAGGGTTCGACTACCTTGATCGCGCGGTGCCGCGCTCCGACCGTGGCAGCGCGACGGCGGCTCCGCGGTCGCTGTTCAGCGGGGGCGTCATGCGGCGCGG
>CAYGKH010000013.1:19457-23847 GCA_964350345.1 uncultured Coriobacteriaceae bacterium
AGCGGACGCGGCCATCGGAGTCGAACTGCGATGCGGCTTCGGCCTCCAGTATCCGTGCGATGCGGTCAGCCGGGACCTTTTCACGGCGGGCGATCTGCGCCACATCATCGTACTCAGCTCGGATCCGGGCCGCGTCGCCCGTTCCCGCGACCTTGAAGCGCACCTGTCCGAGGGACGTTGCCAGGGTCAGTTCCCGGCGCCCGGCCACGTAGCGGGAGAGGCGGCAGATCCGTACGCCGAGCGTGCCGGTCAGGTCTGTAAGCAGGGCAGCGAGATCCCGTTCGGCACCTGGAGTGCACAGCACCGTGACCTCCGTGCCGAGTCGGGTTTTCTTCATGGTGACAGGCGTCTGCCAGACATCGAGAGCGCCAGCGTCTAAGAGGCGATCGACGGCGTCGGCGATGTGCTCTGCGCCAAGATGGTCGATGGCGGTGACCAGTTCGACGACGGGTTCGGTGGCCAGGCACTCCGTGTCTCCGGCAACCGCCTGTCCGGCCGGCTCACCGACGATCAGGCGCGCGACGTTGGGCATGCCGGGCATCTCCCGGCTTCCCGCCCCGTGCCCGATCGCCGAGGGGACCATCGACGGCATGGGGCCGAACGAGGTCACGCAGGTCCGGACGAGTGCGGCACCGGTCGGCGTCGTGGCTTCTCCCGTAGCGGCCCCGGCTTCGACCGGGATGCCCGTGACGAGAAGTGCTGTCGCGGGAGCGGGAACCGGCAGGGTCCCGTGCGCGGTTCGGACGGTCCCGCTGCCGAGAGCGACCGGGCCGCAGACGAGGCTGGAGAGTCCGAGATCCTCGAAGGCCGCGCATGCGCCGACCACGTCGGCGATCGAGTCGATGGCTCCCACTTCATGGAAGTGCACTTCGCCGGGGGTGGTCCCGTGCACCTCGGCTTCGGCTGCAGCGAGCAACTCGAAGGTCGCGAGAGTGCGAGAGGCTACTGTCTCTGTGAGGCCTGCAGACTCGAGCAGCTCCCGGATGTCGCGCCACGTCCGCGGGTGGGGGCGGGTACCGGTGGAGACCTGCACCGAGAGGGCCGCGACGCCGCCACGGTTCACGGTCTCGAAGTCGATGCGGATCGAGTCATCCAGCGAACGCACAGCCCCATTCACGACCTCGCGCGACGCTCCTGCGCCGACGAGTGCCGCGAGGAACTTGTCCCCGGAGATACCGCTCGTGCAGTCGAGGTATCCGATCACTTTCCGGTCGCCCCGCATGCTTCGAGGTGGTTGATCCGGCTCGCCATCGCTGCGGCTCCGAATCCGTTGTCGATGTTGACGACCCCTAGACCGGAGGCGCACGAGTTCAGCATCGTCAGCAGGGCAGAGATGCCGGAGAAGCTCGCTCCGTACCCCACCGAGGTCGGGACTGCGACCACCGGAGCCGAAACGAGCCCCGTCAGCACCGAGGGCAAAGCACCTTCCATGCCCGCGACCGCGATGATCGCCCGTGCGTCACGAAGCGTGTCTTGCTGTGCGAGGAGGCGGTGGACTCCTGCGACACCGACGTCGTAGAGGCGGGTCACCCGGTTGCCCATGACCTCAGCCGAGATCGCGGCCTCCTCGGCGACCGGGGTGTCGGCCGTTCCGCCTGTGGCCACAACGATGTGTCCGACGGCAGGGCGTTCTTCACGACGGTCGACGACGATGAGGCGTGCGGCCTCGAAGTATCGGGCATCGGCAGCGATCTGAGCGAGTGCCTGGTAGTGGGCGGCACTCGCGCGGGTGCACAGCACCACATCGCCGTGCTCGAGGAGTTCGCGGCCGGCTGTTCTGACCTGGCCAGGTGTCTTACCCTCGCCGAAGACGACCTCGGCGAATCCGCACCGCAGCGCACGGTGGTGGTCGATCTTCACGTCACCGAGGTCCGCAAAGGGTAACGACCGAAGGTCATCGAGGGCGGCCGTGACAGGGACGGTACCGGAGGCGACTTTGTCGAGCAGTTCTCGGAGTCGATCGGGATGCATGCAGACCTCGTTTTCTGTCGGGTTCATGAGACGCGCGGGACCACCCGTCACACGCTATACTCTGTGGCAACTATAGCGCGTCGCGCGTGGTCGGCTAGTCCTTTGGCGCCATGATGTCCTCGATCTCCCGGAGTGTCGGTGAATACCGGTAGTGCGTCCACAAGTCCGCTCATGAGCCAGTCCGTCTACACGGCGAGCCGCATCTTGCTCGTGGTCGCCTCATGGGTGCTGCTCGCTGTCGCAGCAGGCGAGGGTCTCGGCACGGCGACGAGCGTATGGACGATCGTGGGTGCGGTCACGGTCACGGTGATAACCGCCGGGATGATGGTCACGTCACGTGTCCGGGATATCGCGTACGAAAAGATGCTCATGTGGACCGCGCCATTCGATCTGCTGGCGCTCGGGTTCCTCGTTGTCGGCATGCGCGAACTGCAAGACCCTGTCTATCCGGCGCTGTTCGCGCTGCCGGTCTTTTACAGTTACGTGATTCGCCGCAGGCAGATGTGGATGATGGCCGCTGCGTCTGCGGCAGTCTATCTGGTGGCCCAGGAGCTCGCGCACGCCCCGACCACATGGACCGAGTACGCGGTCGTCGTCTTCAAGGGCGTGGCGATCGTCTACGTGGGCTCCGTTGCCGCGCTTGCCAGCGCCCGGCACTACGAGCGTCAGAGAGAGGTAGAGATCTCCAACGCCCAGAACGAGGAGTTGACCGAGCAGCTCACCAGACGCCTGTCTGAACTGCAAGCCGTATCCCAGATCACCGAGGTCGTCCATTCGAGTCTGGATTTCGACAGAGTCGGCCCGCTGGTGTTACAGATACTTCAGAAGGTCATCGACATCCCGTCGTGTTGCATGTTCGTGATTGACAAACAGAAGGCGGAGACTCTCTTCAGCGCAAGTTCCGGTATCACGGGACGGAGCGTCCCGGTCGTTCCCCATCCGGAGCGAATCCTCGCAGATCCCACCGCCTTAGAGTTCGGGGATACCCACTTCGCGTGCATCTCCATCCTCGACCACAAGCACATGATGGTGGTCTTCTGTGCTGAATCGGAGCGCATCGATCAGCTGAGTTCCGAGGACCGGATCGTTCTGCAGGCCGTTTCGAGTGAGCTGGTGGTGGCGGTTGAGAACTCGCAGCTTTACAAGTTGACTCGCCGTCTCGCGATCACCGATGAGCTGACGGGTCTGTACAACTACCGACATCTCCAACACCGGCTCGACGACGAGGTCGAGCGCGCACGGCGCTACCACAAGGATGTGTCGCTCATCATGATCGATGCCGATGATTTCAAGCGCTTCAACGACGCGCACGGCCACATCGCTGGCGACCGTGCACTCGCTGAGCTCGGTACCGTGATCAGGACGTCCGTTCGTGAGGTGGACCTGGTGGCCCGCTACGGCGGCGAGGAGTTCGCGGTGGTCCTGCCGGAGACAGATCCGGCGGGCGCCTTCGTGGTGGCCGAGAAGATCCGTGAGTCCGTTGCAGAGCACGAGTTCGCCGATGCGGATGGTCAGACCGGTCCGAGATTGACGATAAGTCTGGGCCTGGCGACCTACCCTGCACATGCGGACAGCAAAGAAATGCTACTGAGGCAGTCCGATGACGCCCTCTATCAGGCGAAGAACGGTGGGAAGAATCGAGTGCGCTCGCCGCAGCCGACATTCAGCCGGACCGCAGAGGGTGAAGCAGGGACAGCGGCCACGGCTCAACCTGGCTCACGGAAGGACTGATGATGGCCCGATACGCGTTCCTCGGACCGGCAGGCACATTCACCGAAGAGGCACTGCTCTCGATGGGTGTCGAGGGGCTGGAAACAGTGGCGTGCTCGACGATCGAGGAGGTCTTCTCGGTGGTGGAGCGCGATGAGGCCGAGGCAGGGGTCGTGCCGATCGAGAACTCGGTCGAGGGCAGCGTGAACGCGACGCTCGATGCGCTCGCGTTCGACTTCGACCTGACTATAGACCGCGAGGTCGTTCTTGAGATCCGCCATGCGCTGATCGCCGCGCCGGGCACCTCGCTGGCAGACGTGCGAGTGGTCACGAGCCATCCGCACGCCACTGCTCAGTGCCGCAAGTGGCTGGCCGAAAACCTTCCGGGGCGGCCCGTGGTCGCCGCGAACTCTACCGCCGAGGCGGTGCAGCGTGCCGTGTGCGAGCCCGGAACCGCAGCGGTCGGGACACGGCTCGCAGCGGGCCTGCACGGAGGCGAACTGCTGGCGCAGTCTATCCAGGACTACGGCGACAACAAGACCCGCTTCGTAGTGGTGGGGCGTGGCACAGAGCCGCGAACCGGCGATGACAAGACCACACTCGCGCTTTTCCTGCACGAGGATCGTCCCGGTGCGCTGTTGATGATCCTGTCGGAGTTCGCGTACGGGGACATCAATCTGACCAAGATACAGTCGCGCCCGACCAAGCG
>CAYGKH010000014.1:0-22871 GCA_964350345.1 uncultured Coriobacteriaceae bacterium
AGGGTACGGCACTTCTTCCTCCTGGACGAGCCGCACTCGGCCATCGATCCGACCTCGCTCCAGAAGATCGAGGACCTCATGGCGGAGTTGAAGGACCGCATCACGATCGTCATCGTGACCCACAACATGCAGCAGGCCGCACGAGTGAGCGACTTCACCGCGTTCTTCCTGCAAGAAGAGGCTGGAGAGCCCGCCATCCTGGTCGAATACGACCGTACATCGAACCTGTTCACCTCGCCGAAGGACAGGCGCACGGAAGACTACATCACCGGGCGCTTCGGTTAAACCTTCGTGAAATGCGGGTTCGGCAGGTGGCGCACGGTATACTGGAAGCACCCATACCGGTTGGCGTACCGCAAGAGGAGTTGAGCGCACCGATGCGCGAAGGATTCAGGCAGGAACTCAAAGACCTCAAGGCTGAGGTACTCTCGATCGGCCACACCGTCACGGACGTGACCCGCGATGCCGTGAACTCGCTGGTCAACGGCGACCTCGACCTCGCCCAGAAGGTGATTGCGGGCGACGACGAGATCGACCGCCGGACCCTTGCCGTCGAGGAGCACTCGCTTGAGGTGATTGCCACGCAGTTCCCGGTCGCACGCGACTTGAGGCTGCTCCACTCGCTCACCTACATCGCTCTGCACCTTGAGCGTATGGCCGATCTCGGCGTGAACATCGCTCGGGCAGCCAAGCGCACCGCCGACAGGCGTGGTCCGCAGACGCTCTACGACCTCATCCAGGCCCAGGGCAACCTTGTCTACCGGGTACTGGACGCGACCTGTGAGGCGCTCGAGAAGAACGACCTCGAACTTGCACGCAAGCTCCAGGACCTCGATGAGCCGATCGACCATCTCTACAAGCAGTTCTTCCGCGAACTCGCACGCCTTCAGGACGAGGAGGATATCGAGTGGGCCTCTTCGATGGTGCTCGCAAGCCGGTACCTCGAGAGGATCGCGGACAACGCGGTCGACATCGGCGAGCGCATCGCATACCTTGTGACCGGTGAGTTCGAAGCACTCTCCGACTCCAACGAGGAGGCTCGCTAGCCCGTATGCCGAGCATCGCACTGCGATACGAGGCGGTCCGACGACAGGTTGCGGACGCTGCGGACGCGTGCGGCCGCTCCGCCGAGGAGATCACTATCGTCGCGGTCAGCAAGACCGTCGGTGTCCCGGAGATACGTGCAGCGATCGCCGCAGGAGTGTCGGACTTCGGTGAGAACCGGGTGCAGGAGTTCATCGGCAAGAAGGGTCTCTTTCCCGATGTGCGGTGGCACTTCATCGGTACGTTGCAGAGCAACAAGGTCAAAGATGTCGTCGGCAGGGCACACCTGATCCACTCGGTAGACTCGCTCAAGCTGCTCTCCACGATCGATCACCGTGCGACCGAGGCGGGCGTCATCCAGCCGGTGCTCCTGCAGGTGAACGTCGCCGCCGAGGAGCGCAAACACGGATTCGCCCCCGCGGATGTGCGCGAGGTGCTCGTTGATGCATCGCACCTCGCATCCATAGAGGTCCGCGGCTTGATGACGATGGCTCCGTTCGGCCGGGCGGAAGACGTGCGATGGGTATTTCGCGAGCTGAGAGAACTGCGCGACTCTCTACGCGCGATGCCCCTCAATGGGGTAGAGTTAGATGAACTTTCGATGGGCATGTCAGGCGACTTCCGTGTTGCTATCGAGGAAGGCGCTACGATCGTGCGTGTCGGGAGGGTGTTGTTCGGTAGGTAGGTGTCAACAAGGAGGCTCCCGTGGGCCTGTTCCACAACATCAAGGTGCGCCTCGGCCTGGCTGACGACTGGGACGATGAGTACGACGACGAGTACTACGACGACGAGGATGATGGCGAACCCGCCGAGCCGAGGAGTACCGACGGCTACTACGGGCGGACTGCCGCCTCGCACGACCCGTCGTACCAGCGAACATCGGTCAGGCGCCTCGAGCGTCAGCCGGACCTAGAGCGGGCGCGTGAAGCCGCGCCGCTGCGGTCGGTGCCGACGGGCGGGCAGGTCGCGCCGATGATGCCGCACGTCAAGATGCACATCACCGAGCCAAAGAGTTTCTCTGAGGTCCAGTCCATCGCGGATCACTTCAAGTCGGGTACGCCGGTCATCATGAACCTCACGATGACCCAGCCTGACCTCGCCAAGAGGCTCATAGACTTCGCAAGCGGATTGACGTACGGCCTGGGAGGTGGCCTCCAGAAGGTCTCCGACAAGGTGTTCATGCTCACTCCGGCCAATGTCGACGTTTCCGCCGAGGACCGGCGCAAGCTGCGCGACAAGGGCCTGTTCGATCTAGGGTGATGCGGATGAATCCAGGACACGTTCACGTAGAGGGTACGCTCGCGATCGTCGGCGGCGGCAGGATAGGCGAAGCCATCGCTGCAGGTCTCGCTGCGTCGGGCGTCTTCGACGCCTCGGCGATCGTCATCGCAGAACCGATCCCCGAACGCCGTCAGGCGTTGACGTTCGCGCACGGCGTCCGGTGCGTCGAGACCGCTCCTGAGGCTGCGGCTGAGGCTGACATCGTGCTGCTGGCGATCAAGCCTCAGGTGATAGACGAGGTACTTGCCGAGTTGCACAACTCGGTCAAGGGCAAGCTCGTGGTATCCATCGCTGCCGGGATCTCCTCGGCCAGACTGGAGTCGGGGCTTCCGGCAGGGACCGCAGTCGTCCGGGTGATGCCTAACACGCCTGCTCTCGTGCGAGAGGGCATGAGCGTGATCAGCGCAGGTAGAGAGGCCACCCACGAGCAGGTAGATCTCGTTCGCGAGCTCTTCTCCGTGCTCGGGCGCGCTCTCGTTCTCGATGAACATCATCAGGATGCAGCCACGGCGATCTCGGGCTCCGGTCCGGCGTACATCGCGCTCGTCATCGACGCGCTTGCTCGCTCGGGCATCATGCATGGACTGCCGCGCCATATCGCCGAGGAACTCGCTGTGCAGACCGTCTTCGGGACAGCCGTGCTCGTAGAGCGTACCGGTCAGCATCCCGAGCAGATCATAGACGGGGTCGCAAGTCCGGGTGGCACCACCATCGCCGCAATCGAGACGCTTGAGGCGTTCGGTGTGCGGGCCGCGATCAACGCGGCCGTCACCGCTGCTGTCGAGCGCGCAAAGGAGTTGGGTTCGTGACGGGTTTCTCTCTGTGGCTTATTGCCGATCGTATCTTAAGTTTCTACGGGCTTCTTATATTTGTATACGTCATCTTCTCGTGGTTCCCGATCAGCCGTGACGGTGTCCTGGCTGACGTCTACCGTGTCATTGCGAGCATATGTGAGCCGTACATCGGTATCTTTCGCCGCATCGTACCGAGTGCCGGAGCGTTCGATTTCTCGCCGCTCGTAGCACTGCTCGTGCTACGCTATCTGCTTCAACCCGCCGTCATCACACTGCTGCGTTCTGCAGGTCTGTAGGGGAGGATCGACACGATGAAGCTCACTCCGATGGACATCCACCACAAGGAGTTCCGCCACTCGCTGCGCGGATACGACGAGAAAGCGGTCGATACCTTTCTCGACGATGTGGCGGACGAGTTCGAACGGCTCTTCAAGGAGAACATCGACCTGTCCGAGCGTCTCGACGGCGCAAATGACAAGGTCCGCTCATATCAGGAGATGGAGAAGACCCTCCACAACACGATGCTCGCCGCGCAGCGCTCCGCCGAGGATATCGTGACGCGCGCGCGCGGGGAGGCGGCAACGCTGCTTCGTGATGCCGAGGTCAAGGCCAAGGAACTCATCCACGATGCGCTCCGGCAGAAGCAGACGGTCGCGGGCGAGCTCGTTCGCATCAAGCAGGCCGAGGAGGAGTTTCGCTCCGAGTTCGTCAGCGCGTTGGAGCGGCACCTGGAAAGCGTGCGCGAGGTCGGGCTGCCCGATGATATCAACGTATTGGTAGGCAAGACCGACAACGGGATGGTCGCCGAGGTCGAAGTCGCTGCGGAATCTGCGATGGCGGCACTCGAGGAAGCTGGCGCCGCTGTCGCCGCAAGCGCATCGGCATCAGCGCCCGAACCAGCTGCTCCGGCTCCTGCGCGGCCGGCAGCACCCGCACCCGTTGACGACCCCGGCGCTACCCGGGCCATGCCCGTCGTCGAGGTGCCCGAGTCCGGCTTCGTCACCGGGGTCAACCTCGGCGAGCTGGAATCGCCCGCAGACCTTCCTGACGATGTGGAGATGCAGGCTCCGCGCGAGTTTTCGATGCCCGGCTTCGACTCGCTGGGCGAGCGCGAAGACGACATCGACATCGAGGAGATCGACTAGACGAGGCGGATCGCGTATGGCGGTCGCGCGTACAGCGGTTCACGTCACCCCGCGAGCTGCGAGTAATGGGATCGCAGGTTGTCGCGGAGACGAGTTCGTGACTGCCGAGGATATCCGCGTGGCCTTCGGCGACCCGGGGAGCGTTGACCGGTGACCGCACGGCGCGCTACCATCGCACCCACGCGACAGGTGTTCGCACATATAGGGATGCAGGCGATGACGGGGACGAGTAGCCCGGACAAGAGGCCCTCGGAAAAGCGAGCGGGGACAGTGTAAGCCCGCGGGGACCGACCGGATGCGAAGATCACCCCCGAGCTTCGGACCGAACGCCGGGAGGCGCTGGCGCGACAGGCAGCGCGCGAATCTCGGCCAGTAGATTCCGACGGTAGCCCCCGTTACAGGGCGGACCGAGTGGCGTGCGGCGCATCCGCGCTCGCGCAAGCCGGGTGGTACCGCGGAGACGTACACATGCGCGCTTCGTCCCAGGCAGATGAGGGCGAGCGCGCTTTTTCGTGCGGCAAGGACCTGAGAGGACGGCCACGGTGGACTACAAGCAGACGATGAACCTGCCCTCGACCGAGTTCCCCATGCGGGCGAACCTGGCGAAGCGCGAGCCGGAGTGGCTGGCCTTCTGGGAGGAGATCGACATCAACCGGCTCATCAACGAGTCGACCGCAGACGGCCCCCCGTTCCTCCTTCACGACGGGCCTCCGTACGCCAACGGCCATATCCACATGGGTACCGCGTTCAACAAGGTCTTCAAGGACCTCATCGTCAAGTATAAGTCGATGCGCGGCTTCCATTCGCCCTACGTTCCCGGTTGGGACTGCCACGGTCAGCCCATCGAGCACCAGGTTGAGAAGAACCTCGGCCCGGAGAAGATGAAGACTACGAGCCAGGCGGAGCTGCGTGCGCTCTGCCGCGAATACGCGTTTAAGTTCGTCGACGTGCAGGCAACCGAGTTCCAGCGCCTTGGCGTACGGGGAGACTTCGATCGGCCCTACCTCACCCTCGATCCAGCCTACGAGGCCGGCAACGTGCGCATCTTTCGCGAGATGTACGACCGAGGGATGATCTACAAGGGATCGAAGCCGATCCACTGGTGCATCCGGTGCAAGACCGCGCTCGCCGAGGCCGAGATCGAGTACGCGGACGTGACGAGCGACTCGATCTACGTGCGTTTCGCATTCACCGGCCCACCTGCCGCCTTCACGACGGATTTGGGTCGTGAGGCGGAGACGCCGGTCTCGATCCTCATCTGGACGACTACTCCCTGGACGCTTCCCGCAAACGTCGCCGTCACACTAGCGGCAGACGCTACGTACGTCGGCGTCGTGCGCGACGGGCATGTCGTCGTACTGGCCGAGGAGCTCGTCAGCCAGGTCGCCGAGGTCGCCGGCTGGGGAGAAACACCCGAACTGGTGAGTGGCTCGGACGGTGAACCGGTGCGGTTGACCGGCGCTGAGCTTGCGAGTCTCGATCTGACCTACGCCCATCCGGTCCACGAGGGTGTGACGGGTTTTCTTGTGACCGGTGAGCACGTCGAGTTGTCGACGGGTACCGGCGTGGTGCACACGGCTCCCGGTCACGGCGAAGAGGACTATCTGATGGGGCAGCGTTACGACCTGCCCTCCCGGATGCCGGTCGATGACGATGGCGTGTTCGACGCCGGCGGGGGTCCTTTCGCGGGAATGCGCGTGACCGCTGCGAACCCGAAGATCATCGAGTGGCTGAGCGCGCGGGACACACTTGAGACGGCTACCAAGACCTCACACTCCTACCCGCACTGCTGGCGCTGCAAGCAGGCGGTGATCTTCCGCGCGACAGAACAGTGGTTTGTGAGCATGGACCGCGCAAAGGATGGCGTGCGCCCACTTCGGATAGGTGCCGTCGCCGCGATCGAGCAGGTCGAGTGGATCCCTGGCTGGTCGGTGAATCGCATTCGCTCGATGGTAACGGACCGCCCCGACTGGTGCATCTCCCGGCAGCGTGCCTGGGGGGTGCCGATCCCCGTCTTCTCCTGTGCCTCGTGCGGCGAGACGGTCGCAACCCCGGAGAGTTTCGACGCGGTCATCCGGCTCTTCGAGACCGAGGGAGCCGACGCGTGGTTCACGAAGAAGCCCGCCGAGTACCTTCCCGAGAGCGTGAAGTGCACCAGTTGCGGAAACTCCAGCCTCATCGCCGAAAACGACATCGTGGACGTCTGGTGGGAGAGCGGCGTATCGCACACGAGCGTTCTCGACGCACGCGAGGAGCTACACCGTCCAGCTGAACTTTACCTTGAGGGTTCTGATCAGCATCGCGGCTGGTTCCAGTCTGCGCTGCTCACGAGCGTGGGCGCCTACGACGCGCCTCCGTACGAGCGCGTGCTTACGCACGGGTTCATCGTGGATGGTGATGGACGCAAGATGAGCAAGTCCCTCGGCAACGTGATCTCACCCCTCGACATCATCGAGAGGTCGGGGGCTGACATCATCCGTCTGTGGGCCGCTGCGGCCGACTACAGCCAGGACGTCTCGATCTCCGATGAGATCCTCAGCCGTACGAGCGAGGCGTACCGCCGCATGCGCAACACCTTTCGCTTCCTGCTGTCCAACACCGCCGACTACGACCCGTCGATGGCGGTGCCGTTTGAGAAGATGCCGGAGCTGGACCGCTACGCGCTCGTCACGCTCCACGACCTCGTCGAGCGGGTCACGAACTCTTACGACGCCTGGAAGTTCCACCAGGTGTATCGAGCCGTGTTCGACTACTGTGTGGTCGACCTCTCGTCGTTCTATCTCGACGTCCTCAAGGACCGCCTCTACTCCGACGGTTCCGATTCGCTCTCCCGTCGAAGCGCCCAGACCGTGCTCGCGGCCATTCTCACATCCCTCGTGCGCCTGGTCGCGCCCGTTCTCACCTTCACCGCCGAGGAGATCTGGCAGTTCATGCCTGAGTCGCTTCGCGAGGGCCACGTGAGCGTGCAGCTCGCGGGTTGGCCGACGGCCGAGGTTCCGGCCGAGGAGGCAGCCGATCTGCGCGCCGCCTACTCCGTCGTCCTCGAGGCCCGCGATGTGGTGACGAAGGCTCTCGAAGATGCTCGGGACGCCAAGGTCGTCAACAAGAGCCAGGAGGCCGCTATCGAGCTGACCTCTCCCGCCTCGGCCATACGAGTGCTGCGTGATCGCGGAGACGAGCGACTCGCGGACATGTTCATCGTCGCCGAGGTCGTGCTTCTCGAGGGCGAGGAGTACGGCGCAGGGGTCTCGCCCGCCACAGGCGAGAAGTGCCCGCGCTGCTGGAACTATCGTGAGCTCGGGGTCGACGTGACGTTTCCCGAGGTCTGCTCACGGTGTGCCGAGGTCCTCAGCGGTCGCTAGTCACTCACAACGGTGCGCCGACATCGGGGTGCGGCGCACCGTTCGCAGGGTCTCTCGTGTATACTTCAAGGCAGAATCGAACGAGCGCCCGGATTCCCGGGCGCTTTGCGATACCGCCGATTGCCGGAGGTGAGACCGCGATGAACCAGGCCACCACAAACGAGCTTCGGATGTTCCTCGAGGCCGAACTCGCACGGCTCCAAGAAGAGGTCGACACAATCGCACGCGAGGGACATGAGACTCTCTCCGAAGCCAGTGGTGAGAACAACTATCGTGATCACATGGCCGATCAGGGCAGCGCGACCTTCAGTCGCGAACTCGATATGACTCTTGAGGAGAACACGCGTGATGTTCTCCTCGCAGTCCGTCACGCTCTGACACGTATGGACGAGGGAACCTACTATTCGTGCGAACGGTGTGGTGTCGAGATCGGCGAGGAGCGTCTCAAGGCATTGCCAACCGCGACACTGTGTATCACGTGCAAGGCCGCCGAAGAGTCACGGTAGAGGCGCGACGTCCGGGTACAACGCTGCTGGTCGCGTTCGCCACGGTCCTCGCCCTCGATCAACTCACCAAGTCTGTGGTGCGTGAGTCGATGCACCCGGGCCAGTCTCTCCCGGTCATCGAGGGCTTCTTCCACTTCACCTACGTGCGCAACACCGGTGCCGCGTTCGGGCTCATGCCGGGTCAACAGACGCTCTTCATCGTGACGACCGTCCTCGTCCTGTTTGCGATCGCGCTGTACTGGTGGCGAACACGGCCTAACAGTCTTGTGCTGACGCTCGCTCTGGGAATGGTTGTAGGCGGAGCTATCGGGAACCTCATCGACCGCACTGTCTTTGGCCGGGTCACCGACTTCTTCGACTTCCTGGTCTTCCCGGTCTTCAACATCGCTGACATCGGCATCGTTGTAGGCGCAGGTGGACTCTTCATCTGGGCCCTTTTCGCACCGCTCGATGAGCGCCGCAGTCCCGCCGGGCCCGATCCTTGCCTCGGACCCGAGGAGTGATGGGTGTGGACCGGGCGCGATACTTCGAGGTGACGGTTCGCGGAGAAGACGCAGGGCAGCGACTCGACACCTTCCTTGGCCAGCATGAGGCTCTCGTGTCACGTACAGCCGCAGCCCGCCTGATCGAGGACGGGTTCGCACGCGTCGACGGCGCGATCGTTACCAAGCGTCACGTGGTTCACCCCGGCGAACACATCAGCTTCGAGATCCCGCCGCCAGAGGGATCCGATCTCGTGCCCGAGGACATCCCGCTCGACATACGGTACGAAGACGACGACATGATCGTGCTCTCCAAGCAGGCCGACCTCGTCGTTCACCCGGCGCAAGGAAACTGGACCGGAACCCTTGTCCACGCTTTGCTGGCGCACAGTCAGGATGGCCTCGGCATGCTTCAGGGGGAGGACCGGCCGGGAATCGTCCACCGACTCGACAAGGATACGACCGGCATCATGATGGTGGCAAAGAACGATCGCGCCCAGGCAGCGCTCTCCGAGGCGATCAAGATCCGCGCGATCGACCGTCGCTACCTCGCTCTTGTTCACGGCTACATCGCACCTGACTCCGGACTCATCGACGCACCCCTCGGCCGCGACCCGCGGGACCGAAAACGGATGGCTGTGGTCGAGAGTTCCTCGGCGAGGCAGTCGGTGACGACCTTTCGCGTGTTGGAGCGCTACATGGCCGGTACACACGATGACGGCTACACTCTCGTGGAGTGCAAGCTCTACACCGGGCGCACGCACCAGATTCGCGTGCACATGGCCTACATCGACCACGCGGTGGTGGGCGATCAGACGTACGGATCGCGCAAGGTCAAAGCCGACCGCGGACTCACACGGCAGTTCCTTCACGCGTACCGGTTGGAACTCGACCAACCCATCACCGGCGAGCATCTTTCTTTCGTCGACGGCTTGCCCGCCGACCTCGCACGGGTACTTGCCGAGATCCAGCCCGACTCCATGAGCCGGACCGAGGCGGGCGACGAGGTGTTCGGCATGATAGCTGCAGCAAGAACAGGGTAGGGAATCTGCCATGATGCGTCAGGGCGTCGTGCCTGGAATACGGGGTGTAAGGGAATCATCTCTACGACGCCGAGGGGAGTTTCCGTGCAGCACGATCCCAACGCGCGCGCGGGACTTCTCGCCGCTCGCATCGCTCTTACGTATGCTCTGGTCGCCACCGTGTGGATCGTCGTGTCTGATTGGGCGGTGGACCATATCGGCCTGGGCGCGTTTCCGCACATCCAGACGTACAAGGGACTGGCGTTCGTCGCTGTCACCGCCGGCGCTCTGTTCCTGACCGTTCGCGCCCACTCCGCACACACCTTTCGTGCCGCGCGCGAGGTGGTTGAGACACGCTCCGCTGTCGACCGGATCTACCGGTTTCTCGGGGACGTGAGCTCCCTGCTCATGCGCACCGACGACGAGCACGAACTCTATCAGGGAGTGTGCCGCGCTGTGGTGGAAGCGGGGGCGTTCGATGGCGCATGGGTGATGGAGCCCTCTTCAGATCGAACTCGCGCCACTGTCGTCGCCGTGTGTGCAGGCGGATCGTCGAAGCTCTCGGAGTCGATGCGCGAGGAGTTGGAGTGTGAACCCGACGGGTGCATGGTGCACTCAATGTTCGAGACCGGTGAGATGTGTGTCGATAACCAGGTGACTGTCGAGCGCGCGGGGCCGTGTGCCAGAACACTGGCCGAGGGCGGGGTGCGCGCGATGGCCGCTCTCCCGATCAAGAGTCGAGGGGTGAGCGTTGCGAGCTTCTGCGTCTTCTCGACCCGGGCCGGCGTCTTCACAGATGCCGAGATCACTCTCTTGCGGCGCATCGAGGGTGATCTGTCCCTCGGGGTGGAGAAGCTACGCGACGCCGAGGAGACCAGGCGCATCCAGCAACGCCTTGAGTCCAGCGAGCAACGTTATCGAAGGCTCTTCGAGTCGAATCCCCGCCCGATGTGGGTCTACGATCTGGAGACGCTGGCGTTCCTCGACGTAAACGACGCAGCCATTCGCCACTACGGGTACAGCCGCGACGAATTCCTCACAATGACGATCGCCGACATACGCCCGGCCGAGGAGCTCCCCATGCTTCTTGAGAACGTCGGGGCGGTGACCGAGGGTCTCGATGAGGCCGGGCTGTGGCGCCACGTGACCAAGGACGGTCGCACCATCCTCGTCGAGATCACCTCTCACGTGTTGGAGTTCGAGGGCAGAAAGGCTGAACTCGTTCTTGCCGACGATGTCACTGCACTGGTGGAGGCGACCACGGCGCTGCGCCATACGGCCGCCCGGCTGTCAGCTCTCGTCGAGACGGCACCCGTTGCGATCATCGTGGTCGATCGTGAGGGAAGGGTCACCGAGTGGAACCCGGCGGCGGAGCGGATCTTCGGCTGGGGAGCCGAGGAGGTCCTGGGCGAACTGCTCCCCATCGTCCCGCCTGACTCCGGTGAATCGATGCTTTCGAGGCTGGACGAGTCCTTCACGAACAAAGAGTCTCGCCGCTTCGAGGGTCGACGCTTGACGAAGAGCGGCGCTCTGATAGATGTGGTCGTCCATACTGCCCCTCATGTAGCCGACGGGGACGGGGACGGGCCGGATGAGATCGTGGGGATTATTCTCGATGTCACTGAGGAGAAGCGAGCGGAACTCGAACTCAGACTCTATCGCGAGCATCTTGAGGAGCTTGTCGGGGCGCGCACTCGTGAACTGGCCATCGTGAACGAACGGCTCCGGCTCGCGACACGAGTGAAGAGCGAGTTTCTCGCGAACATGAGCCACGAGTTGCGAACACCGCTCAACTCGATCATAGGGTTTTCCGGGATTCTCCTGCAGGGACTTACCGGTGAACTCACCGAGGAGCAGCAGAAGCAGGTGGGCATGGTTCACCGCTCGGGGAAGCATCTGCTCGAACTCATCAACGACGTCCTCGACCTGTCCCGCATCGAGGCGGGTCGCGTGAGTATCGAGCCTGTTTTACTCGAGATCCGTGCGCTGGTCGGGTCGGTCGTCGATGACCTCCAGCCGCTCGCTGAAGCCAAGGGTCTGGAGGTCACCGAAGAGAGCGACGAGGAGATCAAGGTCTACACCGACCGGACGAAGGTCCGTCAGATCCTCTACAACCTGGTGGGCAACGCCATCAAGTTCACCGAGAGTGGTGGCGCGACCATTTCGTTCAAGGAGAGGGGAGACTACGTCGAGTTCACGATCAGTGACACGGGATCCGGGATCGCCGCAGACGATGTGGACGTCATCTTCGATGAGTTTTACCAGGCCAGGCTTCCGGTCGCCGAGAAGCCGGCCGGCACAGGCCTCGGCCTCGCGATCTCGCGCAAGCTCGCGCGGATGCTCGGGGGGGATATCACGGTCAGGAGTACCTTGGGCGAGGGTTCGGTCTTCACGTTCTGGGTGCTTCGTGAGGCACGTGCGGCACACGGGGAGGGCGACCGTTCGTCGACCCGTGTATCGGAGGAGTAGGAACCCTGAGTGGGATGAGGTAGATTTATCACGGATGGTCTAGTCACTTGAGTTCGAGGGGGGATTTGATGGCAGTGCGCATCCTGATCGTCGAGGACGACCCTCAGAATCTCTACCTCGTCAAGTTCCTGCTCGAGAAGAGCGGGTATGAGGTTCTCGTCGCCACCGACGGGGAGGCAGCGGTATCTGTGGCCCGGGCGGAACGATTGGATCTCGTGCTCATGGATATGCTACTGCCCCGGATGGACGGCTATGAAGCCACCCGGCTCATCAAGAAGGATCCCGGTCTTGAACTGCCTGTCGTCGCGCTGACCGCATACTCGATGAAGGGCGATCGCGAGGCTATCCTGCAGGCTGGATGTGACGGCTACATCTCCAAGCCCATCGATCCCGAGCGTTTCGTGTCTGAGGTAGAGGCGTATCTCGACTAGCCGACGCGGGAGGTTTCATGCGGATTCTTGTCGTTGATGACGAGGAAGCCGGACGCTATCTGGCTACCACGATCCTCCTTTCCGCAGGCCACGAGGTTGATGGCGCGGTCGATGGTATCGATGCGCTAGAGAAGGCGCGGGCTCAGCGTCCCGATGTCGTCCTCAGTGACATCCTGATGCCACGCATGGACGGCTATCATCTGGTGCGCGAGTGGAAGGCCGACCCCGAACTCGCGGACATCCCGATCGTCTTCTACACCGCTTCCTATACCGACCCGGCCGATGAGAAGTTCGCTCTCGATCTTGGCGTAGACGGCTTTTTGAGCAAGCCGGTGGAGATAAACGTACTACTCCGGACCTTAAGCGATGTGGTGGAGGGCGGCGGACGCCCGACGCCGCGCCGCCCACGCACCGATGATGAGAGCGTCGTGCTTCGCGAATACAGCGAACGACTGGTGCACAAGCTGGAGGAGAAGGTCGCCGACCTCGAGCGCTCCAACACCATGCTCGAGCAAGCGATGCGAGCGCTCGGAGACGAGGTCGAGGTAAAGCAGGGACTGATCGAGGATCTCGATGCTGAGGTTGTTGAGCGTAAGCGCAGCGAGGACGAGTTGCGTGCGGAGCGCGACTTCTCCGCGCGCATCATCGACACCGCGCAGGTCATCATTCTCGGTCTGGATCTCGATAGCCGTATCCGCCTCTTCAGTCCCGGCGCCGAGCGGATCACGGGATGGACGGCCGATGAGGTTCTCGGCTCGGAATACTTCAGGCGTTTCGTACCCGAAGACGTCCGAGAGTTGCGCGCGGCCCAGCTAGAGAGACTGTTGCGAACTCGCTCGTCGACCCACTACGAGGGCGCGATTCTCACGCGCGAGGGCGAACAGCGCGTGATCGAGTGGTCGGGGACCGTTAGCACCGATTCAGTTGGAGAGGTCGACGGCGCCTTGATGGTCGGCATCGACGTCACCGAGCGGATGATGGCTGCGGCGGTCGAACGGACCATGGCCCGGATCGATCTTGCCGTTCTGCTCGATCGGCCCCGTTCGGAAGTCCTCGACGTCACCTGTGAGCGGCTCGTCGCCGAGTTCGGATACCTTCTGGCATTCGTGATGCTGCAGGACGTCTCTGCTGGAAGACTCGAGGTGATGGCACTTTCGGGACAACTCGCCAGACACTTCGACGATCTCGCAGGCGGCATGGCGCCTCAGACGATGTGTCCGGTCGAAGATGCAATGGCACGTGATGAGGTCACTGTCGTGACACTCGAGGATGTCAAGATCGCAGACAACGGAGCCGACCTGGTGACGCGTGGCGCGCAAGCCGCCGCGGCCATCCCGCTGCGTGCGCACGGTGTGACGGTCGGGGCGATCGGACTCGTGACCGGACACCAGAACGAGTTTCAGGGCCCTCGTGGAGACACCCTGCGTCGTCTTGCAGATCGGGTCGCCATAGGGATCCTCGTCGCCGAGGGACGAGAGCAGATGGGTCTCCAATCGGCAGCGCTTGAGTCTGCGGGGAACGGGATCGTGATCGCCGACATCGCTGGAGTAGTCCGGTGGGTGAATCCTGCGTTCAGCGAACTGACAGGATTCGGGTTCGATGAGGCGGTAGGCGAGGATATCCGTGCGCGCGATGGTGAGGCTCCTTCATCGTCGGAAACCTCCGCCTACCGGGAACCGCTCTACCGGGATGCGTGGAGGGCCGTCGAGGCCGGGCGCGTGTGGCGTGGAGAGTTCACGAACACCAGTAAGGACGGCTCGACCTATCTCGAGGATGTGACACTTGCTCCTGTTCGCGACGAACATGGGGCGATCAAGCACGTCGTCATCGTCAAGCAGGATCTTACCGAGAAGCGTGCGCTCGAACAGCTCAAGAGCAGTTTTGCCGCCGTGGTCTCGCATGAACTCAGGACACCCCTTACGAGCGTGATCGGCTATGCTGACCTGCTTTCTCAGTCTGCCAAGGGTCTCGCTCCGCCTGCCAACGCAGCTCTCGGGAAGCTCAGGTCGAATGCTCACCGGATGCAGGACCTCGTCGAACGCCTGCTTGAGGTCACGCAGATGGAGGCCGAGGGAGTCACGCTGGATCTTGAGACATGTGATATCCGTGAAGTCATCGACGCGTCGATCTCCGAGTTGGCCGTGCCAGAGGGAGTCCGGATCGACACGGATGTGGCCCCTGGAGTCGGCGAGGTCCGCTGCGACATGCGGCAGATCAGTCGCGCAATCGGGAACATCCTCGACAACGCGATCAAGTATTCTCCCGGCGGCGGGGTCGTGACGGTGTCGATCTCGGGTGCAGATGACTCCGTTCTCGTCTCCGTGCGAGATGAGGGCGAGGGGATGCCGCCGGATCGTATCCCAGGGGTCTTCGATCGTTTCACTCAACTCGACATGTCCGATACGCGCCGTTTCGGGGGTATGGGTATTGGCCTGTTCGTCGCGTATAGCATCGTCCACGCCCACGGCGGGACGATCATGGTGTCGAGCCAGCCAGGAGCGGGGAGCACATTCACACTTCGGCTTCCGGCTACCGGACCTGCGGGGTATGAGGGTCATGTGGGGGTCGAACAGGACCGCGAGAACGAACCTCGGTCGTTTGAGGGCTAGGAATCCTGTCGTACTCCTGCTATCTTCGGGAAGACCTTTAAGATCGGTCCCGTGAGGCCGGCAAGGGAACAGAGCGACGACCGGGTGACCGATGGGTTGTGCCCGACGCTGTATGTGCCTTCTTGCCGCCTGGCGAGGAGGCGTTTTTCGTCTCAGGGGCGGGTCCGGGAAGGATTGAGCCCTCGGAAGGAGGCGTATGGCAGCGGTGGAGTACCGAAAGAAGGCCGAGGTCATGGACGGTCCGGCAATCGACCGGGCACTGACACGTATCGCGCACGAGATCCTCGAGGCGAACAGGGGGTGCGGCAACATCGCCCTGGTGGGAATCCTTACTCGCGGAGCAGTGGTCGCAGATCAGCTCGCCGAGCGCATCGAGAGGATCGAGGGAGTTGCGGTGCCGGTCGGAAACCTTGACATCTCCTTCTACCGTGATGATGTCGCTACACGTCTCTCTCCGGAAGTGCACCGTACCGACATCCCGTTCGATGTCGAGGGCCGTGATGTGATCCTCGTCGATGACGTCCTGTACACCGGGCGCACCATCCGCGCGGCGATGGATGCGATCATGGACTACGGTCGCCCGTGCTCCATCCAGCTCGCAGTACTCGTGGACCGCGGTCATCGGGAACTCCCGATCCGCGCCGACTTCGTAGGCAAGAACGTGCCGACCTCGCGCAGGGAACGTGTCCGGTCATGGTTCGAGTCTACGGACGGCATCCCTGACGCAGTCGAGATCCTCGAGGAGGTGCTCGATCAGTGAGCGGCCTCTCTTCGCGCCACATCCTCTCGATGGACGACCTGACTGCAGACGACATCACGACCGTTCTCGACACGGCCGAATCGTTCAAGGAGGTCAACGAGCGACGCATCAAGAAACTCCCGACCTTACGCGGCCGTACGATCATCAACCTCTTCCTTGAGTCCTCCACGCGCACGAGAACTTCGTTCGAGATCGCCGCAAAGCGCTTGTCCGCCGACGCGATCAATATGACCGGTTCGGCTTCGGCGACCGTCAAGGGTGAGAGCCTACGCGACACCGCCAAGACCCTCTCGGCCATGGCGTGCGATCTCATCGTCGTGCGCCACGGATATGCAGGCGCACCTCACGTGCTCACCGAGTGCATGGACGCACACGTCATCAACGGTGGTGACGGCAAGCATCAGCACCCCACGCAGGCTTTACTCGACCTGTTCACCATCCGCCAGCACGCTGGTCGTCTCGAGGGGCTGCGGGTCGGGATCGTCGGCGACATCTGCCACAGCCGCGTGGCCGGCTCGCTCGTTCCGGCTCTGCGGAAGGTCGGGGCGACTCCGGTCCTCATCGCTCCACCTACCTTGCTGCCCGCTCGCCCGGACGCCCTGGGAGCGGAGGTCGCGACCTCGCTCGACGAAGCGCTTCCCGATCTCGACATCGTCTACCTGTTGCGTATCCAGATGGAACGTGCCGCAGGGACGCCCTTTCCGAGCGTGCGCGAGTATGCGCGCTTCTGGGGGATGAACGAGGCCCGGCTCGCCTCGGCGAAACCTGAGATGTTCGTGATGCATCCCGGCCCCATGAACCGCGGCGTAGAGATTTCCTCGGCGGTGGCCGATTCACCCAGGACTGTCGTACTGGACCAGGTCAACGCCGGCGTCGCCGTGCGCATGGCCGTGATGTATCTGTTGTTGGGAGGTGAGGGCGGTGGCGTTGCTGCTTAAGGGCGGACGGCTCGTCGACCCCGGGACCGGAGTCGATCGCGTTGTAGACATGATCGTTCGGGACGGAAAGATCGTCGAGATCGGCGAGGACCTCACCATCCCCAAGGGCCTCACGATCGAGTGCGCCGAGAAGATCGTGGTCCCCGGCCTCGTGGACCTGCACACGCACCTGCGTGAACCCGGGCGCGAGGACAAGGAGACGGTCGCGAGCGGTACGCGAGCGGCGGCTCACGGTGGCTTCACAGCGGTCTGCGCGATGCCGAACACCTCTCCGGTGTGCGATACCGGCTCGGCGGTCCGCTTCCTGATCGAACGCGCCGAGGAGACCGGAGTGGTCCGCGTCCATCCGATCGGCGCGCTCACTGCCGGTCAGAAAGGAGAGGCACTCGCCGAGATGGGTGATATGCTCGCCGAGGGAGCCGTCGCCTTCAGCGATGACGGACGCGGCGTACAGACGGCTGCCATGATGCGCCGCTGTATGGACTACGCCAACGCGTTTGGCGCGATCGTGGTGAGTCACTGCGAGGACGAGTCGCTTGCTGGCGACGGTGTGGTGAACGAGGGTGTCGTTTCGACCCGCCTCGGACTGTCCGGTCAACCCGCGGCCGCCGAGGAGGTCATGGTCGCCCGTGACATCCGGCTCGCTGAGCTGACGGGCTGTCGCCTGCACCTTGCACACCTCTCCACCGCCGGTTCTGTCGCATTGGTCCGCGAGGCGAAGGCGCGGGGTGTGGCGGTGTCTGCCGAGGTCACTCCTCACCACTTGTTCCTCGATGAGGACGTCATCACCACTGCGTACGAAACGTCATGGAAGATGAACCCGCCACTGCGGACCGCCGCGGACCGCGAGGCGCTGATCGAGGCGCTGCTCGACGGCACGATCGACTGCGTCGCCACGGACCATGCTCCGCACGCTCCTCACGACAAGGAGCTTGAGTTCGAGTTGGCGCCGTTTGGAACCACCGGGCTGGAGACCGCACTCTCGCTGATGATCACCCATCTCGTTCAGCCTGGGCGCATAGAGTGGACCGATCTCGTGCGGATTATGGCGCACGCACCACGTGCAGCGTTCGGACTCCCGCTCGTCCGGCTGGAACCCGGGGCGGTCGCCGACCTTACGATTATCGATCCGGAAGCCCGGGTCGAGGTCAGGCGCGAGTGGTTCGTCTCGAAGTCGGCCAACTCGGCTTTCCTCGGCGCGACACTTCTCGGGAAGGCGACCGATGTGCTCGTCGGTGGCCAGTTCGCCCTCAAGAACGGAAAGGTGGTCGACTGAGTGAGCGCAGCCCCCGCACTTGTCGCACTCGAAGACGGGACGGTGTTCGCTGGACGTGCGTGCGGCGCCGCAGGTGAAGCGACCGGCGAGGTGGTGTTCAACACCTCCATGGCCGGCTATCAGGAGGTGCTGACGGACCCGTCGTGCGCCGGGCAGATCGTCACGATGACCAGTCCGCACATCGGCAACTACGGCGCCAACGGAGCCGATATGGAGTCGCGTGGCGTGTTCGCTGCCGGGTTCGTCGTGCGTGAGCTGTCAGAGGTAGCATCGAACTGGCGTTCCGAGGAGACTTTGGGAGCCTTTCTCGCGCGCAACGGCATCGTCGCGATCGATGGCGTCGATACCCGGCGACTTACCAGGCACATCCGCGACGCAGGTACCATGCGCGCAGTCATCTCAACAACAGATCTCGATCCCGCCTCGCTCGTATCCAAGGCTGCCCAGTCGCCGGGGCTCGTCGGACGTGACCTCGTCGCAGAGGTGGCGGTCACCGAGCCCTATCGGTGGGGGATGGAGGGGCCGCACGGTCAGATACCGATCGACACCGGAGTGTTGCCGGTGTCCCCGCGCTACCGCGTGGTCGCACTCGACTCGGGAATCAAGTACAACATCCTGCGGAACCTCGCCGAGACAGGCTGCGATGTCCTCGTCGTGCCACCGACGACCTCTGCCGCCGAGGTTCTTGCCCACGCACCAGACGGCGTCCTCGTGGCAAACGGACCCGGCGATCCCGCAGCGGTCGAGTACCTTTACGGCACCCTGCAGGAGTTGCTCGGGAAGGTGCCGGTGTTCGGTATCTGCCTCGGGCATCAGATGCTCTCGCTTGCCGTCGGATGCGACACCTACAAGCTCAAGTATGGCCACCGCGGCGGCAATCAGCCGGTGAAGAACCTCCTCACGGGACGTGTCGAGATCACGAGCCAGAACCACGGCTTCTGTGTTGACTTCGCTTCGATCGGGCCGTTGCTGGCCGGGGAGTCCGGCGACCTGAACCACGATGCCGGTGACCTGGCGGCCTGGGCCGCGGCCGGCGTCGCCCCGGTGGTGCGCTCGGAGCGGTTTGGCCGCGTGCAGCTCACGCACGTCAACCTCAACGACATGACTACCGAGGGGGTCCGCCTCCTGGACTGTCCGGCGTTCTCGGTTCAGTACCACCCCGAGGCCGCTCCCGGTCCGCATGACGCGCGCTACCTGTTCGATGTGTTCGCGGCGATGATGGATGGCCGCGACGACTACCTGTCAGTGACCGCGAGCGAGTAAGCAAGAACGAGTAGAGAAGGAGCCCGCGTGCCACGTCGCGATGACATCAATAAAATCCTGGTTATCGGTTCAGGCCCGATCATCATCGGCCAGGCGTGTGAGTTCGACTACTCGGGTGCCCAGGCGTGCAAGGTGCTGCGCGAGGATGGGTACGAGGTCGTCTTGGTCAACTCCAATCCCGCCACGATCATGACCGATCCCGAACTTGCGCACCGTACCTATGTCGAGCCGGTCACGCCCGAGTTCGTCACCCGTGTGATCGCTCGTGAGCGCCCCGATGCTCTGCTGCCCACCCTCGGAGGGCAGACAGGGCTCAACTGCGCCGTTGCGCTTGCGGAGTCGGGCGTGCTTGACGAGTACGGTGTCGAACTCATCGGCGCGAGGCTCGATGCCATCAAGATGGGTGAGGATCGCAAGCTCTTCGCGGAGGCGATGGGACGCATCGGTCTAGACGTCCCCAAGAGCGGCTACGCGTACTCGTTGCGCGACGCCGAGAAGTTCGCGCGAGAGCTCGGATTCCCGGTCGTCGTGAGGCCGTCGTTCACGCTCGGCGGTGCGGGCGGCGGAATCGCCTACAACGTCGAGGAGTTGCGTGAGATAGTCGCAGGCGGACTCTCGCTGTCTCCGGTCGCCGAGGTGTTGATCGAGGAGAGCGTTATCGGCTGGAAAGAGTTCGAAATGGAGGTCATGCGCGACCGCAAGGACAACGTAGTCATCGTCTGCTCGATCGAGAACTTCGACGCGATGGGCGTGCACACCGGGGACTCGATCACTGTCGCGCCCGCACAGACGCTCACTGACCGCGAGTACCAGATGATGCGGGATGCTTCGCTTGCGATCATGCGTGAGATCGGTGTCGAAACCGGCGGCTCCAACGTCCAGTTCGCGGTGAACCCCGCCAACGGCCATCTCGTGGTCATCGAGATGAACCCGCGGGTCTCGCGCTCGTCGGCGCTCGCGTCCAAGGCGACAGGCTTCCCGATAGCGAAGTTCGCCGCAAAGCTGGCCGTCGGCTATACGCTCGACGAGATTCCCAACGACATCACCAAGATGACGCCCGCGTGCTTCGAGCCGAGTATCGACTACACGGTAGTGAAGGTCCCGCGCTGGGCGTTTGAGAAGTTCCCGGGTACAGACACGACACTCACCACCAAGATGAAGTCGGTGGGTGAAGCGATGGCCATCGGCCGGACATTCGCCGAGGCGTTCGGCAAGGCTATGCGGTCACTGGAGAACGGTCGTGCAGGGTTGGGGGCCGACGGGCGTGACACCTTCGAAGAGCACAAGTTCGACGCGATGCTCTCAACGCCGACCGAGAAGCGGGTCTACTACATCGCCGAGGCGTTCAGGCGCGGCCGCACGGTCGAGGACGTTCATCACCTGACGCACATCGATCCATGGTTCCTGTCGCAGTTGGAGCGGGCGGTCGGTATCGAGGCCGAGATCTCCTCGGCAGGATCCCTCGATGCAGTTGATGAGGTCCTGTTGCGCCGCGCGAAGCAGCACGGTCTTGCCGACCTACAGATCGCCTACCTTCTGGGTGTGACCGAGGCCGAGGTCCGAGTAAGAAGGCTCGACTTCGGGGTGAAGGCCACCTTCAAGTCGGTCGACACCTGCGCCGCGGAGTTCGCAGCGGGCACTCCCTACTACTACAAGACATACGAGGAAGAGGACGAGGTCGCGCCGAGTGACAGGCGCAAGGTGATGATCCTCGGCGCAGGACCCAACCGTATCGGACAGGGCATCGAGTTCGATTACTGCTGCGTACACGCCGCGTATGCGCTGTCTGAGCTCGGCTTCGAGACGATCATGGTGAACTGCAACCCCGAGACGGTCTCGACCGACTACGACACCTCAGACCGCCTCTACTTCGAGCCGCTGACCTTCGAGGACGTCATGGACATCGTCGAGGCAGAGCGGCCCGAGGGTGTCGTCGTGACATTCGGTGGTCAGACGCCCCTGAAGCTCGCGCACGCTCTTGAGGACGCAGGTGTTCCAATCATGGGTACCGCGCCTGAAGCTATCGACCTGGCCGAGGACCGGCAGCGCTTCTCAGGGGTGCTCGACCGCCTCGGAATCGCCTATCCAGCGGCCGGTACCGCCTACACGCACGCCGAGGCCGTCGAAGTCGCGCGCCGCATCGGGTTCCCGCTGCTGGTGCGTCCGAGTTACGTGCTCGGCGGTCGGGGCATGGTCATCGCTTACGACGAACAGTATCTCGAGAAGTACATGGCTGAAGCAGCGAGCGTCTCGCCCGAGCATCCCGTCCTACTCGACCGCTTTCTTGAGGGTGCGATCGAGGTCGACGTCGACGCAGTGTGCGACGGTAAGACCGTCTATGTGGGCGGCGTTATGGAGCATATCGAGGAGGCAGGCATCCATTCGGGTGACTCTGCCTGCTGTACCCCGCCGTTTTCGCTCGGAGCCGACACTATCGAGCTCATCATCGAGCACGCGCGCGCACTTGCGCTCGAGCTTGGCGTGCGTGGGCTCATCAACATCCAGTTCGCGGTCAAGGACCAGTCTGTCTACGTGCTTGAGGTCAACCCGCGCGCGAGTCGCACCGTGCCGTTCGTGAGCAAGGCGACGGGAGTTCCGCTTGCCAAGGTGGCTGCGCGAGTGATGGGTGGCGAGAAGCTCGCGGAGATGGGCCTGCCTGAGGAGGGACGGGATCTGGGCCGCTACTGCGTGAAGGAAGCGGTCATGCCTTTCGGTCGCTTCCCAGGTGCGGATTCGGTCCTCGGTCCTGAGATGAAGTCGACGGGCGAGGTGATGGGGGTGGCGGCCGATTTCCCGGCGGCCTACGCGAAGTCGCAGCTTGCGATCGACTACTCGCTTCCCACGAGCGGCACAGCGTTCGTGAGCGTGTGCGACCGCGACAAGCGGGCGATCCTCCCGGTCGTCAAGCACCTGCACACCCTCGGGTTCGAGATCCTCTCTACCGGCGGGACGGCCCGAAGCCTGAAGGCGGCCGGTATACCTGTGACGCAGGTGCTCAAGGTCCACGAGGGTCGTCCGAATATCGTCGATGCGATGAAGAACGGCGAGGTGCAGCTCGTCATCAACACGCCGTTCGGGCAGGAGACCCGCTCGGACGGCTATCATATCCGTGCGGCGGCGATCCGCCACGGCATCACGAACATCACTACAGCCCAGGCGGCCAGCGCGGTCGTCCATGCGATCGAAGCCGCCCTCGGCACCGACGGGCGACTCGATGTGATCGCGCTGCAGGACTTCGATGACGGAGCGGGTGGGGGAGCGTGATCGAATCGGGTGGCACAGAGTGCAGTCATTGCCAGGTCACGCCTTCGCTCGAGCACGTGACCGTGGTCGCTAACGATCGCCTGTCGGAGGGAGTGGGCCTGCTCATCCTCGATGCACCCCGAACGGCCGCAACGGTGTGCCCCGGGCAGTTCGTACATCTGCGGATCGCTCGTGGGACCGACTTCTTGCTCAGACGACCGTTCTCGGTCTATCGGGCGAGCGGTG
>CAYGKH010000015.1:0-14474 GCA_964350345.1 uncultured Coriobacteriaceae bacterium
CGACTGCCTATGATACGCCATACCCCCAGAGGGGTCAAAGAGAGATTGAAGTGCGCAGGCTGCGAACTTCGGCGGTCGCCAGCCTTCTGCACAGACTCTATCAGAACGGTGGCTGCATTCCGCCGGGAAGACCGAATCTGCCGCGGCGCCCCTTGCCTTTCTTGCCTCCGCTGAACTGCTTCATGAGTCTCTTGGCCTGGTCGAACTGCTTGACGACCTGGTTGACGTCGAAAACCGTCACGCCAGCCCCGCGAGCGATCCGTTCACGCCGTGAACCGTTCAACAGCCGGGGGTTCGCCCGTTCGGCAGCGGTCATCGACTGGATTATCGCTGCGACACGATCGAGTTGACGCTCGTCGATATCACCTTCGTCGAGTCCCTTGATCTGACCCGCGCCGGGCATCATCTTGAGCATCCCGCCTAGTCCGCCCATCTTCTTGACCTGCTGCAGCTGCGTGAGGAAGTCGTCGAACGTGAAGGTAGCGGAGCGCAGCCGCTCCTCCATCTCCTCGGTTGCCTCCGCATCAGCGGTCTCCACGGCTTTCTCGATCAGGGTGACGACATCTCCCATGCCGAGGATGCGCTTGGCCATCCTGTCGGGGTGGAACTGCTCGAGCGCGTCGAGCTTTTCCCCGAGACCGGCGAACATGATCGGTTTGCCGGTCACTGTCTTCACCGAGAGGGCCGCACCACCCCGAGCATCGCCATCGAGCTTGGACACTATGAAAGCATCGAAGTCGACCTTCTCGGAGAAGGCAGTTGCAGCGTTGACGGCGTCCTGGCCTGTCATCGCATCGATCACCATGAGGATCTGATCCGGACGAAGTGCCTGCTTGATGCCGGCTACCTCGTCCATCATCTCCTCGTCGATATGTAGGCGGCCAGCGGTGTCGACGATGACGACATCACGCAGACTATCGATGGCAGCCTTCACGCCCGCCTTGGCGATGGCGATGGCGTCGCTACCCTCCCCCCGGTAGACGGGGATGTCGAGCTCGCGACCGAGCGCCTGCAACTGGTCGATGGCCGCGGGGCGGTAGACGTCACACGCGACGAGCATCGGGCGCTTGCCCTGCTTGCGCAGAAGGTTCGCCAGCTTGGCACTCGCGGTCGTCTTACCCGACCCTTGCAAGCCGACCAACATGACGATGCCGGGGATCCGGCCACTGAAGGACAACCGCGCATCCGTGCCTCCGAGAAGCGTGGTCAGCTCCTCCATGACGATCCGGATGACCGCCTGTCCGGGGGTGAGGCTCTTGTGGACCTCTGCGCCGACAGAACGCTCCCGGACACGGCCGACGAACTCTTTGACGACCTTGAAGTTGACGTCAGCCTCGAGCAACGCCATACGGATCTCACGCATGGCCGTGTCGACATCAGCCTCTGACAGGCGCCCTTTGCTGGTCAGGTTCGCGAAGACCGACTGCAGCCGGTCTGACAGGTTTTGGAACATGCAGAGACCTCCTCGGTAGTCCGTCCAGGCTAGTGTCCGTGTGCGGACTCAGTCAACCCGGCCGAACCGTGTGATCGGTGCGACGACAAAGGTGACGCGACCCCTTACCGCTTCGAGCGGGACCGCGCCGTAGAAGCGGCTGTCGAGCGATACGGGTCGATTATCACCGAGAACGTAGATGTAGCCTGGCGGAACTGTCTGCTCACGAGCGGAGACGTCAGAGTCGCTTAAGAGGATCGACGGGCTCAGTGTCTCGAATAACCCGTCGACGATCGCACGGCCACGTTCGATGGACACCGTCTGGCCTTCGCGTGCCACGACGCGCTTGAGCTGGTCGTGCGGCGCTGTGCCTTCGCGTGGCGAAACCGTGACGACCACGATGTCCCCTAGCGTCGGTGAGGGATACCCCCTCGTCACAAGAACCCTGTCCTGAGGGTAAAGGGTCGGGTACATCGAGTCGCCCTCGACCCGTAGCGGAAAATGCACGATCCACAAGGGTACGACGATCGCCACGAAGACCACCAGCAACGGGAGGATGACACGTTTGGCGATCCGGTCACCCCGTCCCGACGGGCCGAAGAGCGCCACGATCAGTCCCGGCCGATAAGGGCCCGCGCGTAATCATGCGCGTCGAACGGCTTGAGATCGTCGATGCCCTCCCCTACGCCGATCCGCCACACGGGAAGCTCGAGCTCCCGCGAGATCGCGATCGCGATGCCACCCTTAGCGGTACCATCGAGCTTCGTCAGGATCACGCCATCGAGGTCGAGTGCAGCGTGGAACTGGCGTGCCTGGGCGAGTCCGTTCTGTCCGGTGGTCGCATCCATCACCAGGATGGTCCGGACCGGCGCATGACTCTCACGATCGACGATCCTCTTGACCTTCTCCAGCTCGCGCATCAAGTCGGCCGAAGTATGGAGACGGCCAGCGGTGTCGATGAGTGTCAGGTCAGGGCTGGTACGGTTCGCCTCGGCAACCGTGTCGAATGCGACAGCCGCCGGATCCGTCCCCCGCTCACGTGCGATGACGGGTACGCCGGCGCGCTCTCCCCAGATGGCGAGCTGCTCGACTGCGGCAGCCCGGTACGTGTCCCCCGAGCCGAGCAAGACGCGGCGCCCGGCATCCACGGCTTCCTTTGCGAGCTTGCCCACAGAGGTGGTCTTGCCGGTGCCGTTGACCCCGACGACCATCACGACTACTGGAGACTCGCCGAACGGATCCGGGCCACGGACGGGAAACTCCGCAGCTATCTCCCCGGCGAGGTGGCCCAGGACCGCATCGGCGTCGGGAAGCGCCTGGCGAGACGCCGTATCGCGAAGCCTCGCGACGATCTCGTTGACCGCGGTGACGCCGACATCCGCACCGATCAGGACGTCTTCGAGATCCTCCCAGAAGGACTCGTCGACGTCCGGACCTCGACCGATCAAGACGTTGAGCTGGCCTTCGATGCGATCGCGACTCTTTGCAAGCCCCTCAGATACCCGTCTATACCACGGCGTGCTCATCGGGTGCCTCCTCGGCTAAAGCGCGATCGAGTTTCTGGCTTACGACCTTGCTTACGCCGTCAGCCTGCATCGAGACTCCGTACAAGACGTCAGCCATCTCCATGGTGCGGCGCTGGTGAGTCACGACGATGAACTGAGTGTGGGTCCGCATCCCGTCGGTGAAACCGATGAAACGGCGCAGGTTGGTGTCGTCGAGGGCAGCCTCCACCTCGTCAAGTACGTAGAACGGGCACGGGCGCGTCCGGTACACCGCAAAGAGCAGCGCAAGTGCAGTAAGCGACTTCTCCCCGCCGCTCATGAGCGTCATCTTCGAGAGTTTCTTCCCTCTCGGCTGAGCGATGACTTCGACGCCGGTGGCCTCGGGATCGTCGGGGTCCGTGAGTTCGAGCGACGAGTGTCCTCCGGGGAAGAGCATGCCGAAGACTTCCTGGAAGTGACCGTTCACCTGCTCGAACGTCTCGAAGAACCGGTCGCGGATCTTACGGTCGATCGCCGCGACGACCTTCTGGAGCGACTGGCGGCTTGCGACGAGGTCTTCGACCTGAGACGCCATGAACTCGCGACGCTCCTTTAGAGATTCGAACTCCTGCATGGCGATCGGGTTGACCGGCCCGAGGTTCTCAAGCTTCTTGCGCAGCGCATGGACGCGGTCCTCCGCTCGCAGGCGGTCGTCGATAGGCTCGTGTTCGAGCGCTCGTTCGAGCGGTATCCCGATCTCCTCGACGATATGGGCGACCGAAGCGTTGACCTGGACCTCCAGACGCCCTTTCTCGACCCGGATATCACTCATCACCGAGGAATGATCGTCCACCGCGGACTGCAGGAGGCGGACAGCCTCCTGGGCCTCGTGGATCGTCGACCTCAAAGACTCCGAGTCTGCCTGTTCGAAGCGAGCACGATCCTTCAGGCGGACAGCCCAGTGTTCGGCTCGCTCAAGGAGCGCGGCGTACAGGTCGTGTACCGGCTGAATGCGCTCCCGGAGCAGTTCGAGGGCTTCCTCGGTGTCCTTCGCCTGAACCACGGTCTTTTCGAGGTCTGCAAGCTCGGCGTTGATCGACGATATCTGGCGCTTGAGGTGGACCTCGCGCTCAGAGACCGTTGCGATGTCGACCTGGCAGACGGAGAGCCGCTCTTTGATGTCTGCTTCGACCCGGAACAGGTCGTCGCGGCGCTCGCGCGCCACAGCAAGGGCTTCGTCGAGATCTGCAGCTTCGGACTCGAGTGCGACGATCCGGGTCTTGGCAGAATCGAGGGTGGGCGCATCCTTCTGCAGGCGTACGTCCAGTTCGGCCTGGCGCGCGATGACACGATCCCGCTCGCTATCCAGTCCGGTCAGAGTGGCTTCGAGTCGGCCGAGCTCTTCGCGGAGCGAATCGTGCTCCCCCGCCAGCTGTGCGATCCTCTGTCCAAGCTCGAGCGCATCCTGCTGCGCAGCTGCGAGGGCCTCCTCGGCGGTAGATGCGACAGCCTCCGAGTCCCCCACTTCGACCTCAAGCGCGGAAAGCTCGTCCTCCAGCTCAGTGATCCTGCGCTTCCTCTCGAGTACGCCTGCTCCATCGGTCGCCACGACCCGACCGATAGTGAGTTTCCCTCCCGGCCAGACGATAGCACCGTCAGGAGTGGCGAACCGGGAGCCGGTGACATCCGAGCGCGCGGCCGCTACAGCAAAGTCGAGGTCGTCCACGACGTAGACATCGCCCAGAAGCGCGGCGAGAGCGCGCCGAACCACGTCGTCGCACTCCACAGAGTCTATGAGGCGGGTTCCAGTGGCTGCCGGCTCGCGACCGGGTATCGCGGTAACTGCGATCGGCACGAGAGAGAGCTCTCCTTCGCTCTCGGCGAGCGCAGAGAGTGCAACGCGTGCCCCCGCCTCGATGTCATCGACGAGGAGTGCGAACAGATCGGTTCCCAGGAGATGCTCGAGAAGCCGCTCGTAGCGTTCCGGAATCCCGATGCGTTCAGCAAGGGTTCCCTGCAGTCCGCCCAGATCCCGTTCGCGGGACAGCGCCCATGCGAGTGCGGGTGATGCCGACTCAAAGGCCCTGTCGACCTCACCGAGCGCACGCACCTCGGCGCGCGCGGCAGAGAGTCGCTCGCGCACGGCTGCAAGATCCTTGCGGCGGCTCTCAAGTACTCGGACGCGCTTGTCGACGTCACTGTCGGCCAGTGCGCGTTCCTTGCGGGCGTGAGACAGCTCCGACTCAAGCTGGTCGAGGCGGGTTCTCCGGGTGGACAGGGTGGAGGCCACTCCGGTCCGCTGCTCCTTCACCGATCCGAGACGTTCGGTCAGCATCTCCATCTCAAGCGTGAACGCTGCGACCGCATGCTCGTGGCCGGCCAGCTCGATGCGCAGATCGTCAGATTCCTTGCGAGTCCGTCTGATCTCGGCGTTCAGCGTCGCAACACCCTCATCGGCGGCGAGCCGCTCCTTCTTGGACGTCTCCGCCTCACGGCGCAGCTCGACGAGTTGACCGTAGTGAGCTTTGAGTCGACCATCCGTCTCGCCGCGCCCTGTAGCGAGGCGTTCGAGCTCGGCGTTGCGTGCAGTAGTACGGGACTCGGCGTTGTGGAGCTTCGCCCGCAACTCACTCAGGCGCTCGATGAGGTTCTTGCCCTTCTCTTCGAGCAGCAACAATCCGGAGTTGAGTCGCTCCAGCACGGACTGAAGACGGCGGCGCTGTTCAGACAGATCGCCTACGAACAGTCCCTTCTCCTCGAGGAGGGACTGGAACTTCGCGAGCTCTCGCTCCTTCTCGGCGAGCCGGTATCGGGCGAGTTCGATCTCGGCATCTTGTTCCTTCTCGCGCTTGCTGACACTCTCCCACTCGGCCTGCAACCTGCGAAGGTCGTCGACGGCCAACGAACTCTCAACCTCGGCGAGCTGCTCACGGATCTCGGCGTGACGTGCAGCCCGGGATGCCTGGCGCTGGAGAGGCCGGAGCTGGCGATCGATCTCACTTGTGATGTCCCGCGCCCGTTCGAGATGGGCGTCCATTCCGCTCAACTTGCGGACGGCACGCTCCCGGCGCTTCTTGTGCTTCAAAACGCCGGCAGCCTCTTCGATGAGTTGGCGGCGCTCCTCGGGGCGAGAGTTGAGGACTTCTTCGAGCCTGCCCTGACTGATGATCGAGTGGGTGTCGCGACCCAGCCCCGTGTCGTGCAGGAGCTCATGGACGTCCATGAGGCGACAGGGCGTCTGGTTGACGAGGTACTCGCTCTCGCCGTTGCGAAACATCCGGCGCGTAATGGTGACCTCGTTGAACTCAATCGGCAGGGTGCCGTCAGAGTTGTCGAGAACCAAGTCGACCTCGGCGACACCGACCGGCTGACGCGCCGCCGAGCCTGCGAAGATGACATCCTCCATCGCCTGGCCACGCAATGACTTGGCAGACTGCTCGCCCAGAACCCACAGGATTGCATCAGAGATGTTCGACTTGCCCGATCCGTTGGGTCCGACGACGACCGTGACCCCAGGTTCGAGGCTGAGGACTGTACGGTCCGCAAACGACTTGAAACCCTTGAGTATGAGCGATTTGAGGTACAACGAACGCGGCCTCCCGGCGAGTGACTGCGGGTCGTCCGGGGTCCGGAGGACCCGCGTCTAAAACGCTGGTGATTCTACCACAGGCCCAGCGGAGAGAGCCCGGTCATCGGGGAATCACGAGGAGGTCAGCCGCTCCAGAGCCACGGTCGCGGCCTGCATCTCGGCTTCCTTCTTCGTCGCGCCTACGCCCTTCCCCGCGACACTGCCTCCGACGGTGACCTCGGCAGTGAATCGACGATTATGGGGCGGCCCGTCCTCGGCGATGATCTTGTAGGTGGGCATGACACCCTGAACCTGGACGATCTCTTGCAGAACAGACTTCGGGTGATCGGGAGCCGCAGTGCCGAGGTTTTCCGGGTCGATCCTGTTCCCGAGCGTCGAGACCACGAACGTCCGCGCAGCCGACAGGCCGGCGTCGAGGTAGATGGCGCCAACGAGGGCCTCGTAGACGTTCTCTAGAGCCGATCGCCGACCGCGAGACCCCGCTCCCTGCTCCGATTTTCCCATGCGGATGACGTCGCCAAGACCAAGTGCGTCGGCAGTATCGGCGAGCGCACCACCGGATACGACCGATATCTTCAGCTTCGTCATCTCGCCTTCACCAAGATCGGGGAAGCGATGGTACAACTCCTCCACCACGACAAGGCCGAGCACCGCGTCGCCGAGGAACTCCAGGCGCTCGTAGTCCCGCGAGCCCGAGGCGCCCTCGTAGGCGCTGGGATGTGTGAGCGCCCTGAGCAGCAGCGTGCGGTCGCTGAACCGGTGGGAGACGATCTCCTCGGCAGCGGCAATATGGGACTCCTCTGATGAATGTTCGCCGGAGGGCACTGTTATCCCCTGGTCATGATGATCGTCGCGTTATGGCCACCAAAACCGAACGAGTTGCTCATCACTGAGTTGACGCGTGCCGGGCGGGCGGCATGGGCGACGTAGTCGAGATCGCACTCCGGGTCAGGGTCGTCGAGGTTGATGGTCGGAGGCAAGAGGTCGTGGGTCAGCACGAGCGCACACGCGACCGCCTCTACCGCACCGGCTCCTCCGAGAAGGTGACCCGTCATCGACTTCGTCGAGGAGACCGGAGGAGTGTTCGTTCCGAAGACGGCTTTCACCGCGCGCGTCTCTATAACATCGCCCTGGGGCGTCGAGGTCCCGTGTGCGTTGATGTAACCGACATCGGCGGGTGCGAGGTCGGCACGGGCCAGAGCGTGGCGCATAGCGCGTATAGCACCGTCCCCGTCAGGCGCCGGAGCGGTGATGTGGTACGCATCAGCAGTCGCACCGTAACCGGCGAGTTCACCGTAGATGCGCGCACCGCGCGCGACAGCGCGCTCCCACTCCTCGAGTACGAGTATGCCTGCGCCCTCCCCCATCACGAACCCGTCGCGTCCGACATCGAACGGGCGCGACGCGCGCTCGGGATCGTCGTTGCGGGTCGAAAGAGCTCTGGCTGCCGCGAATCCAGCGACCCCCAGCGGGGTGATCGCGGCGTCGACTCCACCGGCTACGACAACGTCGGCCTGTCCCCGAACGATCGCCTCGGCCCCCTCGCCGATCGCATGCGCACCGGTGGCACAGGCCGAGACGGGTGCGTAGTTGATGCCCTTGGCACCGACCCGGATCGAGATGAGCCCGGCAGCGAGGTCGACGATCATCATCGGCACGACGAAGGGGCTGACCTTGCGTGGACCGCCTTCGAGGAGTTTTTGCTTCTGCTCCTCCATCGCGTGCAGCCCGCCTATGCCTGAGCCGACGATGACGCCGACCCGGTCCGCTTCGTCGGCGTCGAACTGAAGTCGGGCGTCTGCAACAGCTTCCAGCGCAGCGCCGACCGCGAACTGCTGAAAACGGGCCATCCGGCGGGCCTCTTTAGCGTCAAGGAAGGAGAGTGGATCGAAGTCGTCCACGCTCGCAGCAAAGCGCGTAGAGTACTCGGCGGCATCGAAGTGCGTGATCGGCCCGACACCCGAGCGTCCTGCAGCGAGAGACTGCTGGAAGATGTCGATTCCTGTCCCGATCGGGGACACGACGCCAAGACCGGTGATGGCTACTCTTCTCACGGTCACCCCTCCTCGCTCATGGCGACGCGCCATTCGGTCTCAAGACGCGTCATCAACTCCGCCACGTTCGGAACATCGTGGATACGGGCTGCCGCACTACCGGCGAAGACCAGTCCGTCCTCGACATCGCCCTCATGGGCACGTATGAGCTGGTCCATGATGCAGTACTCCTGGCCGCACTTCTTCAGGCACGATATGCACCGGGGGATCGCCGGTACGTCTCCGGAGGCGAGCCTGCGAGCGAACGGGTTGTCGATGGCGCGACCGGGAAGGCCGACCGGGCTTTGCACGAGCACGATGTCGGAGTCTGCTGCGTCTACGTAGAGCTGCTTGAAGGCGTCCGGTGCCGACGACTCGATCGTGGCGGCGAACCGTGAGCCCATCTGGACCCCTGCAGCGCCCAGATCGAGGGTACGTTTGATGTCGGCACCGGTGACGACCCCTCCGGCGCCGATGACCGGGATGTCGACCGATTCGACGATCTCGGGCAGCAGTTCGAGCATCGGCTGATCCGTACCGAGATGACCTCCAGCCTCAACACCTTCGACGACCACCGCAGACGCGCCGAACTTCTCGGACAGGCGGGCGACACGCGCAGATCCCACTATCGGGACGATCGGGACCCCCGCCTCCCTGCCCCACGTGAAGACGTCACGCGAGAATCCAGCACCGGCTACGATCACATCGGTCCCGGCGGCGATGGCGGCATGCACGAGTTCCTTGAACTGCCTGACGGCGACCATGATGTTCACGCCGACGATCCCGTCGGTCTGCGACTTGGCCTCACGCAGCTGCTTGGTAAGCTCGTCGGGACTGAGGCCCGAGCCGGCGATGAGGCCGACACCTCCCGCGCGGGCTACGGCCGCGGCAAGCGGGGCGAGTGAGATACGCACCGCCATCCCTCCCTGAACGATGGGCAGCCGGGCGGTCTTTTCGCCGATGGTCAGCGATGGCATATCGGGCACGGCACGTGCCTCCATTCGACTGCTCGCGGTACACGGTGCCCCGGGTGCGTCGCGCGAAGGATCGACACACCCGGGGCCAGGTGCAACTGTCAGGCGTTCGCCTCCACGTAGGCGACAACGTCGCCGACGCTCTTGATCGACTCGACATCCTCGTCGGGGATCGATATCCCGAACTCGGACTCGAGCGCCATGACGAGCTCGACGAGGTCGAGCGAGTCAGCGCCCAGATCATCTATGAACGATGCCTCCTCGGTCACGTCGTCGCGCTCGACATTGAGCTGGTCGACGATGACCTCGGTCACCTTCTCAAGAATCTCTTCTCTTTCCATGTGTCCTACCACACCTCCTTCCGAGGGGGCCTGGCGGGCAGTCCGCCGGTCACTTTAGACAAACGTCATGCCCCCGTCGACTGCGAGGACCTGACCGGTGATGTATCGGGCCTCGTCGGAGGCGAGAAACGCGACTGCAGCGGCGACGTCCGCGGGCGTGCCAAACGTACCCATGGCGATCTGTGAGCGCGCAGCTTCGCAGACGGCCGGCGGGAGAGCCGAGGTCATATCGGTCTCGATGAATCCGGGTGCGACCGCGTTGGCGCGAACCGAGCGCGACGCGAGCTCCCGGGCCACCGATTTCGTCAGGCCGATGAGCCCGGCCTTGGCAGCGGCATAGTTTGCTTGCCCCGCGTTACCCGAGATACCCACGACCGAAGAGATGTTGATGATCGAACCGCTCCTGGCTCGCATCATCACTTTGGCTGCAGCCCTGGTCGTCGAGAAGGCGCCGGTGAGATTGGTGCGCAACACCGCGTCCCAGTCCTCATCTGACATTCGGACAAGAAGCCCGTCGCGTGTGATGCCAGCGTTGTTGACAAGGATGTCTAGACCGCCGAATCGTGTGACGACATCCTCGACGAGTGCGGAGCACGCCGGGGGCTGTGAGATGTCTGCCTGGATCGCAACGGCGGACCCCTTCTGCTGCTCGATGTCTGAAACGACTGAAGCGGCTGCGTCAGCGCTGCCGGAATAGTTGACCGCGACTGTAGCGCCTTGAGCGGCAAGAACGCGTGCGATCTCAGCCCCGATACCACGGGAACCTCCGGTCACGAGCGCAATCTTTCCCTGCAACGTGTTCATCGTAAGACCTCCTCGACGAGTGTTTCGAGCCCGATCTCCTCGACGCTGACAGCGGCGATACCCTCGATACGACGAGCAAGACCGCGCAGGACCGTTCCAGGGCCTGACTCGACGGCAGTGATGGGAGCACGCCCGGCGAGGAATCGCATGGTCTCGGTCCATCGAACGGGCGATGAGATCTGGCCGAGCAACGCGGCACGGATCTCCTCGGCGGATGTCGTAGGGGTCGGACGGGTGTTTTGGAGAATCGGAATGGCGGCGTCTGCCATCTCGGTGTGGACGATGATGGATGCGAACGCATCAGCAGCCGGCTGCATGAGCGGCGAGTGGAACGGGCCGCCAACATCCAGCCGGACGACCCTTCGGGCACCTGCTTGCTGAAGTGCTGCAGTAGCCATCTCGATCCCGGGAGCAGCACAAGAGATGACGATCTGACCGGGAGCGTTGTCGTTGGCGACCCAGACGTCGGCGATTCCGTCGAGCGCCGCAGACACTGTGTCGGCATCGAGGCCGAGCACGGCAGCCATCCCTCCTGGTGTCTTGGCCGCCGTCTCCGACATGATGCGAGCACGCTCACACACCAACTCAAGCCCTGCCTCAGGCGAGAACACATCTGCAACAGCAAGTGCAGCGAGTTCGCCGAGACTGTGTCCCGCGACGTAGCCGGGGGACACGCCGACGTCGAGGAGGGCCCTCCCCCACGCCCAGTCGGCGAGATAGAGAAGTGGCTGCGCGACCCGTGTGTCCACCAACTGAGATGGAGGACCCTCGGAGGCGACACGTCTCAGTGACCTTCCGGTGAGGGCCTCGGCGGCGTCAAGAAGCCGCACGAGGGCGTCTGTCTCGGGCACCGCATCGATCATGCCGGGTCGCTGCGAACCCTGACCTGGAAAGAGTAGTGCGACGTGCATACCGATCACGCCTCCGTGCCGAGGTGGATCCTCGACATACGAGATATCACTTCCACGGCCTCCGAGACTATCTCATCGACGATCTCGGCTGCAGGTTTGACGCAGTCGACCATCGCGGCGGACTGACCCGCCATCAGGCTACCCATTTCCAGATCACCCTCACGCATGCACAGTGCGAGCTTGCCTGCACCGAGCCGTTCAATCTCCTCGGGACGATTCTCCCGGTCGAGTTCTGCGATCATCTTCGCGAGCTTGTTCTTGATGACGCGCACCGGATGGCCGGTGGAAAGTCCGGTGATGACGGTGTCACGGTCGCGAGCCTTGATGATGCGAGCCTTGACGTCGGCGTGGATCGTGCACTCGGTCGCACACATGAACCGGGTCCCGAGCTGTGCACCCTCTGCTCCGAGGGCGAACGCTGCTGCGATACCGCGGCCGTCTGCTATGCCGCCAGCTGCGACTACCGGAATGCTCAAAGCGTCAACGAGCTGGGGAACGAGGACCATCGTGGTCAGATCGCCGACGTGCCCCCCGGCCTCCATACCCTCGCCGATGATCACGTCAGCACCGATCGATTCAAGTCGTTTGGCGAGCGCGACCGACGGGGCGATCGGAAGGACCTTGATGCCGCGGTCCTGTAGCGCGCTCATGTACTTGCCGGGATTGCCCGCCCCCGTCGTGACCGCGCTGACACCCTCCTCCAGAACCATCGCGACGAGCTCGTCGATATGCGGGGTCATCAGCATCAGGTTGACGCCAAAGGGGCGGTCGGTGAGCTCTTTGGCGAGGCGTACCTGGTCGCGGAGCAGTTCGGTTGGCATGTGGCCCGCGCCGATGACTCCGAGTCCGCCCGCGTTACTGACAGCGGCTGCGAGTTCTGCGGTGGCAGTCCACGCCATGCCACCCTGGATCACGGGGTGCTCTATTTCGAGCAACTCGGTGATACGGGTCCGAAGGGCCATCTACATCTCCTTGGTCGTTCGGGCCTTTGTCCAGCGAATCACGGCCGCACCCCATGTGAGCCCGGCTCCAAAACCGACCAGCGCGATGAGGTCTCCGGGGGCGAGTCGACCGCTAGTATACAGGTCGTCGAGGGCCAGAGGTATGGAGGCGGCCGACGTGTTGCCCGTGCTGCGTACATGGCTGAACACCCTGTCCGGATCAATCCCGAGCCTCTCGCCGACCGTGTCGAGTATGCGTTGGTTCGCCTGGTGCGGCACGAGCCAAGCCAGGTCGTCCACGGTGTGTCCGCTCGACTCGAGTGCCTGAAGCGCTGCTGCAGGTATCACTTTGACAGCGAAGCGGTAGACCTCGTTGCCGTTCATCGTGAGGTACTGCTGCTTCGCGGCCAGGCGTTCCGGGGTAGCAGGGGCCGCACTTCCGCCTGCAGCGATCTTAAGAAGGTCGGCTCCGGACCCGTCGGCTCCCAGCGTGATCCCTAAGACACCCGGCTCGGTCGACTCCTCGAGCACGACCGCACCCGCACCATCTCCGAAGAGCACGCACGTCGAGCGATCAGTGAAGTCAATGTGACGAGTGAGTGCGTCGGCTCCCACGACGACGACCCGTTTCGCGCGACCCGCTTCGATGGCGGATGTCGCGACATGGAGCGCGTAGGGGAAGCCGGAACATGCGGCATTGACATCGAATGCGGGACACGACATGCCGAGGCGCGCCTGAACGAGACACGCGGTCGCTGGAAGGATCATGTCAGGACTGGACGTTCCTACCACGAGAAGATCGATGTCGGAGGGTGCCACTCCGGCGTCAGTGAGTGCCCTTTCGACCGCGACGACGGCTAGATCCGACGTCGCCTCGCCCTCGGCCACCAATCGTCGCTCGCTGATCCCCGTGCGGGAGAATATCCAGTCGTCGGAGGTGTCGACCAGACTCTCCATCTCGGCGTTCGACAGAACACGGGACGGAAGATATGAGCCGATGCCTATGATACGGGCGGCGGGTCTCATCAGGGCTTGGTCTCCTCAGGGGTCACCATCCCGGGCGGGATGTCCGAGTAGTGTACACGCGAAGGGGCCGAGAGCATAGGGCGGATACCTAGGTTTCGGGCGACGCGGTGACTGCGTTCGCGATGCGCCCGGGAAGCTCGCCGCGCACCGCTGTGGCTGCTACTCCGATGGCGGCATCAACCGCACGGGCACCTGAGCTGCCGTGTCCGATGATGCACACCCCGTTTACGCCGAGTAGCGGAGCGCCGCCGTACGTGTCCGGGTCCAGGCGCTCTCTTAGCCCCCTGAAGCCCGGACGAAACAGTGCTGCGGCAAGTGCGTGGACCGGTGTGGCTGTCATGACATCCTTGATCTGACCGAGAAGGACGCGCGATGTCCCTTCGAGCAGCTTCAGTGCGATGTTGCCCGTGAAGCCGTCGGTGACGACAACATCAACCTCCCCCGCCAGCACATCTCGTCCCTCGATGTTGCCGGCAAAGCCGGGAAGCGTGTCTTCCATGAGCCGATGTGCTTCGATGGCGAGAGCGGATCCCTTGGTGGGCTCCTCGCCGATATTGAGAAGCGCGATCCGAGGCTGCGTGACGCCGAGAACAGTCTCCGCATACGCAGCTCCCATGAAGCCGAACTGCAGCAGGTTGTCGGGCTTGCAGTCAGCGTTCGCCCCGACATCCAGCAACACGGCGGGCGCTCCTGCAGTGGGGACCACTGTGGCAATCGCGGGGCGCGAGACCCCTCGGATCCTTCCCATAACGAGAGTCGCCGCAGCCATGCATGCGCCGGTGGAGCCGGCAGAGAAGAACGCCTCCGCATGTCCGTTCTTGACGAGTCGACATCCGGCGACGATAGAAGAGTCCTTCTTGGACCTGACGGCCTGCGCCGGGTGTTCATCCATCGCTATGATCTCGGTGGTGGGATGGGCCGTCACTCGCTCGTGGCGCC
>CAYGKH010000015.1:14574-22833 GCA_964350345.1 uncultured Coriobacteriaceae bacterium
TCATCCATCGCTATGATCTCGGTGGTGGGATGGGCCGTCACTCGCTCGTGGCGCCGAGCGAAGTCCGTCACGAGCTCCGCAGGGCCCGTTAGGAGCACTTCCACTCCGCCATCCCGGGACACCGCTCGGACCACCCCGGCGAGGATCTCTTCCGGAGCCCTGTCCCCGCCTACCGCATCGACCACGACGCGCACCCGGCGGGTATCGGTCATCGTGTCCTCCTGGTCCCGATCAGTGGTCATCACTTTTCCGGAAGGCGGTGGCGAACAAGACTTCGACATCGACCGCCTCAGAGTGCATCTCGCGTATTCTAGCAGCCTTCACCGGGTCATGGATTCGCATCCTGCCGAAGAGACCTTCGAGCCGCTCGACCGCGGCCAAAGTGTCCAAAGATACGAGGATCATGGGCACCCCGAGTTCGTCAGCGCGGGAAAGCACCGCAGGTGAAGTCGTGACGACGACCGCGAGGTCGATCTCGCGGTCGTCAGCAGTTACCGATGGATGACACGGAACGCCGAGGATCTCCTCGGTGAACTACTCGGTGTCGATGATTTCCTTACCGTTGTAGTACCCACACTGGCCGCAGACGTGATGCGGAAGTTTGGGCGCATGGCACTGGGGGCAATCGGACTTCGTCGGCGCCTCGATCTTGTGCGTGGCGCGACGGGCGTCACGCACCGCGCGCGAGGTCTTCCGCTTGGGGACTGGCATGGTGTCTCCTTCGATCTGGCGCGGACGTCACCCGTCATCGCGCGGATACTCGGTTCACGCGACCGGGGGTCGCACGGCGGTAGACTATATCATACGTACTCGCAGGTGGGTAGCGGATCTCGGGCGTGCGTCCGGTCCTGCTCAGCTATCCTTGTCGCCGTCGATGAGGTCTTTGAGCACAGCGAACGGTCCCGAGATATCAGGACCGTCTTCGACGCAGTCACACGAGTCACGGTTGCGATCGCACCCGCATGTCGGGCAGATACCCCGGCACTCCTCATCGTGAAGCGGTGCGTACGGGATCTCGATAGCCAGAGCGGCGTGAACCGCGGGGAGAAGATCAACCATCCCTTCGGGGGTCAGCGGGTACCACTCCTCGTCCTCTGCGAGCGAATGTCTGCGGTCTTCGGGGGTAAGAACGCCCTCGAGCGAGCCTGTCAGGTCTCGGGTGAAAGGCTCAAGGCATCTCGAGCACTCGAGCTGTGCAGTCCCCTCTACCGTGCCGAGAAGGACAAGACCCTCTCCTGTGTTGGAGATCGTGGCACGAAGGTGCGGGGAAACGTCGAAGACAGCGACCGTGTCGCCGACCACCAATGATTTAAGCGGTACGTCGTCATCGACCTCGAGAGATGCGCCTGCCTCGGCCATGATCGACGAAACGTCTACTACGTAGCCGCCCACTGCTATCGCTGCTGATTTCCGGTGCCGGCGCCGCCGACCTTACCCTGAAGACGGTCGCGGCCACGTTGCACGGCGGTGAGCAGCTTGCCCAGGTTGACCTCGAGATTGGCGAGCATCTCATCGGCATAATCTTCGGCGCCGAGACGGATCTCACGCTCTTTGGTGCGTGCATCATCCATGATCGCAGCGGCCTGCTGCTCGGCCAGCTTCACGATCTCCTGTTCGGCAGCGATAGCCTGTGCGCGATCGCGTGCGTCTTCGAGGATCCGGTTCGCTTCCTTCTCCGCCTCCTCAAGCATCTCCTGGCGTTCCTTGACGATCCACCGGGCCTGCTTGAGCTCGTCGGGGAACTGAGCCCTGATCTCGTCGACTATCTCGTAGACCTTCTCGGGATCGATCATCTTCGAGCCGGATAGCGGGATCGAGCGCCCGTTGTCGACGAGCTCTTCGATCCTGTCGATCAAGGCCATGATATCCATCTACGTCCTCCCTTGACGGGACCCCGCCAGGCGTTCGGTCAAAGCATCGTGCACATGTTCGGGCACGAGTCCGTTCACCGGTCCGCCATGTCGGGCTATCTCTTTGACTGCCGAGGAACTCAAGTACATATAGTCAGGGATGGCCATGATGAACATCGTCTCGATCTCGGGAGAGATCTGGTAGTTCAACTGGGCCATCTGGAACTCACGTTCGAAATCCGTGACCGCGCGCAACCCTTTGATTATCGCGGTTGCTCCGACTTCGTGTGCGAACTCCACAAGAAGAGTATCAAAAGGTCGCACCGATACGTGAGGGAGATGCGAGGTCGCACCCTCGATGAAAGCGCACCGCTCGTCGATCGAGAAGAGCGGACCGCCGCCTTTGTCAGGACTCAGGGCGACCGCGACGACCAACTCGTCGAACAGAGCTGCTGCTCGCTCGATGATGTCGATGTGACCGGAGGTGACCGGATCGTACGTACCGGGACACATGCCCCGCTTCATCCGGCTCACTCCCCTCTTCTGCGCGCGATATCGACGGTTGTCCCACCATACGCCCGGGAACCCAGAGACTGAAACCTCGCGGGCCACTCGGGGATTTCCCCCGAAGCGTGTTCCCAGACCACCAAAGCTTGAGGGTCGAGCGAGCCGCTCAGGACCAGCGACTCGATGACTCCCCTGACCTCGGACTTGTTGATTCTATAGGGAGGGTCGAGAAAGAGCAACGAAAAGGGGTCGCCGAGAACTAAGCCCCTCCTTGCAAGTCGCACGACATCCCCTCGTATCACCGTAGAGGCAGAAGAGACTCCAAGCGCGGAAAGATTGCGCTCGATGGTCGCCAGCGCACGAGAGTCCCGTTCGATGAACGTCGCATGCTCGGCTCCACGAGACAACGCCTCGATCCCAAGAGCTCCGCTTCCGGCATACGCATCGAGGACCCGCGCTCCGTCAAAGATCGTGCGGCCGTACGCCTGCAGGCGGCTGAACAACGCCTCACGGACCCTGTCGGAAGAAGGACGGGTGATGACCCCGCGGGGAGCCTCAAGTCGACGGCCGCCCAGGTGACCCGAGACGACCCTCATCCGCTACTCACCCACTCCCAGGCCTCAGCGAATAGTCTGCGAACCTGGGAGAGAAGCGGCACATGTTCGGGGCGGGTGAGGTGGGGGTCGTCGTGGACGATCCGGAATGCATCGGCCCGCGCCATCTCGAGCAACTCGGAGTCGTCGACAAGCGACGCCACCTGCAGTTCGGGAAGGCCATGCTGGGCCTTTCCCAGCAGCTCGCCAGACCCGCGCAACCTCAAGTCCTCCTCGGCCAGTGCGAACCCATCGCTCGTAGAGATGAACACCTCCATGCGCGCACGGCTATCGGCACTCTTGGGATCGGCGAAGAGCAGGACTTCACCGGCATGCGTGCCCCTGCCGACACGACCGCGGAGTTGATGGAGCTGTGCGAGCCCGAAGCGCTCGGCGCCTTCGATGATCATCACTGTGGCGTTGGGCACATCGACGCCAACCTCGATCACGGTCGTGGCGACAAGCACGTCGAGGTCACCGTTTCGGAATGTGCGCATCGTCGCTATACGTTCGGCTGGACGCATCTTACCGGTCAGCAGCCCGACACGCAGGTCCGAGAAGACCTCGGCACGCAATCGTTCAGCCTCTTTGTTGGCAGATCGGACCTGTATCGCATTGGACTCGTCGACCAGCGGACACACGACGTACGCCTGACGGCCTGCCCGTACTGCCGCGCGCACCACGTCGTATGCTTCATCGCGGTGCGACTTGTCGATTATGCGCGTCGTGAGCGCCGGGGTCGTCCCCGCATGAGGCCGCTCTCTAAGGTACGACGTGCTCAGATCGCCGAAACGGGTGAGAGCCAGGGTGCGGGGTATCGGCGTCGCAGTCATGACGAGCATATCGGCCGCGGGTCCCTTGCGGCGAAGGGCGAGTCGTTGAGCGACACCGAACCTGTGCTGCTCATCGACGATCGCAAGGGTCAGACGGGCGAAACGGACATCCTCCTCGATCAAGGCGTGCGTGCCGAAAAGAACACACGTGCGTCCACCCTCGAGTTCCTCAAGGAGAGCTGTCCGCTCCCCCGCCGAAAGCGATCCGGTAAGAAGCCCCCAGGAAACACCTGCGTGGTCGAGAAGAGGACCGACCTTCTCCGCATACTGGACCGCGAGTACCTCTGTGGGCGCCATCATCGCTGCTTGGAACCCGCTGTCAGCCACTGCACACAGCGCGTGAGCCGCCACCGCCGTCTTTCCGGTTCCGACATCACCGAGGAGCAGACGGTTCATGGGGCGGGATGCACTCATATCGGCAAGTACATCGGTGACGGCGCCGTGCTGATCGCCGGTGAGCTCGAAGGGTAGAGCCGCGCGCAAGGACTCCAGTTTTGGTCCGTCGACCACGTGGGCGACCCCTGCCCTCTCGACGGTGGCTGCGTGACGACGCATCGCCAGCCCGACCTGGAGACAGAGGAGTTCATCATAGGCCAGACGGCGACGCGCGCGCGATGCCTCGGCGCGCGTGACCGGAAAGTGCATCGCGCGCAGTGCGCTACCGAGAGGGAGGAGGTCACGTTCGATACGCAGGGTCGACGGAAGGAAATCGACCACATCGGTGTAGTCATCGACAGCAGCCGCCACGAGCCTGCGCAACCAGTTGGTCGTGAGGCCCTCCGTTGCGCGATGAACCGGCAGTATCCTGCCGAGCATCGAGGGTGAGTCGGCAGAACCCAGCTTTTCGACGAAGGGGTTCTTCATCTGCATGAAACCGAATTCGAGCTCAACCCGTCCTGCAAAGGCCACCTGCTCACCTTCGAGGAAACGATCGGCCATGAAGGGCTGGTTGAACCATACGCCCAGGACGATCCCTGTCCCGTCGGCAACAGCGACCTCGACGATGTTGAGCTTCGGCCGGGGGCGCTTCACCGAGACGCGATGTACCCGGCCCGTAACGGTGACCTCGCGGCCTCCCCGGAGTTCGCGCATCGGAACGGTCGAACTCAAGTCGAGATAGCGGAAGGGAAAGTGGCGGACAAGCTGCCCGATGGTACAGATGCCGAGGTTCTCGAGAGCCTCGGCACGGGCACGGTCGACGTAGCGTGCCTCGGCGACGGGACGGTCGTGGTCGGCAAGACGTGAGATGCGAGACGATGTCGCCGTCGCGCTCACCGGGCCTCCATGCCTAGAGTTCGATCGGATGATACGCCACTCCGACGGCACCCGGACCGGCGTAGGTACCGATCACCGCTCCGACCGATCCGATGGAATCGAGTTCGTAGTCGACGCCTGCTTCGTCGAGTGCGGCCTGCATCTCACTGGCCACGTCGGGAGCTGCACCATGAAGCAACGAGAGGCGTACCCGTCCGCCTGCCGAGTCAAGGGCTACCTGTGCGGCCACCTGGGCCATCGCCTTCTTGAACCCTTTGACCTTCTTGAACGGTTCGATCGTCCCCTCAGATGTGAAGGTGAGCACCGGTTTGATGTTCAGCACCGATGCAGCAAGTCCACTCGCCTTGCCCGCCCTGCCGCCCTTTACGAGATACTCAAGCGTATCAAGGATGAAGTAGAAAGTGGACTGCGATGCTGCGGCGACTGCAACTCTTTCGATACCCGCACCATCAGCACCTGCGTCGCGAGCGTCTATAGCCGCCTTGACAACCAACCCTGTCGCCTGCGAGACGAGTCTGGTGTCTACGATCCGCACCGGGACCGGCGCGTCGGCGGCGGCGAGCGTCGCGGACGCGAATGTCCCGGAGAGTGCTGAGGTCAGGTGGATCGAGACGATCTCCGTGCAACCGGAGTCAGCAAGATCGGCATAGACCGCTGCGAACTCTGCCGGTGACGGCTGCGACGTCTTGGGAAGCTGCTGTGCCGCGAGAAGCTTGGCGTAGAACTCCTCAGGCGCGAGATCGATCCAGTCGAGATACGTCTCTTCGCCGAAGAACACCTTCAATGGGACCATTCGTACGTCATGGGACGCAAGCCACTCGGGACCACGGTCGCACGTGCTGTCACAGACGAGTCCGACTCGAGCCATAGGAGATCCTCTCTTGTACCTGTCGCCTATTCAACAGACATGATGACCGGGTAGAGGGGCTGCCCTCCATCATGATGTTCCACCTCGATGTCCGGATGAGCCTGTGCGATCTCTTCCGCAAGATTCTGGAGCTGATCTTCGCTGAAACCCTCTCCGCCAAGGAGGGTCAGCGTATCGCCGCCTGGTGCCAGCAGTGCTGCGAGCTCCAGCGCGACCCGCGCCACGTCATCGCCCACCACCTCGATCTCGTGGTCTGCGATGCCTATGATCTGGCCCTCCGTGATCGACCCGTGCTTGTAGGTCGAATCCTTGATCGCCGTGGTGACCTCACCCGTTCGAACGCCCTTTGCAGCGGTGGTCATCGCCGTGGTGATCTCCTCGAGCGAGTCTGCAGGATCGTAAGCCAGAAGGGCCGCGAACGCCTCCGGAACCGAGGTTGTCGGGATGATCGCGACAGGGCGTTCCTCGATAGCGACGAGTTGCTGGGCCGCCATCTGGATGTTCTTGTTGTTGGGAAGGACGATCACCCACTCCGCGTGGACCGCCTTGACGGCCTCGAGGAGCTCGGCGGTAGACGGGTTCATCGTCTGGCCTCCGTTGACCACGACATCCACACCGAGGCTCTCCAGGATCGCGCGGATTCCCTGCCCGGGTCCCACGGCGACAAAACCGAGCGGCTTCTGCGGTCCTGGCGCACCGGCTCCCGCAGAGCGGAGGCCCTCGGCGCGGGCCTCGGTCTGCTGTCGCATGTTGTTGATATGCACCTCGGCCACCTCACCACGGACAGTCATATGGGAGATCACCGCACCCGGATCGTCGGTATGAACGTGGATCTTGAGAAGCCCCGCCTCGCCGACCACGAGTTCGGAGCCGCCCATCGTGCTCACGAACTCCTCAACCTCGGTGACATCGAGGTCTTCGGCGATGAGCAGGAACTCCGTACAGTAGAGATACTCATCGTCGTCCCAGTCATCGACAGGAGTCACGACCGAATCGGCGGGCGAGGTTCCAGCGATGATCCCCAGGTCGAACTCGGTGCCGCGGAACGCAGCAATCAGCCCCTCGGCGAGTATCGCAAGTCCGAATCCGCCGGCATCCACCACTCCGTTCTCCTTCAGGACCGGAAGTAGCTCAGGGGTGCGCCGCACCGATTCGACAGTGGCAGCAAGCGTGGAGTCGATGACATCGTCGAGCGTGGCATCCCTGCTGACTGCCGCGCGTGCAGCAGTACCTGCATCGCGCAGAACGGTCAGCATGGTGCCTTCGACCGGCTTCCGGACCGCCTGGAAGGCAACGGACGTCGCCCTTTCGAGTGCTGCGGCTATCACCTCACCGGGGTCAGCATCGCTGGTGGAGATGACATCGCACAGGCCTCGGAGGATCTGGCTCAAGATGACGCCCGAGTTACCGCGAGCTCCCATCAGCGAGCCGTGCGTGACCGCCTTGCACAACGTTGCGCTATCGGCATCTAGAGGCAGGAGAGCGAGTTCGGCGATGACGGCGTCCATGGTCAGCGCCATGTTCGTGCCAGTGTCGCCGTCTGGAACCGGAAAGACATTCAGTCGATTGACCTCCTCGGCACGCTCCTTGAGCGCCGAGGCTGCCGAGGAAACCAGAGTGGGAATGGGGGCGAGTGATGTCATCGAGCCTCTCTTGACGGGATTATTTGCGGACTTTGATCCCCTGGACGTGTACGTCGATGTCCTCCACACGCACACCTGCAGTGGATTCCAGGACATACCTGACCCGGTCGGCAAGGTTGTGCGAGACCTGACTCAAGTTGGTGCCGTGTTCGATAACGACATACAGATCGACTCGCACGCTGTCACCAAGGCTCGTGATGGTCACGCCTTTGCGAAGTTTATCGCGAGACAGGAGTTGGGCCACGCCGTCACGCAACGACGGACTTGCCATCCCCACCACTCCGTAGCACTCGAGAGCGGCGAAGCCAGCGAGGTCCGCAAGAACGTCGTCGTGGATCTCGATCTCACCGCGAACAGCCTCGGTCATGCTATCGGACCTCCTCTGAGGATTCGACGGGAAGCGAATCGAGCTCACTAATCAACACGTCGATATCGACATCGTGCATCTGGGCGACAGCGGCGAGAGTCTCCACGTCCGCTGCCAGGCACGCGGGGCAGGAAAGCCCATGGCGAGAAAAGACCTCTGCCGCCGCCTGGTTGCTGGTCAAGACCTCGCTGATAAGCATATCCGCACTGTATCGACCGGGCATGACGCTCCCGTCAGTATCGGGATCGAAGTGAAGACAGTATATCCGATTGCCCGACGGGAGTGATACGCGGCGGGGGTCACGGGCTATGCACTTCCGTGGC
>CAYGKH010000016.1:0-22087 GCA_964350345.1 uncultured Coriobacteriaceae bacterium
TCAGAAGGGTACTGCCGTTCCCGCTTCTCGGGATCGATTCGGACAACGGCAGTGAATTCATCAACCACGAACTCCCCCGCTACTGTGAGGAGCGCGTTGCCTCATAAAGAATGTCCTACTGTCCGGAGAAACGTTCTCCGAGTGCACGATAGAGCGACCGGGCGACGGTGTCGCTCCACGACGGATCCCTGAAGGCGGCGGCGTCCTCGGGAACACCGTAGGAACCGATCCTCACACGGACGGACGGAGCCGCGACGGCCTCGAGCAAGGGATCGATAGCGACGGTCGATCGGAGAACCGGACGCTCGTCCTCTCCAAGAAACCGGATGACCTCGTCGGACAATCGGCGAGACGGGCTTCCTGCCGACACTCCGTCAAGGTCGATCACCGCAAGACCGCCCGGTGGATCAACCGCGGCCTCGATGCTGATGAAGGCGGTCACGCTCGTGGTTGTTTCCCCTGCGCGCTCCACACGGGTCGCGAGGGCCACTTCGGTCTCCGTGACCGATCGCGTTACGACCACCCGTGCTCCGGACGCCTCAAGGAGCGATCGCAGACGACGAACGACTTCGAGTGATACGTCGACCTCCCCTGACAGACCGGGCGCCGGATCGAGGACGAACACCCTTTCTTGCAACTCGAACGGAAGAAGTGCGCTGCTTGCGGTGCCGGCAGCGGCGATCCGTATCCGGACGATATCCGAGGTACGCACGGTGGCTCCGGCGGCAGGAATCGTCTCGAGGACAGTATCGCTAGCCTCTTCCGACGGCACCGCCTCGATACGGACGACCAGTCCGCGTTGCTCCAACTGTGCACGGGCTACAGTGATACTCAAGCCGGTGACGTCGGGCATCTCGAACTCCTCGGTCCCCCCGGATACCACGAGCGCGATGCCACTGCCACGGGCGACGATGGACCCGTCGACCGGGTCCTGAGAGAGAACCGTCCCCGCAGGCGACTCATCGAAACGACGCTCGACGCTCGATATATGCAGACCTTCACGGGCCAGTTGGGTACGGGCGACGCCTTCGGACAGTCCAATGAGGTCCGGTACGCTTACCCTCTGGGTGGTGGCGTACCAGATGCCAGCGCCGATGATGAGCGCAAGCATGAGGATGACGCCGGCGACAGCGGCGATGCTGGACTTAGGGATCAGCCGTCTGCGTGGATGCCGGGGACGATCGACAAGCGGGAGGCCCTGAACCGCCGAGGAGATCTCGATGTTCTCATCCTTGATCGCGTCCGTGCTCACGTGCTCATCCACCCTACTGTCACCTCTGGTGTCGATTCGAATACCTTGTCATGCGGACCAGACCTCGCTATCCTGCTACATCTGTCCGTGCCTACGGACACGAGAGGAGTCCGACCCATGCCTGCATACGACTTTCGCTGTACCTCCTGCGACCATATCTTCGAAGTGATCCGGCCCGCCCGACAAGCAGCTGATGGCGAGTGTTGCCCGAGCTGTGAGGCCGTGGCCAAACGGATATTCAGTCCCGTCGGCGTCGTCTTCAAAGGCTCTGGCTTTCACAACACAGATTATCGTGCCAAGCCGTCTGAATCCTCCTCGGCGGATCCGGCTCCTACCGCTGATACCCCGGCTGCCTCAACGTGCAGCACCTCGGGTTCATGCGAGTCGTGTCCTGCTGCCAAGAAGTGACGCACCTGTTCTAGTCGCGGCGAACCCAGAAGGGCTCATCGCCGGTCTTGTAGACGGTCTCGATGAAGCGCACGGTACCCGTTGAGGCATCCATCGCCACCGAGTGAGTCCTGGATCCCTTACCGAAGTACTTCACTCCACGCAGCAATTCACCGTCGGTGACGCCAGTTGCGATGAACGCCGCGTCATCGGTCGCCACCAGGCAGTCCATATCGAGAATCCCATCGATGTCGCACTGTGCCATCTTCGACGCACGCTCGCGGTCCGCTTCATCGCGAAAAGCGAAACGTCCCATGAACTGACCACCGATGCAACGCATCGCGGCAGCGGCGAGGACCCCTTCAGGTGCCGCGCCTATACCCAGGTACAGGTGGATGCCCGTACCTTCGATCGCTGTCGCAACAGCACCGAACACATCACCGTCGGAGATCAGCCGGATCCGCGCCCCGCACTCCCGGATCTCACGGATGAGGTCGACGTGGCGCTCACGCTGGAGCACACACACGACCACGTCTTCGACCGGGCGCTTGAGAGCCTTGGCGACTGCGGAACAGTTCTCTGAAGGTGTGGCATCAACGTGTATGCGGTCCGCTGCGACGGGTCCTGTCGCCACCTTCATCATGTAGGTATCCGGGGCATGGAGCAGCGTGTCCTTCGGACCGAACGCAAGCACGGCAAGTGAGTTCGACTGTCCGTAAGCAGTGAGGTTGGTGCCCTCGAGCGGGTCGACCGCGATATCGATCTCCTCGCCGCCACGGCCGACCTCTTCGCCGATATAGAGCATTGGCGCCTCATCGCGCTCCCCCTCGCCGATGACGATGGTTCCCGAGATGTCGAGGGAATCAAGAGACGAGCGCATCGCGTTCACGGCCGCCAGGTCTGCTGCATCCTTGTCCCCTTTGCCCATCCATCGACCTGCCGCAAGAGCCGCAGCCTCGGTGACTTCGAGCATCTCAACAAGCCTGGTGGTACGCATACGCCCTCCTCGGTCCAACGACTGTTCTTACGCGCGGTCTATTGGCGCTGCAGCACTGCGGCGAAGTGTCCATCGGGGCCGCCGATCCGAGGCCGTGAAGCGAACCAACCCTCAGACGTCACGAACGGTTCCCAACCGGGTGGCGCAGTGTTCCTCAACTGACGGGTGAAGAAGCCCTCCCCTGCAGCGTTCTCCAAAAATCCCCTGACGACCGCAGTGTTCTCGGATTCGGTGACGGTGCACGTCGAGTACACCACGAAACCTCCAGGACGGACAAGACACGAAGCCGTTCTCAGCATCGCTGCGCCGACCGCCGCGACCGCGGGAATGTGCTGCGGCGAGAGTCGCCACCGCTTCTCGGGATGACGGCGCAAAGTGCCAAGGCCGGAGCACGGAGCGTCGACGAGCACGGCATCGGCGGATGCAGATCCTCCGAGAACCTCGACTGCAGACTCATCCGTACAGTCGGCGACCACGATGCGGACATCGGGGACACCGAGCTCCTCCATGCGACGGGCGAGCAATTCGGTCTTGAAGGTGTGGATATCAGCTGCGAGAAGAGCTGCAACCCCACCCTGGCGGAGTGAGGATGCCTGCATCAGCAGGGTCTTGGTTCCTCGGCCGGCCGCAATGTCGACACCCGATCCCCCGGGGGGAGGAGCCGACAAGGAGGCGACGAACTGTGCGGCTGCGTCGGCGACCACACATGCCCCGGATGCCAGGGAGTCGCTGCGAACGGCGGGCGCTGGAGAGCCGGCGACGATGCACCCGGCTGGTCCGTATGCTTGCGGGTCGACTCCCTCCGCGACCAATCGAGCCATGAGCTGATCGAAGTCGCCGAAGAAGGGGTTGTGTGCCAGATAGAGCGGCGCGGGCTCAAGATCAGCCTCCATCATCTCACGCGCTGCCGCTAGTCCAAGGTCACGTACGAGCAGTTCAGCGAGCCACAGGGGATGGCCCGTCAGCCGCGCGAGTGCAGTCAGATCTGTGGTGGGATCGCCCCACGGAAAGGCCTCCGCTTCCTCGGACAGGCGGCGCAGCACGGCATTGGCAAGCCCGGCGGCTCCGCCTGCGACCTCGCGTACGCTGTCGACACCCTGATGGACTGCGACACGCGCCGGGGTGCGCATGAAGAGGATCTCGTAGGTTGCCAGCCTGAGCGCGTCGCGAACGAGCGGATGCACGCGACCCGGGCGATCTAGATGCCGATCCAGGGCTTCATCCAGCGTGCCCTGTGTGGCGAGGGTGCCATAGACGAGACGGGTCGCGAACGCAGTGTCGCTGTCGATCATCCCGGAGCGTGACAGTCGCGCAGCGAGCACGTCATGAGCCCAGGCTTCGCGGCTACGCACGTCGCTGAGAACCTGCCGCGCCGCGCGGCGCGATGCCGTCAGAGTCACGAGCATGCCTCCCACGTCGATGCCTCGCCGAGATGGGCTCCTCGCGCGAAGCATGCGCCATCCATGCAGGCACGCCCCTCGGGACGTATCTCGTCAAGTGACAACGCTCCATCTGCGAAACCGAGCACGAGATCTTTGTTCCCGGCACGCACCCCTCCTTGAGGTATCCCCTCGTCGCTGGGAGATGTGCGCACGACGGTGACCATCCTCCCCGCGACGCAGGCACGCGACGGCGCGCTGCCCGACGATGCAAGAATACGGCGCTGGGCCTCGGAAACGGTCAGTTCCGGATCCAGCGCGACATCATGACGTGTGACTTTGGCGGCATAGGTGGCCAAAGACTCGTCCTGTTCCACCCACTGTGCGGTGCCCGACTCGATCTGGCCGAGAACCTTGAGGAGTGCCCCGGCACCCATATCCGCGAGTAGATCGGTAAGAGAGTCAACGGTGTGATCATCGACATCGACCGACGCCTGCAGGGCGTACGGCCCGGTATCCAATCCCTCCTCCATACGCATGATTGAGATGCCGGTGACCCGGTCACCCTCGAGTATCGCCCGATGAACCGGTGCGGCTCCACGATGGCGCGGCAGGAGTGATGCATGTACGTTCACGCACCCCCACCGCGGTACCTCAAGCACATCGGGAGGGAGGATGAGCCCGTAAGCGGCAACGCAGATGATGTCGGGAGCCAGATCATGAAGCGCCGCAACGACAGCAGGTTCCCTGAGGTTAGGAGGCTGTCGAACGTCGATACCGAGTGATTCCGCGACCTGTTTGACCGGAGGAGGCGATGTCTTGCGGCCTCTCCCTGTCGGTCTGTCCGGCCGTGTGTACACCGCCACCACCTGGTGTCCGGAGGCAAGGGAGCGCAAGACCGGGAGGGCGAACGCCGGCGTCCCCATGAACACGACCCTCATCGTCCCCCCTGTTCTAGCGGACAGGGTCAGTCAGCTCGTTGTACTGTCGCATGGCCGCCCGACGCTCTTCGGCTGAAGCCCTATCGATGATCAACACGCCGTCAAGGTGGTCGATCTCGTGCTGAATGACGCGGGCGAGTAGGCCTTCGGCTTGTAACGTGACCGGGGCACCATCCAGGTCGACCGCCTCGCAGACGACGGACACCGAACGCTCGACCATCACGGATATCCCAGGAAGCGACAGGCAGCCTTCCTCGTCGACCTCCGTCTGCTTGGAACGCTCGACGATCCGGGGATTACACAGGACCGCCAACTTCTCATCGATGTCGTACACCAACACACGCTTCTGGACACCTACCTGCGGTGCCGCGAGTCCAAGACCGGGGGCGTCGTACATCGTTCGGGCCATCTCGGCAGCGAGAGTGCGCAACTCGGAATCGGTCCGGGGATCGACCTCGGGGGCGCGCTCGTTGAGCACTGGACTTGGGTGAGCCATGATGCGCATTGCTGGAGTAGCCTCTCAAAGGTCGGCGTTGGCGTGTAGCAGTCAGTAGAACAAGCAACGATCCTGCCGGTATTCTACAGCACCCGACCCATCCGATGTCTGCCTTAGAGGAGATCGAGCGGATCGATGTCGGGAGCCACCGAGACACCATCTACGGCCCGGATCGTCTCCAGAGCTCCCCGCACAGCAGAGGGAATATCTGCGGCGGGCGGGCCCTTGACCAGGACGTGCCACCGGAAGCGGCCTTTGATCCTTGCAAGCGGCGCCGGGACCGGGCCAAGGACTTCCCACTCCTGCTCTGCGCGCGTGACGAGGGCCTCTGCTATCTTGGCTGCCTGTGCGCGGGCCGAATCCTCACTCGCGGCGGCCACCAGGACGTTCGCAAGTCGACCGTAGGGAGGGAAGCGGAGTTCCCTTCGCGCTTCGATTTCGGGGCCGTAGAAGAGCGAAGGGTCATGTGCCGCCACAGCCCGGATGGCGGGGTGTTCGGGCCAGTACGTCTGAATCACGACGGTACCCGCACGTTCACCTCGGCCCGCACGACCTGCGACCTGTTCGAGCATCTGGTATGTACGCTCCCCTGATCGAAAGTCGGGCAGGTGGATGGTCGTATCTGCACTGATCACTCCTACGAGGGTGACTTCGGGGTAGTCAAGCCCCTTGGCGACCATCTGCGTCCCGACCAGTACGCCGCTTTTCAGAGCCTCGAACTCGGCGAGACGGGTCTCGTGCCCACCTTTGGCCGATGTGGTGTCGGCATCCATACGGACAACCGCGAGCCCCGGAACGACGGACTCTAAATCGCTTGCAACGCGCTGGGTGCCAGCCCCGAACCTCCTCAAGTACGGACTGCCGCACTCAGGACACTGGGGCGGGACCGCGCTACGTACACCACAGTGATGGCACATCAGACGCGGGCCGGTCTCGTGGAACGTCAGCGATGTGGAGCATCGCTCGCAGCCCGGGACATGACCGCACTCACGGCACAGAAGAAACGATGCGAACCCTCTGCGGTTGAGAAAAAGGACCGCTTTCTCTCCGCGCTCTTGAACGCTTTTGAGTTCGGCTACCAGTCGCCGGGAGAACATCGAGCGGTTCCCTCCGAGAAACTCGGCGCCGAGGTCGACTACCTCGACGGCTGGCGGTCGTCCGCCGCCAACGCGTTCGGGCATCTCTACCCGGGTCACGACTCCCCGCTCGACAGCAGCCCTGGTCTCAAGTGCAGGCGTCGCACTACCTAAAACGAGGACTGCTCCCCTCGCTTCGGCGAGCCAGCCTGCGACTCTTCGCGCATGATAGCGAGGAGCTGATGACTGCTTGTAGGAGGACTCATGTTCCTCGTCGATCACGATCAAGCCGAGATCGGAGACGGGAGCGAAGAGTGCGGACCTCGCCCCCACAACGACCCTGGCATGACCGGTCGCGATCCGTTCCCACTGGTCGAGTCTCTCCCCCGCCGAAAGCCGACTATGGACGACTCCCACCCGATCCCCGAACCGGGCACGGAAGCGACCGACGGTCTGCGGAGTGAGCGAGATCTCGGGGACGAGGACGACAGCGCGAAGGCCACGTTCGCACACGTCCTCGATCGCGCGAAGATAGACCTCGGTCTTGCCTGAGCCGGTCACTCCGTCGAGCAGGACCCGCTCGCCAGGCTGTGCAGAGGCTATCGCCTCGAGCGCTGCTTGCTGCCCGTCCGACAAAGTCTCGTGACGCGGGGCGGGACGCACGTGAACCGACGGGTCCCGAAACCGGCGCCGGGAGATGATGGTCACAGCACCGGCCTCCTGCAGACGGGAGAGCACCGAGGAGACTTGACCGAGAGACGCCGTCAGCTCACCGACAGTGACGGGTCCGGCACCCAGGGCGTCGAGTACCGCACGCTGACGATGCGCCGTAGCCGAGGGTTGGAACGTGCTTCCATCGGCGAGTTCGACGACACGCTCCTCCACGGGCGCCACCGTAGGTGTGCTCAACCGCCAGCCATCCGAGCCGACGATCGCCTTGGGAACACCGCCGGGTGGCAGGAGCAACCGTACTGCTTCGGAGAGCGGTGCCGCATACTCGTTGGCGATCCGAGAAGCGAGTTGCGCGGCGGTCGCATCGAAACGAGGTGGAGATACGACCGCGAGAAGGTCCCTGCGCCCCGGCACGTGGCTCGTTTCGAGAATCTCAACGACATGACCGACGACGGTACGCGATCCGAACGGCACGACGACACCGACCCCGATCTCGACCGATGCATCGAGTTTGGCCGGGACATCGTAGTCGAAGGCTGCTGTCAGCCCCCTGGCAGGTATGTCGAGTGCGACGCGCGCGATCCGCACCTGCTGCACCTCTCGTAGTCGTGTGTTCCTCGGCCAAGCATACAGAAGGCCACCGACATCGGTGCCGGTGGCCTCCGGGTCACGCGTATCGGTGCTAGTCGTTGAGTCCGGCTGCCTCAGCAAGAGCGTCCGCGCGATCGGTGCGCTCCCACGTGAAGTCCTTGTCCGCGCGACCGAAGTGGCCGTATGCGGCGGTCTTGCGATAGATCGGGCGGCGCAGGTCGAGATCACGGATGATCGCGCCCGGACGCAGGTCGAACACCTCATTGACGGCACTCTCGATCGCGGCGACCGGGACCTTCTCGGTGCCGAACGTCTCGACCAGGATCGAAAGCGGACTCGCGACACCGATCGCGTACGCAAGCTGGATCTCGCAACGATCCGCAAGTCCCGCAGCGACCACGTTCTTCGCCACCCAGCGCGCGGCGTAGGTCGCGGAACGGTCCACCTTCGTGCAGTCTTTCCCGGAGAAAGCTCCGCCGCCGTGACGGCCCATTCCGCCGTAGGTGTCCACAATAATCTTGCGGCCGGTAAGGCCGGTATCACCCATCGGCCCGCCGATGACGAACCGTCCGGTCGGGTTCACATAGATGTCGGCTTCGTGATAGTCGATACCCTCGAGTTCGAAGACCGGCTTGATGACGTGTTCGACGAGGTCGGGCTTCAGCAGCCCCTCGATGTCTACGCCATCGGCGTGCTGGGTGGAGATCAGAATCTTCTCAACCGAGACAGGCGTGTCGTCAACGTAGCGGACTGTGACCTGCGTCTTGCCGTCAGGCCGCAGATACTCCAGGACGCCGGCCTTGCGCACAGCGGTCAGACGCTCTGCGAGGCGGTGTGCGAGGTAGATCGGCAGCGGCATGAGCGAGGTGGTCTCGGTGCATGCGTATCCGAACATCATGCCCTGGTCCCCGGCGCCCACAAGATCGATCGGGTCGCCGTTGAAGCCGTGTTGAACCTCGAATGACTCGTCCACGCCCTGTGCGATGTCGGGGCTCTGCTCGTGGATCGTCGTGATTACGCCGCACGTCTCCGAGTCGAAGCCGTACTTCGCACGAGTGTAGCCGATATCCTCGATGACACGTCGCACGACTGACGGGATATCGACGTAGGCATGGGTGCGGACCTCACCTGAGACAACCACGAGTCCGGTCGTGATAAGTGTCTCGCACGCGACCCGGACGTACCCGGGGTCGGCCTTGATTCCGTCAGGCGAACAGAATCCTGCCTCTGAGAGCTCTATCTCCCGGGCGAAGATCGCATCGACGATCGCATCCGATATCTGGTCACACATCTTGTCGGGGTGCCCCTCGGTGACTGACTCCGAGGTGAACAGGTGCTCGCGCTCTGGCATGCCATCTCCTATCGTCCGTCGGTATCGCGGCCCAAGAAAAAACGCCCGTGCCTGGTCAGACAGGGCGCCCTCTCGCGCGGTGACACCAGAGACGCTGCGCGATATGCCCTCATCTTCCAGGCGATCTTATGCCTGCCGAGACGTGGCACCGCACGCTACTTTCAGCGCCGGTTGCCGGGGCTTCACAGGGCTCGGTCCCTCCACCCACTGCGACCGTCACCAGCCGCCTCTTGATGAGCACGGTCACGATAGCATGCTCCGAGACGCCTGGGAAGACGAGCGCTAGTTACGAGCGGTGGTACCATGCACGATGACGTCAATCGAACCCGTCCTCAAGGAGCCCTCGTGTCCGACCTCGTTCGCGTACGATTCGCCCCGAGTCCCACCGGTCACCTGCATATCGGTGGCGCCCGTACCGCGATCTACAACTGGGCGTTCGCGCGCAGGCATGGCGGCGCGTTCATCCTTCGTATCGACGACACGGATCCGGAGCGGTCCACCAAGGAGAACACTCAGGCCATATTTTCCGCCCTGCGTTGGATGGGTCTCGACTGGGATGAGGGGCCTGAAGCAGGCGGTGATTTCGGGCCGTACTTCCAGACGCAGCGGACCGCATCTTATGAAGCGGCACTTGTCCGGTTGAAGGCGGACGGCTCGCTCTACCCATGCTTCTGCTCCGCAGACTCGCTCGCCGCGAAGCGCGACGCTGCCCGCGCAGAGGGCACCTCCTCGGGCTACGATCGCTCCTGCCGGGATCTCCCCTCGGCCGACGTCGACGCCCGGATCAGTGCAGGCGAACCCCACGCGTGGCGCCTGAAAGTACCCCTCAACCGCGGGGATATCGTCTTCGTCGATGAGGTCCGTGGGGAGAGTACCTTCGCCGCTGATGTGATGGACGACTTCATCGTGGCGCGCTCCGACGGCTCGCCTACCTATAACTTCGCGACAGTCGTCGACGACGTCGAGATGGCGATCACTCACGTCATCCGCGGTGACGATCATCTCTCCAACACCCCCCGCCAGATTCTCGTCTTCGAGGCTCTGGGCGCTCCGGTCCCTGTCTTCGCGCACCTCTCGATGATCCGTGGCGCTGACGGCAAGCGACTGTCTAAACGTCATGGGGCCGCCTCGGTCGAGGAGTACCGCGCCGAGGGATACCTGCCCGAGGCGCTCATGAACTATCTCACGCTACTCGGATGGTCCCTCGACGACCGAACTACGATCATCGATCGCGACACTCTGGCTGCGAACTTCTCCCTTGACCGGGTCTCGCGCAACCCGGCCGTCTTCGACGCCGAGAAGCTCGAATGGATGAACGGCGTGTACATCAGAGAGCTTTCCGCAGATGAGTTCGTCGACCGGATGGTGCCGGTACTCGCCGCCGCCGGGCTCATGGGACCGGACGTGTCCGAGGAGCGCCGCGCGTGGCTGTGCGAACTCGCTCCCCTGGTGTCAGAGCGCGTCAAACGCCTGGACGAGATTGTTGCGATGGTGGCCTTTATCTTCATCGAGTCGGTCACCATCGACGAGACCGCGCGCACGCAGGTGCTCGAGAAGGAAGGTGTCGCCGCCGCACTCGATGCGACCGCAGTTGTACTCGGTGAGCTCGCCGACTTCTCTGCCGCCGCCATCGAAGAGGCGCTGCGCACCGTCCCCGCCACGACGGGCCTGAAGCCCAAGATCGTCTTCCAGGCCGTCCGTGTCGCAGTGGCCGGCTCAACGGTGAGTCTCCCCTTGTTCGAATCGCTCTCACTCCTCGGCAAGGAGCGGTCGCTCGAGCGGATCCGTACCGCTCGAAGCGCACTGACGGAGTCGCACGGGAGCGGTTGATTGCGGGTTGACATGCCTGGCGCGACCCCCGTAATATATGTCCCCGCGCCCTGGCAAGGTAGGTGCGTACTGGGGTGTGGTGTAACTGGCAACACGCCGGATTCTGGTTCCGGAGAGTCTAGGTTCGAGCCCTAGCACCCCAGCCAGTATGGCCCGTTGGTCTAGCGGTGAGGACGCCGCCCTCTCAAGGCGGAAATCACGGGTTCGAATCCCGTACGGGCTACCAAGAGATAACGGACGCCCCCTGTCGACTCCGGCCGGGGGCGTCCTTATTCTTCCAGACGGCGCGTATGCTATCCTCAGCCCCCATGGACACCAACACCTCATCCTCACCTGAACGCGGAGACCTCATCCGCGAGATCGTCGCCTCCGACCTGCGCGATGGCCTGCACGACTCGGTCGTCACCCGCTTCCCACCGGAGCCCAACGGCTACCTCCATATCGGACACGCAAAGTCGATTTGCCTGAACTTCGGCATCGCCGAGGAGTTCGGCGGACGATGCCACCTGCGCTTCGACGACACCAACCCGATCAAGGAAGAGCAGGAGTACATCGACTCCATCGAAGCGGACGTCCGCTGGCTCGGCTTCGACTGGGGCGAGTACCTCTACTTTGCTTCGGACTACTTCGAGCAACTCTACGAGTGGGCGATCCACCTCATCGAGGCCGGTATGGCTTACGTCGACGACTTGTCTGCGGTGCAGATCCGGGAGCACCGCGGCACACTCACCGAGCCGGGCACGGAGAGCCCCTGGCGCGGCCGCTCGGTCGAAGAGAATCTCGATCTTTTCACCCGTATGCGCGCCGGCGAGTTCCCGAACGGGGCAAAGGTGCTGCGCGCCAAGATCGATATGGCATCACCCAACATCAACTTCCGCGATCCCGTCATGTACCGCATCCTGCACTCTGCCCACCCGCGTACCGGTGATGAATGGTGCATCTACCCCTCCTATGATTTCGCCCACGGGCAATCTGACGCCATCGAGGGCATCACGCACTCCATCTGTACTCTTGAGTTCCAGGACCACCGACCGCTCTACGACTGGTTCATCGAGAACCTGCCGGTGCCCTCTCGCCCGCGCCAGTATGAGTTCGCGCGCCTCAACCTCACCCACACCGTGCTCTCCAAGCGCGTGCTTCTCCGTCTGGTGAACGAGGACCATGTCCGCGGATGGGACGATCCGAGGATGCCGACCCTTTCGGGGCTGCGCCGTCGAGGCTTCCCCGCCGAGGGGATCCGAGACTTCGCCGCCATGATCGGAGTGGCGAGAGCCGACAGCGTCGTCGAGGTCGAGATGCTCCATCACGCGGTGCGCAACGTTCTCAACCGAACGGCACTCCGTCGCTTCGGGGTCCTCAACCCCCTCAAGGTCGTCATCGAGAACTACGCAGAGGACGGCCTCGAAGAGCTCGAGGTGACCAACAACCCCGAAGACCCCTCGGCGGGAAACCGCTTCGTCCCGTTCACGCGAGAGCTCTGGATCGAACGTGAGGATTTTATGGAAGACCCTCCAAAGAAGTTCTTCCGGCTCGCTCCGGGACGCGAGGTGCGGCTGCGTTCGGCGTACTTCGTCACCTGCAATGAGGTCATCAAGGACGCAGGCGGCGAGATCGTCGAGCTACGCTGTACGTATGACCCCGCCACTCGCGGTGGGAGCGCTCCCGACGGTCGTCGCCCCAAAGCGACGCTTCACTGGCTTTCTGCTGCCCACGCCGTGCCCGCAGAGGTGCGGCTCTACGACCACCTTCTCGCAAGCCCGTACCCGGAAACGGCCGGCCAGGACCTGTTCGAGGACCTCAACCCCGACTCCGAGACCGTGCTTTCGAACTGCTTCGTCGAACCGTCCCTTGCCGCGCTTCCCGCTGGAGAGAGCGTGCAGTTCGAAAGGCTCGGCTACTTCTGCGCCGACATCGATTCGACACCCGAAGCGCCCGTTTTCAACCGGGCGCTCACCCTCAGGGACACATGGGTGAAACTGCAGGCACAGGGACGACACGATACCGCCTGATCTCAGATTTCGGCGGTCCCGCGACGCACCTGCACCGCCACCTGCTAGAATGGAAATCGGAGTGGGCCGAACGGTCGCGCGGATCGCTTGAAGATCCGTGAGGAAAGTCCGGACTCCACAGGGCAGGGTGCCTGCTAACGGCAGGGCGGGGCGACTCGACGGAAAGTGCCACAGAAAAGAAGACTCCCCGACTCTAACCGGTCGGAGAAAAGCTGAAACGGTGCGGTAAGAGCGCACCAGCGTTGCGGCAACGCAGCGGCTTGGCAAACCCCACCTGGAGCAAGGGCGAATAGAAGCGATCAAGGTCGGCCCGACCGGCGCTTGGGTTAGCCCGCAAGAGGCCACGGGCGACCGTGGCCCCAGATAAATGACCGTTCTCGACAGAATCCGGCTTACAGGCCCACTCCGCCTACGCCTATACGATCCGCTCCCGGACAGCGTTGGCGACCGCGCCAGCTGCGACTGATTCAAGCCGCACGTACTGCGCGCCCGCTGCCAGCGCCAACTCGCGGGCAGCACTGCTCGGCCGGGATCCCCCGCTTGTGTCGATCAGGAGCACATTGAGGTCGGCGGCCCGCAGGCGCGCCGCGATCGCACGCGCATCTTCGCTACCCAGGCCACCATCGAGGCCCACGTTGGCTCGGCCGTCCGTCACGAGGACCAACCACGGAACGATTCGCTGATCGCGACGTGCCTCGGCGGTCAGCAACTCCAGGCTCTTCACCATGCCGTGGGCAAGAGGTGTCGCGCCACCTGTCGGAAGCTGCTTGAGCTTGATCTGTGCAAGCTCCACGCTCGAGGTCGGCGCGAGGACCACATCGGCGCCGTTGCCGCGGAAGGTAACAAGGCCGACCCGGTCCCGCCTACGGTAGGCGTCGATCAGCAGTTCAAGCACGGCGCCGCGGGCGGCATCCATCCGGTTCTGGGCTCCCATCGAGCCGCTGCCATCGACACAGAAGACGATCGACGTGCCGACCTTGCGGGTACGGATCTTCTGATGGACGTCATCGGGTCGGACCTCGATCGCCATATCACCGATGCGGGAGTTCTGATGGGGTGCGGCCGCCCGGATAGTAGCGTCCAGAGCAAGGTCGCCAGAGCCACACGCAGGAGCCGGTTCCGATCGGGAGTACCGTCCGCGACTGTCCCCGGACAGCGTCTCCTGGCGTCGTCCGGCGATCGAGCGTCGAGCACGGTCCAGGGACGCCTCCAAAGGTGCCTCGACCCGCGCGGCGAGCACTTCCTCGGCACAGCTCGCAAGACCGATCGCTGCCGCCCCAAGGCCATCGGCAGCGCTGTCACCGTCCGGCGCGGCACCTCCTTCGGCGGTCTCGGCGGGACCGAGAGCCGATGACATCGCTTCGTTGAGCATTCGGAGATCCTGCTCCTGATCGTGGAAAGGGGTGCGGCGCATGCGGTGAGCCAGGACTAGAGGGGCGACATACCGGACATCGGCTACGGAAGCGGCAGAGCGTCCGGCAAAGGCAGCGGACGCCACGGCTGCGCGCGCCATCGTGAGATCGGCACGGTGTCCGTCAACACCGGCGCGCGAGCACAGGTCGGCGATTCTATGAAGGAGTTGATCGGGAAGCTCTACCGTTGGGAGCCGGAGGCGTGCATGCTTGAGGGTGACCTGGAGCTCGTCCTCGGCATCGACCCAGATGCGACAGAATTCGGTCGCGCCGTTCTCGAACGACCGGCGGCGCTTGACGATCTCTACTCTCGACGTCATGTCGCGCTCGGATGTGACATCGACGCACAGACCGAAACGGTCGAGGAGTTGCGGGCGCACTTCGCCCTCCTCGGGATTCATCGTCCCGACGAGAATGAAACGTGCCGGGTGAGTGAAGGATATCCCTTCCCGCTGGACGACATTGACGCCCATTGCGGCTGCATCGAGAAGTGTGTCTACGAGGTGATCGTCGAGCAGGTTCACCTCATCGACGTAGAGAATCGACCGGTTCGCCTCGGCGAGGAGCCCTGGCTCGAACACGCGGGTACCATGCTTCAGTGCATGCTCGAGGTCGAGCGTGCCTATGAGTCGGTCCTCGGTCGCCGAAACCGGCAGGTCGACGACCCTTGGGCGGGCAGAAGACCTGGGAAGAGGACCGTCCTCGCGACGCTCACGGCACTCCTCGCACCATGAACCCGGGTCCGACGGATCGCACGCAAAGCGACATGCGTCGACGATGTCGTGTTCGGGAAGGACCGCCGCAAGGGCACGGACGGCGGTCGACTTAGCAGTCCCCTTCTCGCCGCGAATCAATACTCCGCCGACGAGCGGATCGATGGCGTTGAGGAGAAGAGCCGTCTTGAGCGTCTCCTGGCCGACGATAGCCGTGAATGGATACGTATGCGACGGACGGCGGCCCATCGAACCTCCCCTAGGGATCTCTTGCGACTACAATATACTGTAGTCTCGTGCGCTTGGTAACCCCAGGTCTGGTATTTCGTGGGTCAGATCGTCCGCCACTGGAACGAACCACAGTCAGACGGGCGACTGTCTCCGCGCTTCGGGCATGTATTGAGATATACACAGTCGTCGCACTTCAACTCACCCAGGTCAGACTCCCCCGGCTCATAGGGTTTGGGTTCGGGCTCCGGGGTCTGGGGGGTTTCGTCCGGATCGTGCGCTGGACTGGCGACCGGGATCTCCTCGAGGTCGGCAAGAAGACCGGAGACCGCATCGTCAGGCTCCCCGGCAGACTCCTCGATCGGAGGAGCCATAGGCTCATCCACCGCAGACGGCGGCGCCGGGATCTCTGGCGGCAGGACGGATGCGGGCTCGGAGACCGGCGGTAGCGTCTCCTCGTACGCTCCCATGATTACGGGCCGTGACTCGAACTCCTCGGAATCTGGTTCTGCCGTGCGGATCAGATCCCCGTCGTCGAGCGAGGGCTCTTCGAGCGGATCGGGAACGTATGCTGCCGACGGCTCCGGTGCGGTCGTATCCCATGGCCAGCCTGCAGCCGGAGCGGACTCAACATCTAGAGTGGGTGAGTCCGGAGCTGGAAGAACAGACTCGGGGGGCACGATTCCCGACGATTCCATGGCACCAGCCGCCCGCTTGAGAGCATCGTGAAGGGGGGCAGGGGAATCCTCGACCTGCGCATCCGATTCGAGATCCGCCACGATAGCGTTCGCGATCGCCGGATCTACAAGCGGTTCTACATGGAGTGTAGGCTCGCCTCCCGCTTCCATCTCGGGCTCGGCCTCGGACTCGGAAGGAGCCTCCCAGACGGAGGCGTCTGCGACCTCGGTCGCAGACTCGGACTCGGAAGGGGCCTCGATGACAATCGCTTCCGCGTCTTTGGCGACGGCCTCCCCGACGGGTGGGGCAGGAGCGGCGGCTGACACGATCAACACGGGTGTGGCGGAGTCCAGATCAACGACGAAGACTTCGTCCGGGACTACCCCATCCCCCGTCGCTGAGATGCGGGAAAGCTCTGCAAGTGCAGCCTGGCGAGAGTCGAAGAGCGAAGGAGACACAAGGCTGACGGTATCAGCGTCGCGGCCCAGCAAGAAGTAGCCCATCGTCGGCACCTCACATGTTCGAGTGTCCGGGTGTTTCGGCGGTAGTAGACCCCATGCTAGAACCCCTGCACCCGCAGAGCAACCAGCATATACCACAATGGTGCTCTGAACTCGTTCTCGCGGTGATGTGACTCACAGCGCATCACGAAGGCGTTTCAGCCTCTCGACGTTCTCAGCGTCTTTTTGCGGAGGTTCTCCCGGCATCTCGACCACGACATCGACATGAGCCAGTGCAGAGGTGGCGAACATGGCGGCGAAGCTCTCGATACCCAGTGTCCCCTCCCCGATCCAGGCATGACGGTCGAGATTCGAGCCGAGATCGGACAGGCAATCGTTAGCGTGTATCAGCCGTAGAGCATCCGGCCCGCACCTTTGAGCGATCTCGTCTACCACCGCTTCCCATGACGCTTCGCTTACAAGTGGGATCCCGGACGCGTGTGCGTGGCACGTGTCGAGACACACGCCGAGAAGTTCGCGATGCGTCACACGGTCGATGACTGATGCGATCTCGGCGATGTCTCGCCCGAAGGTCGAACCGGCTCCGGCGCTGTTCTCGAGGAGCACGCGTGTTGTAGGACCGTCGTACTCGCCGGCAAGCGCCAGAGCCTCGTCGACAGCCGAAGCGATTCGTGTCGCGGCGCGATCCGGGTCTCCCTCACGGTCGGTACCGAGATGCACAGCGACCCCGGCTGCTCCGAGTAGTCGTGCACGGATGACCTCGTCGGCAAGGGCATCGATGGATCGCTGGCGATGGACGGCGTCGGTGGCACCAAGGTTGATGAGGTACGCAGCATGCGTGAAGACCGCACCGATGTTCATCGCCCTGCACGCGGCACGGAATGAACCTGCCGAATCCGGGTCAAGCGGACGGGCGTTCCACCTGCGGGGACTCTTTGCGAATATCTGGATACACTCGCAGCCGACCGATGCTGCATACTCCGCAGAGGCCGCGAAGCCCCCCGCCACCGAGACGTGTGCTCCGATGAGCATTCGCTTCCTCTCTGTCGTTTCCGTGTGGGTCGGATTCTACCGCACGAGTCGCGCACTCCGGCTGGCAGGGTACACTCGACGAGATGAACAACGAACACACATCGTGGCACGACCGGGCGATCCTTCACGTGGACATGGACGCATTCTTCGCCTCTGTCGAACAGTTGGATCATCCCGAGTGGCGTGGCCGTCCGGTGATCGTCGGGGGCGACCCGAAGCGCCGCGGCGTCGTGTCCGCCGCGTCCTACGAAGCGAGACTCTACGGCGTGCGCTCGGCGATGCCTTCCGCGCGAGCGGCCGCACTCTGTCCTGACGCGGTATGGGCACGTCCCCGCAGTGGACGCTATCAGGAGATATCCCAACAGGTGCGGGAGATATTCGCCGAAGCAAGCCCACTCGTCCAGCCGACCTCGATCGACGAGGCGTATCTGGATATGACCCCCGGGCGCTACTCCGCGCCTGACCCCGTGGTCGCTGCACGCAAGATCCAACTGGCCGTCGAAACCCTCGGCGTGAGTTGCTCTATCGGAGTCGCGACCTCCAAGATCGTGGCCAAGATCGCATCCGACCAAAACAAGCCGCACGGACTGACCGTCGTTATGCCCGGGACGGAAGCCGCCTTCCTCGCTCCGCTCTCCGTCCGGCTGATGCCGGGGATCGGCGCGGTCACCGCCGCCGGTCTCGAACGGCTCGGAATCACCACCATCGGGGCTCTCGCCGCACTCGATGATCGCTCGGCCGCTGATGCTCTCGGCTCGTGGGCCGCCACCCTGTGCGACAGAGCACGTGGCATCGACCCCCGTCCCGTCGCGCCGGGCGAGCCGGCAAAGTCTGTCTCCAACGAGCGCACCTTCGCCGAAGACGTCCACGACGCGCGCGACGTCCGGGTCGCTCTGGGATCCCTCGCCGAAAAGGTCACGGGGCGCCTTCGGCGAAAGGGTCTTTCGGGGCGGACTATCACCGTGAAGGTGCGGTATGGTGATTTCTCGACACGCACGGTCCGGCGCACGCTGGTCGTGCCGTCTGACGAACGAGTGCTGGTAGAAGGTGTCGCCTGGGAGTTGCTGACGACCGTATGGTCGCCCGGAGTCGGAATCCGGCTCCTCGGTGTCGGCGTCAGCGGTTTTGAGGAACGCGCCGAACAACTCGACCTGTTCGTCGAAGCACAACATGCCGATGACACGCGTGAGAGGCTGACCCGCAGCATCGATGCGGTCCGTGATCGATTCGGCCCCGACGCCCTACACTTGGGGCGGACATCGCCCACGCGCAACGAGGAAATGTCCACGAGCGACCAGAACGAGACCGAAGACAGGAGACGGACGTGAAGAAGACGAGGGTCCCCCTGCTAGTTGTCGCGCTCATAGCGCTACTTGGCGCTGCAACCGTGATGGGAGCTTGCTCCAAGGCGTCCGAGCCACCGCCCGTTGTCGTCCCGGGTGCCCCGCCTGTCGTCGACGCGCCTGGCCTCTATGATATGACTGGTGACCGTATGCGTGCAGTCGGCGTTTTGGATCGGGTCGAACTCGAAGGCGGGTTCTGGGCGATAGTCGGGGTGGGGGGGACCGATTCCGTCGAGTCTACCGTGATCGCTGTTATCGAAAACCCCGACTCACTCGACGTCGAACTCGCCGATCTCCGTGGCCGCTACGTCGAGGTCACGGGCACTCTACTCGACGGCGCGTCGATCCGCATGGCAGGCCCGGAGATCAGGGTGGAGCGTATCGAGGTCCTCGGAGAGTCGGACGACGAGTAGCGAGACCGCATTACTCGCGCCCGGCTCACTCCGCCGAAGCCCACGACTCCTCCTCGGGAGCCCCTGCTCCGCCGAGGGAGGGTCCCATCGGTCCGCTCGGCACGCCCCGGCGGAGTCTGACCGTGCTCCCGCTGCCGGTGCGCACCACGTATGGGCTGACGTCCTCAGCGACGATCGCCAGACCGCGCTCGTGATTGTTCTGCAGCACACCATCGATGAGGTAGCAGCGGTGGCGCACGATCGCCTCCCCCACCCGATCGAGCACGTCGGAGAAGACCACGACGTCGAGCAGCCCGGTCGCGTCTTCGAGCGTGAGAAAGCAGGTGCGTCGTCCAGACCGGGTATGCGGCGTCTGCGCCCGTTCGCGCACTCCGCAGACTCTCACACGTGCGCGATCCGGCAACTCGCGAAGGTCGCGCGCGAAGGTCACTCCCCTCCCGGCCAGATCACTCTCCGCAAGATCGAGCGGATGACATGTGAGCGACAGGCCGAGGAGTTCGAGCTCGGCCGAGAGGCGTTCTGCCGGCAGCCACGCGCTCACGTGCGTCGGGTCCTCGCGCGGGCGCACGGGGCCGGGCGCGAGCGTGAGCACATCGTCGGCAACCCCTGCCTCACGTGTGAGCGTGGCCTTAAGCTCGGGCAGTATCGCAAGCATCTCATCGCGAGAGGGTGGGCGGTCCTCCTCGCTCACGCCGAGGCCGTCGAGCGCACCAAGCCGTACGAGGTTGGCGGCGACTTTTGCCTCGGCACGTGTACGCCGCAGAAAGTCAGCCAGATCGCGGAAGGGGCGCACCGCTCTCTCGCGCTGAATCGCGCTGAGCAGCCGGACGCTCATCTCGTGGGTGTCGCGCAGGCCGACGCGGATAGCACGCCCGTCACGTTCGACTGTATAGCGCGTCTCGGACTCGTTAACGTGTGGTGACAGGAGCGCGATACCGTGGCGACGCGCGTCATTGGCGACGAGGCGCGGGGTGTAGAAGCCCATCGGCTCGTTGTTGAGGATCGCGCACGCGAACTCGGCCGGGAAGTAGGTCTTGAGCCACGCGCTCGCATAGGAGACGACCGCGAAACACGCTGCGTGCGCCTTGTTGAAGCCATACGCGGCGAACCCTTCGAGTTGTCGGAAGACCTCCTCGGCGACCTCGGGCTCGACGCCGCGCGCTACTGCGCGCTCGAGGAAGTGGGCACCGATCTCGCTCATCTCGGCCCGGCTGCGGCCGCGGGTCATCGCACGGCGGAGCGAATCTGCTTCGGCGAGGTCGAACCCGGCGACCGCGCGCGCGACGAGCAACACCTGCTCCTGGTAGACGATGACGCCGTAAGAGTCGGCGAGCGGCGCAGCCATCGCGGGGTGAGGGACGGTCACGGGCTCGATGCCGTGCCGGCGGCGAATGAACGGCGTGATCATCTCGGCCTCGAGGGGACCGGGACGGAAGAGGGAGATCGCGGCGATGATGTCGTCGAAGCGCTCCGCACGCAGGCGCGTGTTGAGGTTGCGCTGGCCGCTCGACTCGAGCTGGAAGACGCCGACCGTGTCGGCGCGCGCGATGGTGTCGTAGACGCGCGGGTCGTTTGGTGTGAGCCCGAAGGGCTCGGGCACGGCCGCCGCGCCCACGCGCGCCCGGGCGAGCGCGACCGTCTCGCTGATCGCCGAGTGCATGCGCAGGCCGAGGATATCCATCTTCACGAGCCCGAGCGCCTCTACGTCGTCCTTATCGTACTGAGAGACGACCACGCCCTTGGCGGCCCACTGGAGCGGCGTCCACGTGTCGATAGGCTCGCGCGTGATAATGAAGCCGCCCAGGTGCGTGCCCAGGTGCATCGGGCACGCGTCGAGTTGCTCGGCGATATCGAGGATGCGCGCGTGGCGCACCTCGCGCAGCGGGTGGTTCGCGCACTCCGGGTACGTCGCGAGCACCTCGCGGATCTTGCGCGCCGAGACCCACGGCAGGTGCCGGGAGAACGCGTTTATCTCGGCAGGAGCGTGCCCGAACGCGCGGGCGGCCGTGCGCACCGCGCTGCGCGCCGTCATGGTGTTGACGGTCGCGACCATCGCCACGTGCTCCGCGCCAAAGCGGCGGTAGATGAAATCGATGACCTCGTCCCGGCGGGCCGAGTCGAAGTCCACGTCGATGTCGGGCATCTGGCGGCGTGCGGGGTTCAAGAAGCGCTCGAAGAGCAGATCGTAGGCGATCGGGTCGGCGTCGGTGATGCCGAGCACGTAAGAGACGATGCTGTCGCCCGCACTCCCCCGCCCCGAGCAGCGGATGCCATGCTCTTTGGCGAACCGCACAATCTCGTCGACCACGAGAAAGTATTCCGAGAAACCCAGCTCGTCGATGATGGTGAGCTCGCGATCGAGGCGGGCGTGCGCCTCGGTGTCTCGCCCGGGCTGGTAGCGCCACGCAAGCCCCTCACGGGCGCGCTTCGCAAGCGCCTACGCGGGCGTCTCGCCTCGCTGGACCTCGCTCGCCGGGAAGTGGAACTCGCCGAGGCCCAGATCGAGGTCGCAGCGCTCGGCGATCTCGAGCGTGGCGTCGCACGCGTGCTCGCGTCCGGCGAACAGGCGGCGCATCTCGGCGGCGGATTTCAGCCAGAGTTCGGCGTTGGGCCTGCAAAGAGGTCCGGGCAGGCTCATCCGCGCCGATGCCGAGGCGAGCACGTCGTGGACGCGGTGGTCGGCCGGGTGCGGGTAGTGGACGTTGTTAGTCGCGACGACCGGCAACCCGCAGCTCTCCGCGAGCGAGGAGAGCGAGGAGAGGTAGCGCGGCGAGTCGGGTGTGAGCAGGTGCATGAGCTCGACGTAGAACGCGCCCGGCTCGAAGC
>CAYGKH010000017.1:0-21945 GCA_964350345.1 uncultured Coriobacteriaceae bacterium
CCAGGGTCCAACTCGCCCTTGCCCCATCCGGTGCGACCTGCGACAATCCATCGCACTACCGGAGCCGGATGGGGGAGTGTTCGAGGGACGAGATGCAGTGGGAGACCGCGATACGCGCCGAACTCGAGCCGATGGTGCCCTACGCACCCGGCTTGCGCGTGAGTGAGGTCCGCGAGCGGTCCGGCAAGGACACCATCCTCAAGCTCTCCAGCAACGAGCATCCCTGCGGTCCGTTCCCCTCGGCGATCCGCGCGATGGAGACCGTGCTCCCGCGCATGAATCGCTACCCCGACGGCTCGGCGCGTGCGCTGCGCCGCGAGCTGTGCGCCCGCCTCGGCATCGCCGACGAGCATCTCGTGATCGGCAACGGCTCCAACGAGATCATCCGGCTGATCGCGCAAGCACTGGTGCGCCCGGGCGACGAGATCGTCTTCGCGTGGCCGAGCTTCGTGGTCTACCCGATGGTGACGCAGATGTTCGGCGCGACGGCCGTGAAGGTCCCGCTTGCGTCCGGCGAGGTTCACGACCTCGATGCGATGCTCGCCGCGATCACCGAGCGCACGCGCATCGTCTTCCTCTGCAACCCCAACAATCCGACCGGCACCATCTACGGCCGGGCGAAGTTCGAGGAGTTCCTCGGCAACGTGCCCGAGCACGTGCTCGTGGTCGTCGACGAGGCGTACTTCGAGTTCGTCACGGATCCCGACTACCCGGACGCCCTCGCGTACTTCGACGGCGATCGTCTGCTCGCCGTCCTGCGCACGTTCTCGAAGATCTACTCGCTCGCGGGGTTGCGCATCGGCTACGGCGCGCTTCCCGCACCGCTCGCCGCTGCCACCCACAAGATTCGCGAGCCGTTCAACGTCAACACCGTCGCGCAGATCGCTGCCTATTACTCGCTCGACGATGATGCCGAGGTCGCCCGTCGCAAGACCGAGAACCAGGAGCAGAAGACCTACATCTATTCGGCCTTCGACCGGCTGGGTGTGAGCTACGTCCGTTCTGAGGCGAACTTCATCTACCTCCACACGGACAAGCCGGTCGAAGTGTTCGAAGCGCTCCTCGGCGAAGGTGTCATCGTGAGGGACTTCGGGACCGCACCTGCTCTCAGGGTCGGGATCGGAACCCCGGAAGACACGCAGATCACAATCGCGGCCTTCGAGGCCGTGGTGACGCGGCTCGGCGGCATCTGACACGCCCCGGCCGCACGTGAGCGCCGGGACCGCGCGTATCGGGTAAGCACCGAGGCGAGGGAGTGATGCAGGAATGCTAGTAGTGATGAGGGACCACGACCGCGAGGTCGTCTACGCCGCTGACACGGTGGCGAGAGTCGAGCTGATGTCCGGTATGAACGAGCTGCTGCCGCTCGCGGGTAAGCATCCGGGGGTGGAGTGATGCGCTTCGGCTCTATCGCGGTGGTCGGGGTCGGGCTCATCGGCGGGTCGTTCGCAGCTGCGGCGAAGCGGCTGCCGGGTTCGGCGACGGTTGTCGGCATCGATACCGATCCTCACGCGTTGGCCTGGGCGATCGAGCACGGGATCATCGAGAACGGCTCGCTCCCGGATGGCCTCGGCGCGCAGACATGGCTCGGGCCCGACGGCGTCGATCTGGTCGTCCTCGCGACCCCTGCCACCTTCGCGTGCGAGTGGATCGAGCGCCTCGGCGTGATGGGCTACCGGGGCGTCGTGACCGACGTCGCCTCGACGAAGGCCGGTCTGATCGAGGCGGCGGACCGATGCCTGGGCCCGGAGGTCGCGTTCGTGGGCGGACATCCGATGACCGGCTCGGACCGCAGCGGAGTCGAGGCGTCAGACCCCGAACTGTTCCGCGGCGCCTACTACGTGCTGACTCCCACCGAGACGACCGACATGGAGGCGTTTCGCCGCATCCACTCTCTTGTAAGCGAGTTCGGCTGCAGGATGATCTCGGTTGACGCAACCGAGCATGACGAGGCGGTCGCGGTGGTCAGTCATCTGCCCCATGTCGCCGCTTCCGCGCTCGTCGATATCGCCGCTCGTCATGCGGGAGCCAACGGTGACCTGCTGCGCCTTGCGGCAGGAGGCTTCAAGGACTCCACGCGCGTCGCAAGTTCGAATCCGGCGCTGTGGGCGGGCATCTGTACCGATAACGCGCAGGCGGTGCTCGCAAGCGTCCGCGAGCTTCGCTCGGTGCTCACGAGCTTCACCGCGATGCTCGAGATCGGGGACCGCGAAGGGCTGGAGCGATGGTTCGCCCGCGCTGCCGCCGTGCGCCGCGCACTGCCCGCGCAGTGGGTTCCGGCGACCGAGAGCCTCATCCAGGTCTCAGTGCCGGTCCTCGACCGCCCGGGTGTCGTCGCCGAGGTCACGACGGCTGCCGGACGCGCGGGGTGCAACATCGAGGGCATCGAGATCGACCACGTGTCAGAGGCGAGTGCTACGCTCATACTGGTACTAACCGACGAGGGCGACATCGAACGCTTCGAGAGTGTCCTTCGCAACGCTGGTTACGCGCCCCAGGTGCGTCGGCTCGAGGGGTAGGGGAGGATTTCAGTGGACAGGGTCATCACCGCTGCACGCAGTCCCCTGGGCGGCCGGATCGGGGTTCCGGGCGACAAGTCGCTGTCGCACCGTGCCGTACTATTCGCGGCGATGGCGGGTGGCACGTCTGTGCTCTCCGGCGTCCTGGACTCGGCCGATGTGCGCTCTACGATCTCTGTCGTGCGCTCATTGGGCGCAAGTATCGAAGTCATTGAGGCACCGACCGGCTCGCTCGTCGTCAGTGTCACCGGCTGGGGCGCCTTCGGTCCCCGGACGCCCGATAACTCACTTGAGTGCGGGAACAGTGGGACCACCGCACGTCTACTCCTCGGTGTACTCGCAGGCTGGCCGGGTCCGTTCACGCTCACCGGGGACGAGTCTTTGTCGCGGCGTCCGATGGGGCGCGTGACGATACCGCTCGGAGAGATGGGCGCTTCGTTCGATCCCGCCGACGGAACCTTGCCGATCACGGTCAGCGGCGTACCGCTTGCGCCGATCATCTACGAGTCTCCGGTTGCTAGCGCTCAGGTCAAGACTGCGCTGCTCCTCGCGGGGCTGCGCGCCGAGGGTCGGACGATCGTGCGCGAGTCGGCTCTGTCGCGTGACCATACCGAGCGCCTCTTGCCCGCGTTCGGAGTCACAGTCGGCCGCGATACCCCGGAGCGTTCTTGCTGGGTCGACGGGCCGGTCACTCCGGTCGCAGCTGACATGATCGTTCCGGGCGATCCCTCCTCGGCAGCATTTCTCGTCGCTGCGGGGCTCTTGGTCGCGGGAAGCAAGGTAGTGATCGAAGACGTCGCACTCAATCCCACGCGGATCGGGTTCCTACACGTTCTGGACCGTATGGGGGCGGGTGTGCGCATCACCCCGGCCGGGATGGAGGGTACCGAGCCGGTGGGGTCGATTACCGTCGAGGGCACGGGCGGCCTGAACGCGACGACCATCACGCCCGATGAGGTCCCGTCGCTCGTCGACGAGGTCCCGGTACTCGCACTGCTCGCGACGCAGGCGACCGGCGTGACACGCTTCGAGGGGGTCGGCGAGCTACGCGTGAAGGAGTCCGACCGGCTCGAAGCGATCGCCGCGGGGCTGACCGCACTCGGTGCGCGCGTCACCGCGGGGCCTGAGAGCCTCGTGATCGAGGGACCGACCCCGCTTGGCGGCGCGAACCTGTCGAGCCTGCACGACCATCGGCTCGCGATGACATGGGCGCTTGCGGGACTCATCGCTGCGGATCCTGTGACGATCGCCGGATTCGAGGCGGTGGCTGTGTCCTACCCACGCTTCCTCGACGACCTCGCTGCTCTCGGTGCGGTGCAGGGAGCGTGAGAACCCTCGCCTCCATGCTATGATTCGGCCCGCATCCGACCGAATCCGACGACAGGGACTGACGTGATCATCGCGATAGACGGCCCTGCGGGCTCCGGAAAGTCGACTGCGGCCAAGCTCCTTGCGGTGCGTCTCGGCTCGCACTACCTCGACACCGGAGCGATGTACCGCGCGATCGCGCTCAAGGCGCTTCGCACCGGCGTGCCGTTCTCCGGCATCTCAGCGCTCGGTCTGCTCGCCCGCGAAGCCGACATCTCTTTCGTACACGACGATGATGCAGCAATCCCCTCGGCGATCCTGCTGGACGGCGAGGACGTCACGGCAGCTATCCGCGCTCCCGATGTGGACGAGGCTGTCAGCGCGATCGCGAGCGTCCCGGCCGTTCGCGATGCGATGGTGCCGCTCCAGCGCGCCGTGGCGACCACTCCACACGACGTGGTGGTCGAAGGACGCGACATCGGCACTGTCGTCTTCCCGGATGCAGACGTGAAGATCTTCCTGACCGCCTCGGCCGAGGAACGCGCCCGTCGCAGGTACGCCGAACTCTCCGTCCGGGGAGTCGTCGTGGAGGAGTCGGCAGTACTCAGCGGTCTGGAGCGGCGTGACGAGGCCGACTCGACTCGAGAGGCCGCCCCGCTCATCCCTGCGCCCGACGCGATCCACGTGGATACCACCGGCCTGTCGATCGACGAGGTCGTCGAGATCATCGCCGGACTCGTCATCGAGGCGCGCTGATGGGTTATCGGCTCACTCGCACGCTTCGTGCCAGCGCAGCTCGACTGGTTCTCGCCTCCTACCGGACGCGCTTCATCGGCTCTGATCGCGTACCCGCCGGTGGAGCGATCCTTGCGGGCAACCATGTCTCGTATCTCGATCCGGTCCTGCTGTGGTGCGGTGCCCCGCGTCCCACCCACTTCATGGCGAAGTCTGAACTGTGGGATGTCCCGGTCGTCGGGTGGCTCCTGCCGCAGCTGCTTGCGTTCCCGGTGCACCGTGGCTCGGCCGATCGCGTGGCGATCTCGAAGGCGAGCGATCTCCTCGGCGACGGTAACCTGGTGGGCATCTTCCCCGAAGGCACCCGCCAGCAGGGTCTTGCTGATGACGAACTCGGACAGGCGAACGAAGGCGTCGCGTTCATCGCCATGCGAGCGGGCGTCCCGGTCGTGCCGGTTGGCATCTCTGGTACCGAGCACGCGCTGCCCAAGGGCGCATGGCTTCCGCGATTCCCCCGGGTCACGGTAGTCTACGGGGAGCCGGTCTTGGCCGAGGAGTTCACCGAAGGCCCGCGCAAGCAGCGCCTCCACGCGTTCACGACCGAGATCATGCGCCGGATAGCCGCTGCTCGCGCCGAGGCACGGGAGGTCTGACGATGCAGGTACGTGTCGCACGCCACGCGGGAGTCTGCTACGGGGTCGAGCGCGCGTTCGAGCTCGCCACAGACGTCGCTACCGGCGCCACTCCGGTCCACACCCTCGGCCCGCTCATCCACAACCCGCAAGCGGTAGAGGCACTACGCAAGCGGGGCGTCGAGGTCGCCGACACCCTCGATGACGTGCATGAGGGCACGCTCGTCATCCGGACGCACGGCGTCGACCCCGCGATCATCGAAGCTGCCCGCGCGAAAGGACTCGACGTCGTTGACGCGACGTGCCCGTTCGTGAGCAAGGTCCACGATGCCGCTCACGCGCTGATCGAGGAGGGCTACTCGGTCATCGTGGTGGGGGAGGCCGATCACCCCGAGGTCGAGGGTATTCGCGCTCATGCAGGCGGTGATGCGCTCATCGTCCAGTCCGCCGCCGAACTGCCCGAACAGCTTCCGGGCCGACGTCTCGGAATCGTGGTGCAGACCACGCAATCCGCCGAGCGCCTCGAAGAGGTCGTCGCGGCGGTCCTTCCCAGCGCCGCCGAGGTCCGCGTCTTCAACACGATCTGCTCCGCCACCGCACAGCGTCAGCACTCCGCCGAGGAGCTCGCGGGAGAGGTGGACGTTATGGTGGTCGTCGGAGGCAGGAACTCGGGCAACACCACGAGGCTCACCGAGATATCCTCGGCGGTCAATCCGAGGACACACCACGTCGAGACTGCCGAGGAGCTCGATCAGGCGTGGTTTGCTGGCGCGTCGCTCGTGGGCGTGACAGCAGGCGCGTCGACTCCGGACGTCCAGATGGCCGACGTCATCGAGGCCATCGAGTCGATCCGCTGACGTGAGCGCTCGATCCGCATATGGCGGTAGCATCGCAAGGCCCGCAACCGGCGGGGGCGGAGTCGTCGCACGCGTCGAGCCGGACTCCCCGGCCGCGCGCGCGGGGATCGCCCCCGGCGAGCGGATCGTGACGGCGAACGGCCGAGTGCTGACCGACGTCATCGCATGGTGGTGGGAGAGCGACACCGCCTCGGTGACTGCCACGGTGGCCGGGTCTGACGAAGCGATCCGCGAGGTCGTCCTCACGCGCGGCGGCCACGAGGCGTGGGGGATCGACTTCGCCGCCGCACTCTTCGACGAGGTCCACACCTGCCGCAACAGGTGCGCGTTCTGTTTTATGTCGCAGCTCCCGCGTGGACTGCGTCGCGCGCTCTACGTCCGTGACGACGACTATAGGCTCTCGTTCCTCTCGGGCAACTTCATCACACTCACCAACCTGCGCGACGACGACATCACCAGGATCACCACCGAGCATCTCTCACCGCTCCACGTCTCGCTCCATGCGGTCACGCCCGCCGTGCGCGAGCGCCTCGTGTGTGCGCGGGAGGATCGTGCGCTCGACCGCTTCGATGAGTTGGTCGAAGCAGGTATCGATCTGCACGTCCAGATCGTGCTCGTCCCCGGCGAGAACGACGGCGATGAGCTTGAGGCGACGTTGTCGTGGCTGGCAGCGAGAGAGGGCGTGCTCTCCGTCGGGATCGTCCCGCTCGGTTTCACAGCTCACCAGAATCTCTTCAGCAGCTCCTACGAGCATCCTGATGCAGCCGCCTCCGTACTCGACGCGATCGCACCGTGGGCTACAGCGATGCGGGACCGGGACGGGGTAGGCTGGGTCTACGCTGCCGACGAGTTCTACCTGACCGCAGGTCGCGACGTCCCGTCAGCGGCGGAGTACGACTCGTTCCCCCAGTACGAAAACGGCATCGGACTCGTCCGCTCCTTCATCGACGACTTCTCTGCAGGACTCACCGCTGGCTGCACCCGGTCCGCCGAGGAGTTCACCCTGGTGACGGGGGCCATGTTCGCGCCTGTTCTCGCGGGCCTGCTCGAGGTGGCAGGCCTTTCTTCGAGGGTGAGCGTGCTGCCGGTCTCCAACCGCCTCTTCGGCGGTAACGTGGGAGTGACCGGGCTTCTCGCGGGCGTCGATATCGCCTCGGCGGTGCGCGAAGCGCGCGTGTCGGGCAGCGTGCTCGTTCCGGACGTCGTGTTCAACGACGACGGCCTCACTCTCGACGACCTCAGCACGGCAGAACTCCAGCAGGCGGTCGGCGTGCCCCTCGCTGTGCTTGGAACGGGCGCACAGCCGCTGCTCTCTGCTATTCTTTAGTATTGCAGTACAAGGGGCGCGCCGAGCCTCGTCCCTCTAACCCCCGGAGCACACCGATGTCCCTACCTATCGTCGCAGTCGTCGGTCGGCCTAACGTTGGCAAGTCGACCTTCGTCAATCGCATAGCCCAGACCGCTGATGCCATCGTCCATGAGGAGCGGGGCGTCACCCGAGACCGCAGTTACCACCGCGCCGAGTGGAGCGGGCGCGACTTCATGCTCATCGACACAGGCGGCATCGAGAACACAAAGGATGACCCGTTCGCCGAGTCGATCACCGCGCAGGCACTCACCGCCACTACCGAGGCGGACATCATCATCGTGGTGGTGGATAGCACGACTGGCATGACTACGGCCGATGAGGAGGTCGCGCGCAGGCTGAAACGTGCGTCGGCTCCCATCTTCCTTGTCGTCAACAAGATGGACACTCCCAATCGTGACGAAGATATCCACGAGTTCTGGGGACTGGGGCTCGGCCAGCCGTGGCCCGTCAGCGCCACACATGGCCACGGTACCGGCGATCTGCTCGACGAGATCGTCAACGTCCTGCCCGCGCTTGAGCCCGTCATCGAGACCGATGCGATTGACGTCGCCATCATCGGCAAGCCCAACGCAGGCAAGTCTTCCCTGCTCAACCGTCTCGTCGGCACCGACCGGGCCATCGTCAGTGAGGTCGCCGGGACCACGCGCGACTCACTCGACGTGCTGGTCGAGCGGGAGGGGCGCTCGTACCGATTCGTCGACACCGCGGGCATCCGGCGCAAGGCGCGCATCGACGCCGATGTCGAGTACTACGGCTTCGTCCGCGCGATGCGGGCGATCGACAACGCCGAGCTCGCACTGCTCGTCATCGACGCGACAGAAGGCGTCACCGACCAGGACCAGCGTGTCGCGCGTTTTGCGGCCGAGCGCGGATGCGCGCTGATCATCCTTCTCAACAAGTGGGATCTGGTCGACGACCCCGAGTGGCGCGAGGAGATCGACTACCAGCTCGAGGATCGTCTCGGATTCGTCTCTTACGCACCGGTACTGCGTATCAGTGCGCTCACCGGTGCCAGAGTCACTCGTATCTTCAAGGCCATCGAGACCTCCTGGGGCAACTACACACAGCAGATCCCCACCAGCAAACTCAACCGTGTACTCACCGAGATGCGCGAGTTCGGTCACACCGTCAGCAAGGGCTCTCGTACCCTTCGGATTCACTACATGACGCAGACCCGGACCTCACCACCCGGCTTCACTCTCTTTGCGAACCACCCGCAGCTCGCCGATGACCCGTTCAAGCGGTACGTCGAGAACCGCCTGCGCGATGCGTTCGACTTCGCCGGGACGCCGATGATCCTGAAGTTCAAGCACAAGGACTCATAAGATGGTGGTCGCGATGCAACTCGCCTTCGTGATCGTCGTCGCATATCTCATCGGCGCGATCCCCAGCGCCCTCATCGTCGGCCGGCTGGCGTTCTCTACCGACGTTCGTGAACATGGCTCAGGCAACCTCGGCGCAACCAACGCGTGGCGCGCCCTTGGCTGGAAGGCCGGGGTAGGGGTCTTGCTGCTCGATATCGGCAAAGGCGCGCTAGCGGTCTGGATAGCGGCCCTCGTTCACTCGGTGGCGGTGGGAGGACAGCTGCAAGACTGGTTCGTCATCGTGGCTGCCATGGCCGCGGTTCTCGGCCACTCGTACTCGCCGTACGTGCGTTTCGCGGGCGGGAAAGGGGTCGCCACCGCCGCGGGTGCGCTCCTCGTGATGATGCCGCTCGTCTGGGCGATCCAGCTTGCAGTCTTTCTCACCGTCATCTTGGTCTTCCGGATGGTGAGCCTGGGATCGCTCGTCATCGCTGCGCTCTTCCCGGTTCTCGTGCTCGTGTTCTATGCTGACCGGACACCGTTCATCCTCTTCGCTTTTCTTGCGGCCGCTCTCGTCATCTGGCGACACCGGAGTAACATCGGTCGTATCATTCGGGGTGCGGAGCCGAAACTGTCGCTCGGCCGCAAGACGCCTGACGACGCGCAAGGAGGGGTCGCATGAGTCGAGTCGCGGTCATCGGGGCGGGATCGTGGGGGACGGCAGTCGCCTCTCTGCTGGGGGCCAACAGTGTGCCGACAACGCTCTGGGCGCGCTCACAAGAGGTCGTCGATGCGATCACCGAGACACGCCGCAACCCGCGCTACCTGCGCGAGGTCGTGCTTGCCGACCAGGTCACGGCCACCTCTGACCTCGAGGAGGCCCTCCGTGGCGCTGACGTGATAGTCATCGCTACTCCCAGCAAGGCGGTACATGCCACGGCCGAGGCGATTCGTCCGTACTACGACGGCAGCGCGCCGGTCGTCAGCCTCGCAAAGGGTCTCGAACCGGAGACCCTCTCCCGCATGACGGTCCTTCTCGGCGAGGTTCTCGGCGCTCCGGAGCGCATGGCTGCGCTCTCCGGTCCCAACCATGCCGAGGAGGTATCGCGCGGTATCCCCTCGGCTACGGTGATCGCGGCCTGTGACCAGTCGGTCGGCGTCTATCTGCGCGGAGTGTTCATGACGCCCGCGTTTCGCGTCTACACCAACACCGACGTTATCGGAGTGGAACTCGCCGGCGCGTCGAAGAACGTCATCGCTGTCGCCGCCGGTATCTCTGACGGCCTGGGTTTTGGCGACAACACCAAAGCGAGCCTGATGACGCGCGGTCTGGCCGAGATGAGCCGGCTGGGACGCGCAGCCGGTGCGAACCCGCTCACCTACATGGGGCTTGCGGGGATGGGCGACCTCATCGCGACCTGCACCTCCCGCCACAGCCGCAACCGCGCTCTCGGCAAACGGCTGGCGGGCGGCGGTACGGTCGAGCAGTTCGAGACCGAGACCCGCATGGTCGCCGAGGGCGCGATTTCGTGTGCGACCGTCGCCGAGCTCGGTGAGCGGTACGGGATCGAGATGCCCATCACCGCGCAGGTGCGCGGCATCGTCCGCGAGGGCGCATCTCCCTCTTCGGCGGTCGGGGCTCTCATGGGCCGGGATGCCACGGACGAACTGCACGGTATGGGACTCATCGACATATAGGAGGCGGCTCGCATGACCGAACGGGTGCTTATGGCACCGTCGATCCTCTCGGCGGACTTCAGCGATCTGGGCACCGCCGTTCGCGCGGTGGCCGAAGGCGGCGCGGACTTCATCCACGTCGACGTGATGGACGGCCACTTCGTTCCGAACCTGACGATCGGCCCTCCGGTGGTCAAGGCGCTCAAGCGCGTCACCGACGTTCCGCTCGACGTCCACCTGATGATCTCCAACCCCGAGTCCACCTTTCAGTGGTATCTCGACGCGGGCGCTGACCTCGTCGTCGTGCACGCCGAGGCTTGCGATCATCTGCACCGTGTCGTTCAGACGATCCACGCCGCCGGAGCGAAGGCGGGTGTGAGTCTCAATCCCGCCACACCACCCGAGGTCCTGCGCGATATCATCGGCGACCTCGACCTCGTCTTGCTGATGAGCGTCAACCCTGGCTTTGGCGGGCAGTCGTTCATCCCGCGCACCGTGGACAAGGTCCGCCGTCTCGCTTCGCTCTGTACTGAGGAGGGCGCGACACCGTTGATCCAGGTCGACGGCGGAATCGATCGATCCACCGCTCCGCTCGTCGTCGAGGCCGGAGCCCGGGTGCTCGTCGCCGGTAGCGCGGTCTTCTGCGCCGAGGACCCGGTCTTTGCGATGAACGCGATCCGGGAGGCCGGGGAGCGCGTCTTGTAGTACACTTTGCATGTCTTTCTTCAGGGCGGGGTGTAACTCCCCACCGGCGGTCAGAGCCCGCGAGCCCCGATAGGGGTTGACCCGGAGGATTTCCGGGGCCGACAGTGAGAGTCTGGATGGGAGAAGAGAGGAACGGTACCCGGGCATGCGCCTGTTCTCTGACGTATCTGCTTCTATCGAAGATCCCTACCTGCGTCGTGCACATCAGCTCGCCGTGCGCGGTATCGGCCGGACCTCTCCCAACCCTGCTGTCGGATGCGTGATCGTCTCCGGCAGTGAAGTCGTCGGCGAGGGATGGCACGCGTCCGCCGGCGGACCTCACGCCGAGGTCGTCGCGCTGCGTGAGGCAGGTGAACGTGCTGCTGACGCGACCGTGTATGTGACTCTTGAGCCGTGTACGCACCAGGGGCGCACACCGCCGTGCACCGATGCACTCATCGAAGCCGGAGTCGCCACGGTCGTCATCGGGATGCGCGACTCGCACGCGATCGCGTCAGGGGGCGCGGAGATTCTTCGCTCCTTCGGCGTGCGGACCAGGTTCTGTGAGGATCCTGCCCCCTTCACGGCACTGAACGAGGGGTGGCTCAAGCACCTTTCCACGGGGCTCCCCTGGGTGACGGCGAAGGTCGCCGTCTCGTTGGACGGAAAGATCGCCCGGGCCGAGGGTGTGCGGACCGCCATGAGCGCGTCAGGGAGCCGTTCGATCACTATGCGACTACGTACGATGGCCGACGCGGTGATGGTTGGTGCGCGCACGGCGCACATCGATGATCCCTCGCTCACGGCGCTCGACCCCAACGGCGACCTTGCCGAGCGGCAGCCGGTGCGCGTCGTTGTGTGCCGCGACCTGATTCCGAGTACGTCATCGCTGCTGAGCGATGACGTAGGACCCGTGGCTCTCCTCGTTCCGCGGCAACGCGCTGCCGATGCCCCTGCTCCGGCAGCAGGGGTGCAGGTGATGCCATACGACTCGTCCGAGGGGCTTTCCTCTGCACTCGCGGTTCTCGCCGATGCGGGGATCCGACGTCTGCTCATCGAACCCGGTCCGCATCTGATGGCGAGTCTGTGGCAGTCGAGCCTCATCGACGAACTGGTACTCATACACGCAGGCGGGTTCGCGGGATTGCACGCTCCGGGAATCTACCCGGGTGAGGGCGAAGGAGCGCTGCACGAACTTTATCGATCCTTAGCGGCAGTGGAAGCCGGTGTTGTGGCCGGCGACGCGGTGACCGTGTGGAGGCCGAGTACATAGCGGCGCGCGAGCGCCTCAAAACAGAAGGGACGAACTGAGATGTTCACAGGACTCGTCGAGTCTGAAGGTATCATCACACGGGTCGAGCGGGTTAGCGGCGGCGGGCTGAGACTCGAAGTCTACGCGCCTGAGTTCGGGCGGGACATGTCGATCGGTGACTCTATCGCGGTCGACGGTGTCTGCCTGACTGTGGTGAAGTTCATCCGCGGCGCGTTCATCGCCGACGTGAGTCAGGAGACCGTCGAGCGCTCGACTCTCGGGACGATCCGCCAGAGCGACAAGGTCAACCTCGAGCGCGCGCTCAGGCTTTCCGACCGGCTCGGCGGACACATCGTGACAGGGCACATCGATGCGGTCGGCACCCTGGTCATGCGGCATGCTGCCGGAAACTCGACCGTGTACCAGTTCTCTGCACCGCCAGCGGTGATGGAGTACGTAGTGCCCAAGGGCTCGATAGCCATCGACGGCATCTCACTTACGGTCGCGCAGGTTCGTGATGACTCGTTCGTCGCGTCGGTCATCCCGCACACCGAGCAGTCGACCACACTCGGCTCTAAGCCCACCGGGTCACGCGTCAATCTAGAGGTCGACATGATGGCCAAGTACGTCAAGGCGTTCGTCGCGGTCTACGCCGGCGACGACGCTGACGCGCTTCGTCCCGGTCGCCGTGGGCTCGGAGACATGCTGCGTGACCTGACCGAGGGCCGGTGATTTGCGTGCGGGAAAGCGGCGACAGACCCTTCGCTACCGTTCCAGAGGCAGTAGAGGCGATTGCTGCGGGCAAGATGATCATCGTCGTCGACGACGAGGACCGCGAGAACGAGGGCGACCTCGTCATGGCTGCGGCGAAGGTCACCCCCGATGCGATCAACTTCATGGCCACCAACGGGCGTGGTCTGATCTGCCTGCCCCTGACCGCCGAGCGTCTCGAGGAGTTGCATATCCCGCCAATGGCGCAGATGAACACCTCCGAGCAGGGGACAGCGTTCCACGTCTCCATCGGGGCCAAGGGGCGGATCACGACAGGGATATCGGCTGCTGACCGGGCAGAAACCGTTCATGCGGCCATTGATCCGAGCTCCGGTCCCGAGCACATTTCTATGCCCGGGCATGTGTTCCCGCTCAAAGCCAAGCCCGGCGGGGTCCTGGAACGCGCGGGGCACACCGAGACAGCTGTCGATCTCGCGCGGATGGCCGGCTTGTATCCGGCCGGCGTGATCTGCGAGATCATGAACGCTGACGGCACTATGGCGCGAAGGACCGAACTCGAACGTTTCGCTGCCGAACACGATCTCATGATGATCACTGTCGCCGAGCTCATCCGGTATCGTCGTCACACCGAGCGTCTTGTCGAGCGCGCCTCGACAGTCAGGATGCCGACCCGCCACGGTGAGTTCGTCGCGCATGGCTACACCTCGCGGGTGGACGACTCCACGCACATCGCGCTGGTGGCGGGCGACGTGGCGGGAGCCGATGACGTCTTGGTCCGCGTTCACTCGGAGTGCCTGACGGGGGACGTGTTCCATAGTCTACGGTGCGATTGCGGCTCCCAACTCGAGGAGGCCATGCGTCGTATCCAGGCCGAGGGTGCCGGAGTGCTGCTCTACATCGTCGGCCATGAGGGACGGGGTATCGGCCTGGCCAACAAGTTGAGGGCTTACGAACTACAGGAGGAGGGAGCCGACACGGTCGAGGCGAATGAGGCCCTCGGATTCGCCCCCGACCTGCGTGACTACGGGATCGGCGCTCAGATCCTTGTCGACCTCGGCTTGACGACGATGCGGCTTCTGACCAACAACCCCACCAAGATCGTGGGTCTGGAGGGATATGGACTCGAAGTCACCGAGCAGGTGAGCCTCGAAGTCCCGGCGTGTCCCGACAACGTCGATTACCTGCGCACCAAGCGCGAGAAGATGGCACACACCCTGGAGCTTCCCGGGGACGTTCACGTTGAAGAGGAGAGTGAGTGATGGGTACGTTCGAAGGTAACCTGATCGGTACCGGCCTGAAGTTCGCCATCGTGGTGAGCCGCTTCAATGAGCTTCTCTCCGGCCGCCTGCTTTCAGGTGCTCAGGATGCATTGGTCAGGCATGCTGTCGACCCGGATGATGTCGACGTTGCGTGGGTTCCGGGTGGGTTCGAGATCCCATCCGTAGCCAAACGTCTCGCAGCTTCCGGTCGCTACGACGCGGTTATCGCGCTGGGGGTCATCATCCGGGGTGGCACGCCGCACTTCGACTACGTCGCCTCCGAGGTCGCCAAGGGTGTGGCGAAGGCGTCGCTGGACACCAACGTACCGGTGATGTTCGGTGTGATCACCGCAGACACCATCGAGCAGGCGGTAGAGCGTGCCGGGACCAAGGCGGGCAACAAGGGCTGGGACGCTGCAGTGGGAGCCATCGAGATGGCGAATCTGCACAAGGCGATCGGATAGGGCGCCCCGACATCTATCCCGGAAATTCAAGAAGGCTCCGACCTCTCGGGCCGGAGCCTTCTACGTGTCCAGCGGGTTCTCGCCACCCTGTGGCTATCAACCGTGGACCGTTGGTGCATCGCCGCCGCCTTGCGAGGCGGGTGTCAAAGCCTATCAGATGGCTCGAAGCCCAACAAGCGATGATGTGTTCGATTTGACGAGCGGCAGCCGGGGGAGAGTCGATGGGTCTCTGCACGCGCCGTGCGGTTGGATATACTGGACAAGTGATGCCCAAGAGATTCGTGACCTGACGACAGGAGCTCGTGATGATGGCTGACAGTGACACCGCCCCTGCAGGCCCCGTATCCGGCGAGGGCGATGGGGCGACGGTACTGGACCTGTTCGGCATCAAGCTCAGTGTCCAAAATCCCCGCATCGCCCAGATCCTGACCATGGAAGCTGGAGAAGCGCTCACCACCGATGTCCGTGATCTGCTGGACCCTGCAGAGGTGCGCGCCGCCAGGAGTGCGGCTACGCAGGCTGCTCCTGATGTTGTCATGACGCCTCCTACCAGCCGTGATGATGCTGATTCGAAGTTGCGTGCTGACATTCGTGCGCGAGCTGACGCGATCGGCGAGGCGCTCGAATTCGAGACCGGACCGGCCGGTGTGTGGGAGTCTCCCTCGGGGATATCGATCATCACGCGTGTCGTCGAACGCCCGCTGAGTTTCGCTGCCGCAGCGGATTACGTAGGCAAACTTTCCACGGTATTGGAAGGGCGCGAAAACGCCGACACCACGGCGCTTTTCATCGTCGACTCGCAACAGACCGCAGATGTCTTCAAAGTCGCGATCCGACAGCGCCGCCTCTACGACGTTGCGAGAACCATCTCTGCGGAGAACCTGGAGACGATACGCTCGCTGTTCGGGTCCGCCGCGATCGACCACTCGCGAGTCTTGGTCCTGCTCACGCCGATGGCCAATGCCGATGTCGGCGAGGTCTTGAACATCATCCGCTCGGCCGGTGCCGAGGATCACTACGAGGGGCCCGAGTACTAGCATCGGACCGGCCTTCCCGGAGGCTCTGAAACGGCGTATCCCACGCGTCGACAACCCTTGACACTCGCAACGCGCGGGACTATCGTGCAGAAACCATACTGTTTTGGTAAGGATTCGGCCCGAGGAGCCCCCTGATGCGCCTTACGGCGAAGAGCGAGTACGGCTTGCTGGCGATGATCGATCTTGCATGTCGCGCCACCTCGGGACCGGTGAGTGCCCGCGAGATATCGGAGCGGCAGTCCGTCCCGCCGAAGTACCTCGAGCAGCTATTCGTCGCCTTGCGCAAAGGCGGGCTTGTGACTGCTGTGCGTGGTGCCCGCGGGGGCTTCGAGCTCAGCAGGCCCGCGAGCGAGATCACCGTACTTGATATCGTCGAGACACTGGAGGGTCCGCTTCGGCCCACCGTCTGTAACACGGAGAGATCTGCAGCGTGCGGTAGAGGCGGAGTCTGTGCGGCTGCACACGTCTGGGAACGAGCGACGGGCGCGGTCCGTGACGTCTTTGTCACGACCACGCTCGATACGCTCGCACGCGACCAGGAAGTCTTAGAAGGCATCGAGTGAGTCTGTCAGGCAGGATGCGAGAGGATACGGCGATGGAAAGTCGGGACATCTACCTTGATTACGCAGCGACGACCCCGGTCGACGAGCGGGTCATCGAAGTTATGCTTCCACACCTCCGTGAGGGTTGGGGCAACCCCAACAGCCTCTACCGTAAAGGCCGTGAGGCGTACACCGCACTGGAGGACGCTCGTGAGCGCGTCGCACGTCTGATCGGCGCCGAGCATCCAGAAGAGGTGATCTTCACCGCCGGGGGCACGGAGTCGGACAACTCCGCACTCATAGGCATCGCTACACGTGCCAAGCCCCAGGGCGCGCACGTGATCGTGTCGTCGTTCGAGCACCATGCGGTACTCGAGCCCGCGCACTACCTTGAGAAGGCCGGATACGAAGTCACCTATCTCAGGCCACGGCCTGAGGGTGTGATCGATCCGACGGATCTCGGGGCGGCGATGCGCGACGACACCATCCTCGTCTCCGTCATGCACGGGAACAACGAGATCGGCACCCTCCAGCCCATTCGGGCGCTCTCCGACATTGCACACGCCCGTGGGGCGTTCTTTCACACCGATGCGGCACAGACACTGGGAAAGGTTCCGTTCGACGTCGTTGAACTCGGGGTTGATGCGGCATCGTTCTCCGGCCACAAGATCTACGCCCCGAAAGGTGTCGGCGCTCTGTACCTGAAACGACGTACTCCCTTCGCGCCGCTGGTCCGTGGTGGCGGGCAGGAGTTCAAGAAGCGCTCTGGCACCCAAAACGTCGCGGGTGTCATCGCGTTCGCCCGTGCTTTAGAGATCATGGTCGAAGAGATGCCTGGTGAGTCGCCACGGCTTGCTGCGCTGCGCGACCGAGTGGTCACCGGCATCACCGGCACTTTGGAGAACACCGCGGTCAGCGCCACGCATCCCGAAACGATCCCCAACATCGCTCATCTGCTCATCAAGGGCGTGGAGGGGGAGGCGATGCTACTCCAACTCGACGCCAAGGGTGTCGCTGTCTCGACGGGCTCTGCGTGCTCGTCAGGGTCTCTGGAGCCAAGTCACGTGCTGCTCTCGATCGGCTGTCCTCCCGAACTTGCTCACGGTTCGGTGCGCATCTCTCTCGGCCGCTTCACCACTGATGCCGACATCGACTACTTCCTCGAGGTCTTCCCGCCCATCGTCGAGCGTCTTCGTTCGATGTCGCCGGTGTATGCCCGTATGTTCGGCTCCTCGGCGAGCTGATTGTTCTGCCAGTCCGGACCGGCGGCGTCACCAGGTGACGGTCAGCCGCCCACATTTGAGAGGATGGGACCGTGCTCTACAGTGACAAAGTGATGGACCACTTCAACAACCCGCGCAACGTCGGTGTACTCGATGATCCCGACGGGGTAGGTGAGGTCGGCAATCCTGTCTGCGGCGACGTGATGAAGATCTCGATCGCAGTCGATGATGATCACATCGCCGACATTCGCTTCCAGACGCTCGGATGTGGCGCGGCCATCGCGACGTCCTCGATCGTCACCGAGATGGCCAGGGGAATGACGCTCGATGATGCTGTTGCGATCACCAAGGCTCAGGTGGCCGAGGAGCTCGGCGGACTTCCACCCGCCAAGATGCACTGTAGCGTGCTCGCGACAGACGGCCTGAAGAAGGCCGTGGACGACTACCTGATCTCCAACGGTCGCGAGCCTATCGCTGTCGGCACGATCGCACACGACGACCCCGACTTCGATCCTCATGCCGAGGAACACGCTGACGCATGTGACGTCGAGGGAGCGTAGCGCCTAGCTATGGCGGTTCTGTGGGTCGCGATGAGCGGGGGAGTGGACTCATCGGTTGCGGCCGCCCGGCTGGTCGTCGCCGGTCATGAGGTCACCGGTGTGACGATGCAGCTCCTGCCCGAGGGCGAGGGGGAGGGCCGCTGCTGTTCGACCGATGCGGTCAGGTCGGCCAAGCGTGTGTGCGACCAGCTTGGAATCGCCCACTACACGCTCAATATGAGGGACATCTTCGCGCGGTGCGTCGTCGACGCCTTTGTCGAGGAGTACGCAAGCGGGCGCACGCCGAATCCCTGTATCGAGTGCAACGATCGCGTGAAGTTTTCAGAACTGCTCGCGCGTGCCAGGAGTGCGGGCGCTGATGCACTCGCGACCGGACACTATGCTCGCATCGAGCGTGACAGCGATGGCGTTGTGTGGCTCGCGCGAGGTCGAGATGTGAGCAAGGACCAGTCCTACTTCCTCTACCGGATGACCCGCGAACAACTCGAACACGTCTTGTTCCCGCTGGGGGACTCCACCAAGGTCCAGATTCGCGCCGAGGCAGCGAGCCTCGGCCTTCCCAGCGCCACGCGTCCCGAGAGCCAGGAGATATGCTTCGTGCCGGGGGAAGCGGGTGCGTTCGTCATCGAGCGCAGTGCCGCCACCGGTGAGCCGGGTCCGGTCGTCGATGAGCACGGAGTGGTCCTCGGTGCGCATCGTGGACTTGCCCGCTACACCATCGGACAGCGCAAGGGTCTCGGCCTTGCCGGAGGCCCCTGGTACGTCACGGCGATCGATGCGGATACCAATCGCGTGATTGTGACTTCACGATCCCCGGCCGACGTCACCACGATCGAGCTGGCTCGAACGGTCTGGCGCGATGCTGCTCTCACCAGTGTCGATGCCGTGATCCGCTACCGCGCAAAGCCGGTTCCTGCACGGATCACGCACACTGGCGCCGGGGTGATCGAGCTGGAACTTGTGCATGCGGTCAGTGGTGTGGCACCCGGCCAGGCTGTCGTATGCTACTCAGGTGACCGGGTCGTCGGCGGAGGGGTGGTCGAGAGCACATCATGATGGTCGATCTGCATCTGCATACATCACGTTGCGGACATGCCTCCGGAGAGATGTCTGAGTACATCGACGCCGCCCGCCGCGCTAAGTTGGATGTCATAGCCTTCACGGACCATCTTCCGCTGCCATCCCACCTCAGTCCCGACGGATCCTACGCCATGATGCCCGAGGAGCTCACAGCGTACGTAGCCGACGTCAAAGCACACGCCTCGCGGGTCGATTCACCGCGGGTACTCCTCGGGATCGAGGCCGACTGGCTGCCCGAGTGGCGCGCTGAAACCGCCCGTGTCCTCGCTGCGCACCCCTTCGACGTCGTTTTGGGCTCGGTGCACTTCCTCGATGGCTGGGTCTTCGACGATCCCGATCTCATCGGCGAGTGGGAGGGACGCAACGTTCTTGCCGTATGGGAGCGCTACTTCTCAACGCTCGCCGAGGCCGCCGCCAGCGGGCTTTTCGACGTGATGGCTCACGTGGACCTCATCAAGAAGTTCGGGCATCGCCCCGACGCCTCCGTCGGTCATCTCTATGCTGACCTCGCTGCTGCTCTTGCAGACGCAGAGGTCGCAGTCGAGGTCTCCTCGGCGGGCCTGCGCAAACCGTGTGCGGAGATCTACCCTGGCGACGAGCTTCTTCTCGCGCTCAGGCGCGCGGGTGTGCCGGTCACCACCTCGTCGGACGCGCACACTCCCGCCGAGGTCGGAGCAGGGCACGCCGAGGTTCGTGCGGCGCTGGCGCGGGCGGGGTATCGTGAGATCGTCTACTTCGAACAACGTGAGATGTGTGAGGTGGCGCTGTGACTGTGAAGGTCTCCGACATCGTTGCCCGGATCGACGATGCGTTTCCGTTCGAGCGCGCTGAGGAGTGGGACGCCGTCGGCCTGGTCGTAGGCGATCCGCAAGCCGACGTCTCCGGGGTGATCGTGACCCTCGACCCCACGGCCGCAGCCCTCGAAAGGGCGCGAATTGCCGGCGCGAACGTGGTCGTCACCCACCACCCGGTCCAGCTCGCCCCTCCCGCCAGACTCACGCCTGCCGCGGCACCCGTCGCCTTCGCGGCTGTACGGGACGGAATCGCGCTCATAGCCGCGCACACGAACCTCGACCGCGATCCGGGGGCGGCAAACACCCTGTCTCATCTTCTCGGCATCGGGCCGGGTCGTCCCGTCGAGGAGACCCTGCTTCCCGTGGCGGTCATTACGGTCTACGTCCCCGTCGAGAGCGAGTCAGGCGTAGCTGCGGCAATGCAGGCCGCGGGTGCAGGACGGATCGGTGAGTACAGAGGTTGCTCTTTCGCCACCGAGGGGACCGGACGGTTCACGCCCTCGGAGGACTCGAGTCCGGCGATAGGGGAGCGTGCGGAGGCGTCTTTCGCACCGGAGGTCCGACTCGAGATGGTGGCCGCACCGGCGATCGTGGGAAGAGTCGTCCGTGCCGCGCGGGAGAGTCATCCGTACGAGGAGCCGCTGATCTCCGTGACCGAGACCTCGATCGCGCGCGGACGAGCGCGTATGGGCCGCTTATGTACGCTCGATACACCGATGTCGCTCGGCGACCTTGTCGGGCGCGCGGCCCGGGTGTTCGGCGTCACTCCGCGAGTCTGGGGCGATCCAGAGCGGATGGTCTCCTCGGTGGTCACGGGTACCGGGTCGGCGGGGTCGCTCATCGGTCCCGCAACCGCTGCCGGTGCCGACGTCCTTCTCGGGGGCGAGGTGCGCTATCATGACGCCTTGACCGCAGTCGAGTCAGGACTTTCGGTGATCGAGATCGGCCACGACGTCTCAGAGTGGCCGCTGGTCGAGATTTTAGCCGAGGCAGTTCTTGCGACCGACGGGCTTGTGCCCGCCTCCGTGATCGTCGAACGCCCATCGGCCGCATGGTGGACACCGTGAAGGAGTGTGTGATGGAGCCAGCTAGCGCACTGCTCGCCCTGCAAGCGTCCGATGTCGAGATTGCGCGGATGACCAGGGCGCTCGATGAGCTGCCGGAGAAGCGGGCGATCCTCGAGACACGCCACAAGGCCGAGGAGGTGCGCACGCTTCACGCACGTGCCGAGGAGATGGCACACCGCCTCGAGCGTCAGATTGCGGCGAACAACGACGATATCGCGGCCGTCGTCGAGAAGATCGCCGAGGTCCAGCGAGTGTTTGACCGCGGTGAGGGGACCAATCCCAAAGAAGTCCACAACCTTTCACGCGAGATGGATGCGCTGCGCCGTCGGACCGACAAGGTCGAGAACGAGACGCTCACTCTCATGGAGAAGGCGGAAAAGGCTCGCGCGCAGGTGGCGAAGGTGGACGCCGCGTTGGCGCAACTCGCAGCACGCGAGCAGGCTCTGATCGCCGCGTATCAGGAGAAGGGTGGCGAGCTCCAGCGGGCGACCGAGGCCGAGCGCGCCCGCAGAGCGTCCATTGGCGGTGCTCTCGACCCGGAGCTGCTCGCACGCTACGAGAGCGTCCGCGGGATGAAGGGCGGTGTGGGCGCTGCGCGACTCCAGGAGACGCACTGCTCGGCGTGCAGGGTCGAACTCCCGATGGAGCGCGTGAGCGAGTTGCGCACCGGCCCGGACATCGCTGTATGCCCGAGCTGTCGCCGTTTGCTGGTCGTGAGAGTCGCTGATGGGGCAGAGTAGCAAAGGGGCATGCGTGCTCTACACCGACGGCGGATCGCGGGGAAACCCCGGACCGGCCGGTTCCGGCATCGTGCTGCTAGGACCTTCCGGAGAGACGATCTGCGGAGGTG
>CAYGKH010000018.1:0-21910 GCA_964350345.1 uncultured Coriobacteriaceae bacterium
GCTCGGCACGGTAGATCATGTCGGTGATGACCTGACCGGAGTTGAGCCACTCCTGTGGCACGGGCGACGGATCCCCGGCCGACATCCCCACCGAGGTCGCGTTCACGACGAGTGCGGCGTCGCGCACCGTCTCCCGAGCAGAATCATCTAGGGCAGCGGCGAAGATTTCCGTCTCCCGGGCGTGAGGCTGAACGCGCTCGATCAGCTCTTGCGCGCGCTCGAGAGTACGATTGAGCACGGTCACCCGGGCAGCCTTGGCCAGCACGAACGCGACCAGCGCGGCCCCGGATGCACCGCCCGCACCGACTATGACGATCGAGCGCCCTTCCGGCGAGAAGCCGACATCGGCGGCGAGCGAGTCGACCAGGCCTCGGCCATCGGTGTTGTATCCGATCAAGCGGCCGTCTACACAGTGGACGGCATTCACGGCACCAGCGATCCGTGCCAACATCGCAACCTCATCGCAGTGATCGATCATCACCCGTTTGTAGGGCATCGTGACGTTGAAGCCGACGAACGGCAGTACCCGGATAGCGCCCAGTACCCGTGCAAGATCGTTCTCGTCGCGAACGGGCAGGGGAACGTACGCCCAGTCAAGCCCGGTCGCCTCGTACGCCGCGTTATGCATGGCGGGAGACAGGCTATGCGCCACCGGCCACCCGATGATTCCCGCCAGCCGCGTACGACCGCTGATAGACACGCTCATCCGTCCCGCCTCACCAAAGCCACCCGCCGGGCCCCTCTCCTGCTGAAGTCTACGCGAGCGGCTCTCTGCCTGCCAACAGACGGCGTTCGAGGTGCCTAAGCAGCAGTGTATGGGGAAGATCCGAAGCGGAGAGCGGTCGAACTAAGATCGTGGTCATGCCGAGGAGGTTGCCACCGAGTACATCGGTGAAGAGCTGGTCGCCCACAACCGCCGTCTCAGCTGGAGTGGCCCCGAGCCGCGCGAGCCCCGTGCGAAATGCGTGCGGCAGCGGCTTGAGCGCCTTCGCGGCGATCGGCAATCCGATATCTGCGGCCACGCCCTGCACATGCCCATGCCAGTTGTTGGACACAAGGCACGCAGTGAACCCGCGGTCAGGAAGGCTCGATACCCATGCCTGCACCTCGGGCGCGATGCCGCTCCCGTCCCTCGGCAACAGCGTATTGTCGAGATCCATGAGTAGATACCTCACGCCACGCGCAGAGAGCGCCTCGAGGTCGATGGCGACCACGCTGGTGTGGTAGAGATCGGGCGAGAACAGCGACATGGTGCCCCTTTGCAGACTAGTGACCCTCCCACTCGATGCCGAGGTCGTCGATCTCCGCATCGATCCGCTGGATCTCGGCGGCTACCTCACTCGCACGCGCTTCGTCACCTGCAGCACGGAACACGTCCCGGAACACGACGTAGGCATCGCGCTTTTCACGGACGTCGAACCACTCCGTCTCCTCGGCCAGCGCAAGGCCGGACTGCTCGGCAGCCGTCTCCACGTCGCCGAGAACCAGCCAGAGGATCTGTGCGTAGTTCGCACGCAGGAGTCCTGACCTCGGGTTGTTCTCGGTGCCGAGGCGTGCGAGTTCTACACCCTCCTCGACGTCTCCTCGCTGAGTAAGCATCCAGGCTGCGACGTAGTAAGGTTGCTGAAGCTGCGGGTCGAGAGTGATCGCCATACGGATAGTTGGGAGCATGTACGTCTGCTCGGTGAGCGACAGGTCACCGTAGTAATCGTGGAACAAAGGGTCGAGCCGGTTCCAGAGAACGGCTGCTGCAAACGAGCGTATCCCGGTCAGATAGGCGAAGCCGGCCCGGCCGATCTCCTCGCTCGCCCCTCCCCTCCTGACCTCGGGCACGAGGGAGTCCGCTACCGCCGTGCCCGTGAGGATCACGACGAAGAGCAACACGACCGCTACCGTTCTGAGCAGGCCTGTACGAAACCTGGCATCCATCACAGGTCCCTCCGCGAGAATGCGGCCGCGCCGAGCACGAGCAGTACCGCGACCCAAGCGACGAAGACTGCACTCATTGTAAGCAGGTAGAGAGGGGAAACACCCGAGCCATGCGCCACAGGAGCGATGACGTTGAAGGCATCCAGGGATGGATAGAAGTACCACAGCGGGCTAGCGGGACCGCCTAAGACATCGGCGCGAACATGTGCGATGAAGAGGAACGCGAGCGCGGCGACACCCACGACCGCGGGTACAGTGAGTGTGGAGACCGCGACGCAGAATCCCGCGATGATCGACGCTTCCATCCAGATTGCGAGCACTCCCTGCCACAGCACCAGCATCGGAGATCCGTAGACGGCCCAGCCGACCCCGAAGATGATCGCCCCGAAGATCAGTGCGGCCGCAAGCAAGGTCACGGCGATGCCGGCCCATGTCCCCGCTACGTACTCCCAGCGGCGGACGTCGCGCACGAGGACGCTATAGACGGTGCGTCGCTCGATCTCTCCCGGGATGCGTGCGACCGACAGGACCAGCGCTACGACCATCATCGCCACATAGGTGAGCGCGAGGGATATCTCGCGGTAGACCGCACCTTCAACGCCGACACCGAAGCTGGGAAGTGTCGGGATGGCCGCTGCCAGGACCAGCGAGAAGAGTGCAACGACCCAGATGATCCTGCGCCTGATGGCGTCGGCGACGACGGCCCGGGCGATCGCGGTGATCCGCTTCATCGGGCATCCACCTCCTCGGCGGGCTGGTCGAGCAGGCGGGAGAAGTACTCTTCGAGGGAGGAGCGCTTGGGGACGAGCGACTCGATCGCCCAGCCGGCGTCATCGAGGCAATCGACCACCGCGCGAACCGCCGAGTCCGGCACGGCGAACACCCACACGTTACCCGAGACCGCGACATCCTCCATCAGGCTCTGGACCTCGGCGGGAAGTGCCGGGGAGTCCCCACGAGCCCGGACCGACGTGCGCCCTGCCACGTTCAGCAGTTCGTCGATGCGGCCCTTTGCCGCGACCGCACCGCGATTGAGGATCGTCACCTCGTCGCAGACCGCCTCGACCTCGGACAGCTGGTGCGAGGAGAGGAGGACCGTGGTTCCGGCTCCCGCCAGAGAGAGCATCAGGTTGCGCACGTCGCGCTGCCCGACCGGATCGAGGCCGGAGGCCGGCTCATCGAGCACCACGACGTCCGGCGAAGCGATGAGCGCTTGCGCTATTCCCACACGCTGCAACATCCCTCTGGAGAATTTCGCGAGCCGGGTGCTCCCCCGGTCCTCAAGGCCGACGTGTGCGAGCAACTCGCCGGACCGCTCGCGGATCTCGCTATCGGGCACGCCGGAGAGACGTCCCGCGAGCGACAGCAACTCGTTGGCGCTCAGGAGAGGTGGGAAGTACGGCTGCTCGGGCAGGAACCCGACCCATGCGCGGCTCGCGGGCCCCGCAGGGTGGCCGAGGATCTCGAAACGTCCCGCACTGGGCCGCACAAGCCCGAGAAGCATCTTGAGAGTGGTGGTCTTACCGGCACCGTTCGGGCCGAGAAGTCCGTGGATTGCTCCGCGGGCGACCAACAGACTCACGTCATCGACCGCGACGAATCCCCCGTAGCTCTTGGACGCGCCCTCGACGAACAGGGCAGGCGCGTCGCCCGCCTCCAGATGCGGTTCACTGCTCACTGACCAAACACCTCCTTCGAACGATCTTTTTCGCGGAGGAACTCCTCGAACGTCTCCGTGAAGCTATGCGTTCCGTCCGGATCTGTCAGCACGTAGTAGATGTAGTCCGTGTCCGCCGGATGGGCGGCGGCGTGCAGCGACGCCAGTCCCGGGCTTGCGATCGGTCCGGGCGGCAGTCCCGCGTTCTTGTACGTGTTGAACGGGCTTTCGACCTCGAGATCCTTGTAGGTCAACCGGAACCTCGTCCCGGGCAACAAGTACTCGATGGTGGCGTCGATCTCCAGCCGCTGGCCCTTCGCAAGCCGATTATGAATCACCGAAGACACTAACACCCGCTCATCGGGCACCCGGGTCTCCCGCTCGATGATCGACGCCATCGTCACGACCTCGTGCAACGTGAATCCGCGCGCGTACGCTGCGTCCAGATCGACCTGCTTGATCTCGATCTCGAACTGATCGAGCATCATCTCGATGATGTCGCGCGCGGTCGCACCCTCGGAAATCCGGTACGTCTTGGGGAACAGGTAGCCTTCGAGCGAGCCCTGGTAGACGTCACCGAGGTAGGGGCGCGAAAACTCGGCAGGACCACCGTTGGCGAGCGCGGTGAACTCCTCGGCGGGGATGCCGGTCTTCTCCTCGACCCGCTCGGCGATCTGCTCGATGACCCATCCTTCCGGAATCGCAAGCGTGGTGTAGACGATGCTGGGGCCGTCGCGCAGCTCTATGATCGCCTGGTCGTAGGTCAAGCCGGTGACCAGGTCGTACACCCCGGCACGCAACATCCCGTCGGCACCGGCACGCCTGGCCTCGAGCCTGAAGCGGTTCGCGTTAGCGATCACGCCCGCGGACGACAGCCGCTCGGCGATCTGCACGGTGGCTGCGCCCTCCGGGATCTCGATCTGGACAGGTCTACCTGCGACGACGCCCGGATTATCGGCGCGCTCGAACACGTACCACCACCCGCCCCCGGCGCTGATGACCAGGATCGCCAGCAGAATGCCGATGAGGGCGAAAGCGGCACCCACGCGGTTGTGCGCGCGACGGCGGGGCGCGGCGGGCATCTCGCCCTTGCGCCTGCCTCGCCCGCGACGGGGGCGCTCAAGCTTAGCTCTACTCGGTTCCACGTCCATGCTCCAAAATCTCCGGTGGCCGACTATCAAGGTATGACTGCAAGAAAAGGGCCGCGGCGACCTTGTCCACCTGACCTCGTGCCTTCTTCGACGAAGTTCCCGCCGACCGCATCGCCCGGGTTGCCTGGGCCGAGGAGAGCCGCTCGTCGTAGTAGACCAACGGTATCGGCACCCGGCGTGCCAACTCCCCGGCGGCATCTCGCACCCGCGCCGACTGCGGACCCTCGTCGCCGGCCATCGTGAGCGGAAGCCCCACGACGATCAGCGCGACCTCGTGCTCGGCGATCAAGTCCAGGACGGGCGTCACCTTCGAGATCGCATCCGCATCCAGCACCGTCAGCGGTGAAGCAATGGTACCACCGGCATCCGACATCGCCACACCGACCCGCTTCTCACCGATGTCGAACGCGAGTACCCGCACGTCAGCCGGTCCCGCCGAGAATACTGCGTGCGGCGTCGAGAGCCGCATCGATTCCCGACGCGTCCTTGCCTCCCGCCTGCGCCATCGCCGGCTTTCCACCGCCGCCACCGGCGATCTGGGGCGCGATGGCCTTGATGATCGCGCCCGCATCGAACCCGGCAGCGACAGCCGGCTCTGAGCCAGCCGCGAGGACCAACGGTGCGCCGCCACCCGGTGCCACGGTAGCCAGTACGACCGCGCCGCCGCCGAGACGGCCCCTCAAGACGTCGGCGAAGCTCCGCAGCTCCTTCGCGTCCATGTCGGGCACGCGCGCAACGACCACAGGGTAGCCGACGTCGACCGCCGCGCCGAGAAAGTCGCCCACGCTCGACTCCGAGAGCATCGCTTTGCCGCGCTCTGCGGAGTTCTCCAACTCCTTGACCTTCTTTAGCAGGGTCCCTACCCGTTCCGAGAGATCGAAGCGCTGGACCTTCAACGCCGCAGCCGCCTCGGCGAGCTCGGCCTCCTCGCGTTCTACGAAGTCCAGTGCGTCGAAGGCGGTCACCGCCTCGATGCGCCGCAGGTTCGCGCCCACGCTTCCCTCGGAGACGACCTTGATGAGTCCGATCTCCGACGTCCGGGCCACGTGGGTCCCTCCGCACAGCTCCTTACTGAAGTTGCCCACCTCCAGAACGCGCACGAAATCGCCATATCTCTCGCCGAAGAGTGCCGTCACGCCGGCCTCCCTCGCCGAGGCAAGCGATGTCTCATACGACCTGACCTGATGGTTCTCCATGAGCTTCACGTTGACCATGCGCTCGATCTTCGCGAGTTGGTCGGCACCCGGGGCCTCGAAGTGCGTGAAGTCGAAGCGCATACGGTCAGGAGCCACGTACGAGCCCGACTGCCGCACGTGATCCCCGAGCACGAGGCGGAGCGCCCAGTGCAGGAGGTGGGTCGCTGTGTGATTTCGGCGGATCCTCTCCCGGCGAGCGACATCGATCGCAGCGCTGACAGACTCACCTACCGAAAGCGTACCGCTGGCAAGTGCGCCTCTGTGAGCGATGACACCTGCGACAGGGAGCGCCGTGTCGGCGACTTCGAAGAGTGCTCCTGCCAGAGTCGCGATCGTCCCCGTGTCCCCCACCTGGCCGCCCTGCTCGCCGTAGAAGGAGGTGCGATCGAGCACGACCTCGGCCTGGATGCCCGGTTCAAGGGTCTCGACCGGGACACCATCGGCGACGATACCGACGACGGTCGACTCGGCATCATCGCGCTCGTAACCTACGAACTCCGTCTCACCGCTCTTGGCGACGATGCCACCGAACGCACTGGCGAACGAAGACCACGACTCGTCCTTGACGGCCGCCCGCGCACGGTCACGCTGCGCGGCCATCTCGACATCGAACGTATCCATGTCGACCTCGAGCCCCGCCTCGGCGATGATCTCGGCCGTGAGTTCCACCGGGAACCCGAAGGTGTCGTGCAGGGTGAACGCGGTCGTGCCATCGAGCAGTGTCACACCGCGCGCGCGCAGGCCTGCGATCTCCTCCTCCAGGAACGCGAGGCCCTGGCGAAGCGTTGTGCCGAACCGCTGCTCCTCGGCGTCGACGATGCTGCGTACCAGATCGTGGTGCTCGACGATCTCCGGATACGGCTCACCCATCCGCTCGACCACCGCGTCGATGAGCAGGGTCATGAACGGCTCGGTCCGCCCGAGGAGTCGTCCGTGGCGGACGGCTCGCCGCAACAGGCGGCGCAGCACGTAGCCGCGGCCCTCGTTGGAGGGCAGTACGCCATCGGCGATCATGAAGGTGATAGCGCGGGCGTGATCGGCGACGATGCGAAGTGACGTGTCCGTCTGGTCCCCGGCCCCGAAAGAGGTTCCGGTGACCTCCTCGGCGACCGAGACGATCGCCTTGAGGTCGTCGGTCTCGAAGTTCGAGTGCACGCCCTGCATGATGGCCGCGACACGCTCCAGCCCCATACCGGTGTCAATGCTCGGCTTGGGCAGCGGCGTGAGCGTGCCATCCTCGGCCCGGTCGTACTGCATGAAGACGAGGTTCCAGTACTCGAGATACCGGTCGCAGTCACAGCCGGGGGCGCACGCATCGCTGTCGCACCCGACCTCGGGGCCCTGGTCGTAGTAGAGCTCCGAGCACGGTCCGCACGGACCCGTGGGGCCGGCCGACCAGAAGTTGTCCTTGGCGCCCATGCGCACGATGCGCGCCTGCGGCACGCCGACCTCGTCGCGCCAGATCGCCTCGGCCTCGTCGTCGTCCTCGTAGATCGAGTACCAGATCCGCTCGGGGTCGAGTCCCAGCACCTCGGTCGAGTACTCGTATGCCCAGGCGCACGCCTCGCTCTTGAAGTAGTCGCCGAAACTGAAGTTGCCGAGCATCTCAAAGAAGCTGTGGTGGCGGCCGGTCGTGCCGATGATGTCGATGTCGGTCGTGCGCAGACACTTCTGGCAGGTCGTGGCGCGCGTGAACCCGAGGTCCTTCAGTCCGAGAAACACCGGCTTGAACTGCACCATCCCCGCACTCGTAAAGAGCAGCGACGAGTCATCGGGTATGAGCGAGCTAGAAGACACGCGGCGCGCGCCCTTGCGCTCAAAGTACGCGAGGAAACTCTCGCGGATGTCAGCTGCCTTCACGTACGTCTCCTTAGCCGTTCTCGGGTTTGTCGGATTCGGGTGCCGGATCTGCATCTGGCGATTCGGCATCCGCGCACTCTTCGACGGCAGGCTCGTATGGCTCACCCGATGCCTGCGGCCTCGACTTGGGCTTTCTGAAGAGCGCGCCGTCCTCCGAGGCGATGGGCGACTCGGTCCATTTCTCGAAGTAGTGAACGAAGAGAACCTTGAGCACGGCGGCCACAGGTACGGCGAACAACATCCCGATCAGGCCGAAGAGCGTGGCTCCGATGAGCAGCGAGAGCATCACGAGCGCGGGGTGCATATGCACCTGGTCGGACATGACCCTCGGCTGCAGGAACGTGGACTCGGCCTGCTGGATGATCACCACGACCACCAAGGTCCACAGAACCAGCTGAGGACTGACGAACGCCGCTGAGATCGCGGCGATGATGCCGCCGACGATGGGCCCGAGGTACGGAATCAAGTTGGTGAGTCCCGCAATCAGCCCGATCACAAGCGCGTATGGCACGCCGAGCGCCCACAAGCCAAGACCCGTGAGTGTGCCGACTGTCGTCGCGATGATCGCCTGCCCGCGGATGAACCCCTCCAGCACCGTCGTCATCTCACCAAGGATCCCGAGCATCTCCTCCTGCTTGTCCCGACCGGGGAGCGAAACCAGTTCGGACTTCAACATCGGCAGGTCACGCAGCACGAAGAACGCCAGGGCGAGGGCGAGGAAGATGTTGACGACGAAGCCGAACACCTGCCCCCCGACGCTCACGACTCCGCGCGCAAGGTTGCGAGAGAGCTCCGTTCCCCACGAGACGAGGCTCTCACGAGACGACTCCGCGGCACTGCGTACCCACTCGGGCAGCTCGATGGCCAGATACTCGGTCTCGACCACACCCCAGAGTTTGTAGGCCGCGTCGTAGTAGCGCGGGAAATCTTTGGCGAAGTCACTCACCTCGGCGGCGATGGAAGGCACGATGAACAGCCCGATGACCGTGAGTGCCGCCACGGAAAGCAAGTAGCAGACTCCGACGGCCGGCGAACGTTTCATCCCGAGGGCCTCGAGCCGTGCAACAGGCTTTCGCAGCAGGAATACCACCACGAGCGCGAGGACGAAAGGTGTGAGAGCTCCCGCGACCCGGCCGAGCGCCCAGAAGACACCGGCCACGATCAGCGCAAGACCGACGAGTGCCCAACTGATGATCAGCAGCCTGCGCCACGCACCTATGCGCTCGGCCTTCAGGGAACCTTCCGGCACGATACTCACTCCCTCACGATGTTCTCGCGCAGGACCTTGAGTGTCTTGCGCAGGAGGCGAGATACCTGCATCTGCGAGATGTCGAGCTTCTTGGCTATCTCGGTCTGGGTCAGGCCTTCGAAGAACCTCAGATAGAGCACGCGCTGCTCCTGTGAGGTGAGATGCTTCAGCGCAGCGGCCAGGGTGGCGCGGTCGTCGACGACGGCCATCAACTGATCGTCCTTGCCGATGTACTCCAGGATGCTGAAGGAGTCCGAGCCGTCGCCTCCGCGATCGCTCTCCAGCGAGACGAAGTTGTACGCCTCACTGGTCTCCATGGCCTCCAAGACCTCCTCGGACGTCACGCCAAGGTACTCGGCGATCTCGGCGACCGAGGGAGAGCGCTGCAACTTCTGGGTGAGGGCGTCCATCGCCTGATTGACCTTGAAGGAGAGCTCCTGCAGGCGGCGCGGGACTTTGATCGCCCACCCTTTGTCACGAAAGTGACGCTTGAGCTCGCCGACGATCGTAGGGGTCGCGTAGGTTGTGAACTCGACCTGGCGGCCGGTATCGAACCGGTCGATCGCCTTGATAAGACCGATCGTCCCGACCTGGATGAGGTCGTCGATCGGCTCGCCCCGGTTGCGAAAGCGGCTTGCGAGGTACTTCACCAGGTTGAGGTACATGGTGATGAGTTCGTCGCGAGCGGCCTCGTCGTCGTTCTCCCTGTAGCGCCGGAACAACTCACGGGTGTGAGCCTTGTCCCACGAGAGTTTGCGCGTCTGTGTGACCGGACCCCGTCTAGATACCGGCATCGTCCGGCTCCCCGGCCAGGCGCTTCGTGACAAGCAGATACTGACCCTCGAGGTCCGAGGAGAACTCCATGTGGTCGGTCACCGACTGCAGGATGAATGATGCGTACGCCGAGCGCCGCTCGACTTCTTCGTCAGCCGACCGATCCGCTGCCTCAAGCCGCACCTTCATCGAGACCTCGTCGGCGGCGAGTTCGAACTCGACGGTGATCTGCGAGTCGTCACTGGTGTGATCGCACGCGAAGACGAATATCTCCTCGGCGGCCATCCGGACATCATCGAGATCGTCGTAGGTCGCGGCCGTTCGACTCACGAGAGCCGAGGCGGTCATCCGTACGGTCTTGGCAAACTCTGCGCGACACGGGACTGTGAGAGTTATCTGGTCAGCTGACATCGTTCCTCCGGTCGAATACGGTGCCCTACTCGTTTCCCAGCGAGCCTAAATCAGCCTCGCGATCTTTTCGCACGACTCCACGCTTCGCGAATCCTCTCACCCGCGGCGTTCACCACCGCAGCCGGCGTATGTACCGCCTCCTGGACCACCTCTGCGGCATGACTGACTCGCTCAATGGCACCTTCCAAGCCCGTGACGATGGTGTCGATGCGCAACAGTTCAGCGCTGAAGGCCTCGACCGCGACATCGGTCTTCTCGACGAGCGGCGGCAGCGTACGCAACAGGTCGTCGCTCAAGACCCGCACAGACCTGAAGGTACGAATCGCCTCGACGAGAGCGTAGATGAGCACGCCACCCGCCAGAATCGCGACGACGATGAGCACGACTACGAGTCCCTCGGTAAGCCCCACGAGACAGCCTCTCCACCACGTCCAGCGGACCCGTCAAGTGTAGCAGAGGAACGGTCCCCTCACGCGTCGGAAACCGACTCGTTACACTCTTCTAACCACGCAGTCGGACCGGCCCCTGCCGAGCGTTCGGCCTCCCAGCCCACCCGTCCCGGACGCCAGAACACCCCGCGCTCCAGTCCGTCCGGAAGATACTGCTGGGCGCGACCCCCAACAGGGTCGGAGTGCGGGTAGACGTAGCCGTCTCCCCGGCCCAGACGATCGGCACCCGGATAGTGCCCATCGCGCAGGTGGTTGGGAACTGTCCGCGCGGGGCCGGTACTGACCTCGGCGAGTGCGGAGTCGATCGCGGTGATCGCGGCGTTGGATTTCTCGGCCAGGGCAAGATAGGTGGCCGCCTGAGACAGGTTGATCCGACACTCCGGCCATCCGATGAACTCGGCGGCCTTCACTGCGGCGTGCGCCACGAGCAGCGCACGGGGATCGGCGTTACCGATGTCCTCGGAGGCGAAGATGAACATCCTGCGCGCGATGAACTTGGGATCCTCGCCACCGTGGACCATCCGGGCCAGCCAGTAGACCGCACCATCAGGATCGGACCCGCGCATAGACTTGATGAACGCCGAGATGACATCGTAGTGGACGTCACCCTGCTTGTCGTAGGAGAGGGTACGCGTCGGATTGGCGGTCCGCACGTGCTCGAGGTCGATCGTGACCGGCGAGACATCACCCGATCCTGTAGCCGCGGGCCAACCGGCCACACCCGCCGCGAGCTCGAGAGTGGCAAGGGCGACACGGGCGTCGCCACCGGCAAGCGTGATGAGCGCATCCTCGGCCTCCCGGGTCAGCAGTACCGATCCCCCTAGTCCGCGTTCGTCGGCCAGGGCGCCTGAGAGGATCGTGCGCACGTCGGCGTCGGTGAGCGGAGTCAACTCGACCACCCGGGAGCGACTGATGAGCGGGGCGTTGACCTCGAAGAACGGGTTCTCGGTCGTCGCACCCACCAAGATCACAAGGTTGTCTTCGACCGCGTGCAGGAGTGCGTCCTGTTGAGACTTGGAGAACCGGTGGATCTCGTCGACGAAAAGTATCGTTCGCGTCCCGGACTCACCGAGTCGGCGGCGGGCCTCCTCGATGGCGCGCCGGATGTCGACTACACCGCTGGTGACGGCCGAGACTTCGGTGAAGTGGGCACGGGTCGCCCTCGCGATGATGCGGGCGAGACTCGTCTTGCCGGTGCCGGGCGGACCGTACAGAACGAAGGGTGTCAGCCGGTCGCTCTCGATCGCAGAGCGCAGCATGGTGGACGGACCCACCGCCGCGGATTGCCCCACGAACTCATCGAGAGTGCGCGGACGCATACGCACCGCGAGCGGCGCTTGTCGCTCACGCTCCTCATCGGCCCTCGCATCGAAGAGGGAGTCCACAGCAGATCACTCCGTGACCCTGAGCACCTCGCGTTCAAGGGTCTTGTCGTCGGAGATGCCGCGATAGCGCCACGTGACGTAGCCCTGCTTGTCCACGATCAGAGTGAACGGGGTGAAGCGGATATCGAGGTGATCCTCGTCGAGGAGGCGTGCGAGCTGCTTGGCAGCATCGTCCTCGTTGATGTCCGCGTTGACCTCGATCGCGCTCTTGTCATCGTGCTTGACATAGCGTCCGACGTCGAAGGTCACAAGATCGATCAGTCCGCGATAGGTCTCCATGACGCCCTCGATGATCACCGTCTGATCGTCCGTGGTCTCCTGCGTCTCATCCCGAAACAGGATGATCATCGGCTGACCGGCATCGAGCCTGCTCTGGATCGAATCAGGTATCCCGATCTCGGGATCGATCGGGAACGGTTCGAAGACCGACTCCTCGACTGGCGAGAAGTCAGGGTCCTCCTCGACGACGGGTGGCGGTGGCGCCGCATCACCGGTATCCGGTGCCTCTACCGGCTCTTCGGTATCCCCGCCCCCGCAAGCAACCAGCGTGAGCGCCATCAGTGCAACGACGAGTACTACGACGAATCTGCGCATGCTGCTCCTCCGCTCCGATACGAAACGCAACTCCGCCTTGCCGTGTCCCCGACCGGTGAACCTGCCTCAGCAGGTGGGTGCCCGCACCGTCGATTTCAAGCTTCCCCTAAGGGATACCTTTCCACCGAGGAATGATGAGGCTCCCGTCGTAAAGGTGTTGGCTCAACCGCTTTTCGTCGAAGAGCACGGGCAAGGCGAAGCGCACTACCAGTGTACCCCGAGTGCAGCGGGGCTACAACGATGCACCGAAGCAGCACGCGCCGTATCGGGCCGGCGCCTACTCCGTCCTCAGGTGCACCTCTTTGAGCTGCCGGGCCGAGACCTCGTCCGGCGCGCCCGTCAGCGGACAGGCTCCCGAGGAGGTTTTCGGGAAGGCGATCACGTCGCGGATCGAACTCCCTTGAGCGAGCAGCATGATGATCCGGTCGAGCCCGAAGGCGATCCCCCCGTGCGGTGGTGCGCCGGCGGAGAGTGCTTCGAGGAGAAAGCCGAACTTGTCGCGCGCCTCCTTAGCGTCGATCCCCATCACTGCGAGGATGCGCTCCTGTAAGGCCGTGTCGTGCACGCGCAGTGTCCCGCCGCCAAGTTCCAGACCGTTCACCACGAGGTCGTAGGAGTACGAGAGCACCGAACCGGGATCGGACTCGAGAGCGTCGAGATGCTCGTCGAACGGTCGCGTGAAGGGGTGGTGGTTCGCGCTCCATCGTTCCTCGTCGGCATCGAACTTGAGCAGCGGGAAGTCGACGACCCACAGCGGGTGGAAGCCCTCCTCGGCGAGATCGAGTTCGGTGCCAAGGTGGACGCGCAGCGTGCCGAGGACCTCGTTGGCGACGTCGTGGGCGTCGGCGACCATGAGCACGAGGTCGCCAGGAGCCACATCGAGCGCCTCGCGCAGAGCGGTCATCTCGGTCTCGGTGAAGAACTTGGCGACCGGCGAGCGGACCTCGCCTGCGCTGGTGAAGGCGACCCATGCCAGCCCCTTGGCGCCCGAGTCGATAGCGAGCTGGTTAAGCGCGTCGATCTTACCCCGGCTCCAGTCCCCGCACCCCGTGGCGTTGATGCCCTTGATGCGACCGCCGGAAGCGAGAGCTCCGGAGAAGACCTTGAACTCCGAGGAAGCGAAGACCGGCGTCAGGCAGTGCAGCTCCATCCCGAAACGCACGTCCGGGCGGTCCGAGCCGAAGCGGTCCATGGCGTCGGCGTGCGTGATGCGCGGTATCGCCTCGGGCCACTGCGCACCCACACCTGCCATGACCTCGGCCATGACCTCCTGGATGAGTCCGAGGACGTGCTCCTGTGTGCAGAACGACATCTCGATGTCCACCTGGGTGAACTCGGGCTGGCGGTCGGCCCGCAGGTCCTCATCGCGGAAGCAACGCGCCATCTGGTAGTAGCGGTCTACGCCCGCGACCATCAGGAGCTGTTTGAAGAGCTGCGGCGACTGCGGCAGCGCGTAGAACTTGCCGGGGTTCATGCGACTCGGGACGACGAAGTCGCGCGCGCCTTCAGGAGTGGACTTCGTGAGTATCGGCGTCTCGACCTCCATGAAGCCGCGGTCCTCGAGCGCGCGGCGGAAGCGCTGGGTGGTCCGGTCGCGAAGCACGAGCGCCGAGAGCATCTCGGGACGCCGGATGTCGAGGTAGCGGTAGCGCATGCGGGTCGTCTCGTCGGTCTCGATCCCGTCCTCGATCTCGAAAGCGGGCGTGAGCGCGGTGTTGAGCACGGTGACCGAGGAGATCGCGACGTCGACCTCACCGGTAGCCATTTCAGGGTTGACGGTCCCCTCGGGGCGACGCGCGACGGTGCCGCGAACTTCGACGACCCACTCGGGCCGGAGGCGCTCTGCGGTCGCAAACGCATCGGCCGCCTCGGGAGCGAAAGTGCACTGCACGAGGCCCGAACGATCACGCAGGTCCATGAAGATGAGTCCCCCGTGGTCGCGACGACGATGGACCCAGCCGGCAAGTGTGACCTCGGCCCCGACATCGTCCGCAGTGAGCGAGCCGCAAGTGTGCGAGCGGATGGAGTGACGTGCGTCGAGCATGATGAGCCGCCTTCCTTACCCGAGCAGGGCGCGTACCGCTGGCGCAAGATCAGCCAGCGCAACGCGGTTCTCTTTCTTGGTGGACATATCGCGAAGCGTTACCTCGCCGGCAGCCGCCTCGTCCGGGCCGATGACGACCACGGCGCGTGCGCCGAGACGGTCGGCCTGCTTGAACTGCGCTTTGAGCGAGCGTGCAAGGTGATCGAGCTCGGTAGCCACGCCTGCGTCCCTCAGCGCGGCCGCGACCGCAAAGACGGTCGCGGCGACGGTGTCGTCAACACGGGCGACGTAGACTTCGGTGCGTGCCGGCGTCGGCACGGTCGCGCCCGCGGCCTCCATCGCCAACAGCGTACGCTCGAAACCGAGCGCCCAGCCGAGTCCGGGGGTCGGCTTGCCTCCGAACATCTCCATCAGGCCGTCGTAGCGCCCGCCCCCGCCGATGGCGTTCTGGGAGCCGAGGCCGGCATCCGCCTGCACCTCAAAGACGGTGCGCGTGTAGTAGTCGAGGCCGCGCACGAGCCGGGGATCCTCGACGAAAGGAATGTCGAGCGCGTCGAGATGGGCTTTCACGGTTGCGTAGTGCGTCGCGCACTCATCGCAGAGTTCGTCACGAAGGAGCGGGGCATCGGCCATCACATCCGAGCACGCCGGGTTCTTGCAGTCGAATGCGCGCAACGGGTTCGTATCACGCCTGCGGTTGCACTCATCGCACAGTTCCTCGGCGTGCTCGGCGATGAACGTAGCGACCTTCGCGCGATACGCAGGGCGGCACTGCTCGTCGCCCATCGAGTTGAGGAGCAGGCGCATGTTGGCGGCGGGAATGCCGACCGCCTCGAAGAAGCGCCACAGCACCACGATGATCTCGGCGTCGATACCGGGCTCGGCAGCGCCGAGTGCCTCGATGCCGATCTGCCAGAACTGCCGCATCCTCCCCTTCTGGGGACGCTCGTAGCGAAACATCGGCCCCGCGTAGTAGAGCTTCGTCATCGAGCCCTGCGGCACGAGGCTGTGCTGGAGCGCTGCGCGGACTACGCTCGCGGTTCCCTCGGGACGCAGCGTAAGCGAGTTCGGGGGATCACTGCGGTCCAGGAAGGTGTACATCTCCTTGCTCACGATATCGGTGGCCTCACCGATACCCCGCGAGAAGACCTCAGTGTGCTCGAAGAGCGGGGTGCAGATCGGCTCGTAGCCGTATCTGGCGAAGAGCTCGGCGGCGGTGCGCGTAAGGTGCTCCCAGGCGCGCGCTGTATCGGGAAGCATGTCGGCGGTGCCCTTGGGGGCGCGGACGTTCATGGAGACGGGACTCGACCTCCTCGGAGGTGACGGATGCATATCTGCGGCTTCCGATTATGCAGGAAGCGCGCGGTGATGACCACGGCGAAGAGCAGGGCGGGCGGCGCGAAGCGATCAGGTCAACGCGCGGACGCCGAGGACGAAGGCACCGGCCACACTCACGCTCTCGGGAAGAAAGGGTTGACGGCCCGCTCGCGGCCGATGGTGGTGTCGGGACCGTGTCCGGGATGAACGACCGTGTCGTCGGGGAGCGGTGCGAGCACCCGGACGATGGAGTCCTTCAGGGCACGCCCGTCACCTCCGGGGAAGTCGGTTCGGCCGACGCTCCCGGCGAACAGCGTGTCGCCACTGAACAGATGCCCACCCCCGAGCAAGCAGATGCCCCCCGGTGTGTGACCTGGAGTGTGAAGTACTTCGAGCGACACGGCGCCAGCAGACACCGTGTCTCCCGAGACCAGAGTGCGATCCGCAGGCGGTGCGAAGTGGTCGAAGCCGAAGATCGCTCCGCCTGTACCGCTTGGAGAGGTGATGCCGGCCGCGTCCGCCTCGTGGACGAGCAGTGGCGCACCGGTCGCCTCCACGAGCGCCCCCGCCCCCCCGAGGTGGTCGAAGTGTCCGTGAGTGAGTACGATCGCCGCAACATCGCGGCCGGAAAGGATCCGCACGATCTCCTCGGCATCATCCGCAGGATCGATCACGAGCGCCGGACCGCCCAGCGCGTCATCGATGACCCAGCAGTTGGTCTCCAGTGGCCCAAGCTGTATTCGCGTGATGTTCATCGATTCTTGCCCTTCTTGTGTTGCGTCGCCTCGCCGGGAAGCGCCCGGGCCGCCTCGAAAACGCCGTCGATAGCGCGTACGTTTCGCAAGATAGAGTGCAACTGGTCCATGTTGCCGAGCTCGAAGAGGAAGCGCATCGTCGAGATGCCGTCCCGGTCGGTCGCGACGTGCGCCGAGAGCACGTTGACCCCCGCCTCGGCCATTGTCGATGAGACCTCCTGGAGCAGGCGCATGCGATCGACCGCTTCGATGACGATCTCGACCTGATAGGTGGTCTCCGTGCCCCGATCCCACTCGACCTCGAGGATGCGCTCCGGTGACTTGAGCAGCTCGACCGCGTTAGAACAGTCACGACGGTGTACCGACACTCCCCGTCCCCGCGTCACGAAACCGACGATCTCGTCACCCGGCACGGGGTTGCAGCAGCGAGCGAGACGGATGAGCACGTCGTCGACCCCCTTCACCTTCACGCCGCCGCCGTGCCTGCGCTTCGCGCGCGGTGGCGTCATGGTAACGAACTCCGGAACGGACTCGGGCTCGGGCTGCTGCGCTGGTTTCGGCTCAGCAGCCGCCATGATCTTGAGCACCTTACCGGCGACCAGCTTGGCGGAGGCCTTGCCTGAACCGATGTGGGCGAGCAGGTCCTCACCGGCCTGGAAGTTCATCTCGGTGGCGATCTGTTCGATCGCGCGGGTAGCCGCAGGCGAGTTCATCCCGAGGCCGTGCTTGCGCATGACTTTAAGAAGTTCGTCACGTCCCCGCTGCAGGTCGTCCTCGCGACTGGCCTTGCTGAAGTAGTTGCGGATCTTGCTCCTGGCCGAGGAGGTCTTGACTATGTTGAGCCAATCCCGGGACGGCCACGTGTTCTTGTTCGTCAGTATCTCGACACGGTCGCCCATCTGCAGTTCGTAGCCGAGCGAGACGATGGCGCCGTTGACCTTCGCGCCAACACAGTGGTGACCCACCTCGGTATGGATCGCGTACGCGAAGTCGATGGGAGTCGAACCACGGCGCATCGAACGCACATCGCCCTTCGGCGTGAAGACGAAGACCTCGTCTTCGAAGAGGTCGATCTTGAGCGCCTCCATGAACTCGCGGGGGTCCTTCAGCTCCGTCTGCCACTCGAGCATCTGCCGGAGCCACGCGAGGCGCTCGTCAAAAGTCTCATCGCCCCGCCCGCCTTCCTTGTAGCGCCAGTGCGCCGCGATGCCGTACTCGGCCGTCCTGTGCATCTCCTCGTTGCGGATCTGGATCTCGAGTGGGCGGCCGGCAGGGCCGATGACGGTGGTGTGGAGCGACTGGTACATGTTGAACTTGGGCATCGCGACGTAGTCCTTGAAGCGGCCGGGCACCGGCTTCCAGATGGAGTGGACCGTGCCGAGCGCCCCGTAGCAGTCTTTCACCGAGGCGACGATCACCCGTAGAGCGATGAGGTCGTATATCTCGCTGAAGTCCTTACCCTTGTGAGACATCTTCTGGTAGATGCTGTAGAGATGCTTAGGGCGACCGGAGATCTCTGCCTCGACGCCCACCTCACGCAACTCCCCTTGCAGAGTGTCGATGACCTGGCGCAGGTAGGCCTCACGCGCGGCCCGGCTTTCGGCCACCATCTTCTGGACCTGGTGGAACTTGCGCGGCTCGAGATAGTAGAAGGCCAGGTCCTCCAGTTCCCACTTGATGCTGGAGATGCCGAGGCGATGAGCCAGGGGCGCATAGATCTCCATCGTCTCGACAGCCTTGTCGCGGCGCCGCTCGGCGGGGAGTGCGGAGAGTGTGCGCATGTTGTGCAAGCGGTCCGCAAGCTTGATGAGGATGACCCGTATGTCCTTAGCCATCGCGATCAGCATCTTGCGCAGGCTCTCGCTCTGCGCCTCTGAGAGCGTCTCGAAATCGATGCGCCCCAGCTTGGTGACGCCGTCGACGAGCTCGGCGACCTCGTCCCCGAACCGCTCGCGGACCTCTGTGAGTCCGTGTGTCGAGTCCTCCACCACGTCGTGGAGCAGGGCCGCCTTGAGGGTTGCCGTGTCGAGGTGCAGCTCGGCCAGAATGAGACAGACTTCGATGGGATGTTTGACGAACGGCTCGCCGGACTTGCGTGCCTGGCCCTCATGGGCAGAGGCCGCGAAGTTGTACGCGTCATCGAGCCCCGTGAGGTCGGCATCGGGGTTGTACGCCCTGACCTGGGCCTCTATCTCTTTGATCGTCGCCGGCACGCGATGCCTCTCATGTCAGGTGTTCTACCGTGATGGCAGGATAGGCCGGTTGATGCGGGCAAGCAAATCTTCCGTCCCTGACCCGAGCACCCAGGCACGGAACTCCCCGAACCCGGCAATCTCTTCGAGGCCTTCCGAGTAGCGTACCGAGGAGTCCAGTTCGACCTTAGCTGCCGCCGGCACCAGCGCTAGTCGCCGGTACGCCCCGTGCCCCTCGCTCGTCACGAGCCCGAGTTCGCGAAAGATCCCGATCGCGGTCGACACACCGCGCTCGTTCATCGATGACGACCTCGCGCCGGCGCAGACCCGCTCGGCCAGTTCGGCGTTCGTGACCTCGAACCCGTCACCGTAGTCGCCAGCGGCGAGTCCTTTGAGCGCACGGTAGAGCGAGGTCAAATCGTCGCGCGAAGGGGCGACGCTTGTGAGGATGAGATCGTTGACTGCGGCATCCTTCGGCCCGAAGAGCAGGTGGATCCGTGCCGCGGCACCGTCGCGTCCCCCGCGTCCGCACATCTGATTGAATTCGATGTCGTTGAAGGGCAGGTGGTACAGAACGACATGGCGCACGTCCGGGATGTTCACTCCCTCGCCAAAAGCACTCGTGGCGATGACGACACTGAGCTCGCCCGCACGGAAGGCCCGCTCGACCGCGTGGCGGGCGGAACGCGTGAGCCCCCCGTTGTAGAAGGCGACCCGCATCGCGACACCCGGCGCCTTCTTGCGGAGCATCCGCGCGATACGCACCGATTGATCGCGGGAGTTTACGTAGATGATCAGCTTTTCGCCCCGGGAAGCCAGCGCTGCCAGGTAGGCGTCCTTGTCCTTCAACCCCCGCCGGTCCTCGATGATCAGGTTCTCGCGCACCGTGGGATCGGTGACAGTAGCGGTGATGCCGAGGGTCTCGCGGATCACGTCCGCCACATCGTCGCCAGCGGTGGCCGTCACGGCAAGCACCGCAGGGTCACCGAGCTCCTCGAAGGCTGACCCGAGCTGAAGGTAGGCCGGCCGATGTCCCGCTCGCGCTATCCCGACGTGATGGGCCTCGTCGACCACGCAGAACCTGACGCGCCCGGTCGCGGCGAAGCGGGAGACGTGGTGTGTCAGGAACTCGGGAGTCGTGAGCACGATGTCGGTGTCACCTGCGGCTAGCGAGGCGAAGGTGGTGTCACGCGCCTGAGGCGAGGACTCACCGGTGAGCGTGCAGACGCGAACGCCGATCCGCGCCATGGCCTCTTCGAGATGGAACGCCTGATCGGCCACGAGCGCCCGCAGCGGGAAGACGAACACCGACGCCCCGCCGTCCACAAGTGCGGTACGAGCCGCATGCAGGTGGAAGATCAGCGACTTGCCACGCCCGGTCGCCATGACAGTCAGACAGCGATGCCCGCCCGTGAGCTCGTCCAGCGCAGCCCTCTGCGCGTCGTGCAGTGAGCCGTCGCCGATGAACTCCCGGACCAGCTCCCGGTCGAGATCAGCGGCATCGAGGGTGGTCAGCTGTTCGCGTCGGGCCGCGATGTCCTCTTCCTCGGCGAGGCCGTCGGCTCCGACCCGGCGAGTGACCAAGACGTTCACCCCGCGGGAACGACCCTCATCACCACCGGTGAGATCGGCGACCTCGACGTCGTACTCGACCCCGGCATCGATCACCGGGGCAAGCGCGCCGGCAAGCCTGCGGTTGAAGAAGCCGACCTGATCACCGTGGGGTTCGTGAAGCGCGATCGCATTGGAATCGTAGGGGTTCTCGGGCTGACGCTCGACGCGCAGCGGTGTGCCGGGTGCGAGACGGGCGAGAACATCCTGGCGGCCCTCGAAAGTCACCCCCGCGAGTTTCGTGTGAAACGAGTCGGCTTCGCCGATCCCGCAGTACTCCTCCCGCGCGAGGATCTCGTCAGCACGGGCGAACAGGTCCTCCACCAGCGCTGCGGCCGGAGAGTAGCCCTCGTGCTCATGCGCCGCGATCTCCCGCACGAGCATCTGAACTCGTTTGCGGCCGCGCCACTCGTCTGCCTGTATCTCGAATGCCAGATCGACCGCAGCGTCGCACAGCGCATAGCGTTCGATGTCCGGGCAGCGAAACGAGATCGCCTGGACCGAATCGGCCCCATCGTAGGCGGAGAAGCGCAGGTGGTTGGCGGTCTGTCCCACACGCTCCCGACCGGCCATGAAGACGCCACTGGCCGAGAAGAGCGGTCGGGGATTGGAGTGTCCGAACGGTTCGAGAAGGGCAAGTTCCGCCGCCAGATCGAGTCCGACCGAGCCAAGGCCGATCTCGGCATCCACGAGGGTCTCGGTGACGAACTGCTCGGCGGGAAGTCCCGCAAGATGCGCCGTGAACAGGTTGCGAAACTCATCGATACGTTCGACGGGGAGAGTGAGCCCCACCGCCGCAGCGTGTCCTCCGAAGCGATCGAGAACCTCGGCTGCCGAGGATACCGCCTGGTACAGGTCGACCGAGCCGACCGAGCGTCCCGAACCGCGCGCGACACCGCCGGCGATGGCGAGCATGATCACCGGAACGCCGAAGCGCCGCGCGAGCCGTGAGGCGACGATTCCTTTCACCCCCTCGTGCCAGCCCTCCCCCGCGAGCACCAGTGTCCGGTCCCCGTCAGAGAACTCCCTCTCGGCAAGCGCCAGTGCTGCTTCTGAGAGGTCGGTCTCGGTGGCCTGACGGGCGCGGTTCTGCACGTCGAGCTCTCTAGCGAGCCGTTCTGCCTCGATGGGGTCGTCAGTCAGGAGCAGATCGAGCGCGACCTGCGGATCGGCCATCCGTCCGGCAGCGTTGAGGCGCGGGGCGAGCTGGAACGCGATCGTGTCAGCGGTGAGGGACCCGGTGGGCGCCGATGCGACTGCTGCGAGGGCAGCGACCCCTGCGCGAGGCTCGCGGCGCATACGCGCGAGGCCATCGGCCACGAGCGCCCGACTCGCT
>CAYGKH010000019.1:0-13281 GCA_964350345.1 uncultured Coriobacteriaceae bacterium
CCTTTATCACAGTGACGGTGTTATCTCGGAAGGGGCGACCGCAAGCTTTTACGTGGTCGTACGCGGCCGCATCCTCGCACCGCGCACGGGTGTCCTTCGGGGAACGGTCGGCTCCCGAGTGCTCGAGCTCGCAGCCGGGGAGTTCGCGATCGACCACTGCGACATCGCGCTGGAAGATGCGCTCGCCGCCGAGGAGGCCTTCATCACCTCGAGCGTCCGAGGCGTCGTGCCTGTGGTGCGGATCGACGACCACGCCATCGGCGACGGCCGTGTCGGTCCGGTGGTTACTCGGCTGATGGAGATGTTCGGGACCGCCTGCTTCTGAGCAAGTCCCGCAACGACACCTCGTAGCGAAGTCTGGAGACGGCACTCGTTGCTTCGCTGACGGATACTGCCTCGCCCGATCGAACCCTCACGAGCACTGGACATTGAGCCTGCCGGCCGATAAAGTAACACGACTCTACAATTAGTGTTACGTCTCAGCGCCGAAGTGTGCACGGCGCCGGAGAGGGGAGGGCCAATGCAACGCCGTACTTCGAGAACCGTCGCAGCCATGCTCATCGCGCTCATAGGCCTGCTGGCTTTCGCTGGATGTACCACCGGGGATGCGTCAGAACCAGCACCGCCCGTCACCACCGGAGATACCCCGGACACGGGGCTCCTCATGTTCGTGGCCGATGGCGAAGAGCATGCCCGTGAGGGCACCCGCTCAAAGGATGGCTGGGACATACGCTTCGAGCACGCCTACGTGACGCTCTCTGACATCACCGCCTACCAGACCGACCCGCCATACGACGTCGACGAGAACGAGTGGGGCCTCGTCTACGACCACATGGTGTCGCTGTCTGGTGAGCACACGGTCGATCTGGCGAATCCCGCATCGGATCCCGCGCTCGTCGGCGAGATCGCCGATGCACGTGCGGGACACTACAACGCGCTCTCATGGCACATGGTGCGCGCTGCGTCAGGTCCGGCCGAGGGGTACACCATGTTGTTCGTGGGCTCGGCCGAGAAAGATGGTGAGGTCATCGACTTCACGCTACGTTTCGACAGGGAGATCGCCTATCAGGGAGGCGAGTACGTCGGCGACGTCCGCAGGGGCATCCTCGAGGCCGGCGGCGAGGCGGAGGCGGAGATGACCTTCCACTTCGACCACTTCTTCGGCCGGACGGACAAAGAGGAAGGTGATCCGATGAACGTCGCTGCACTCGGCTTCGACCCGCTCGCGGCGCTCGCCACAGGTGGCGTGCTGGACGTGAGCCTCGTCGACCTCGAGGAGCTCCTCGACCCCGGAAACTACGCCAACCTGGAAGCTATCCTCGTTCACTTTGGGCACGTCGGTGAGGGGCACTGCATCGCCCGGCCTCTGGAGTAGATCGGCACACGCTCATGAACACCACGCGGATCCCGACTCTTTTCGCGGCCATGGCTTTCCTGCTGTTGGCTCTGCCGATGCAGGTAGCCATGGCCCACGGTGTCGACATCACTACAGCACCCCAACAAGGGACTGAAGTGGTCGCCACGTTCGACACTGGCGAACCGATGGCGGGGGCGCAGGTCGCGGTGTTCACTCCCGAAGACCCGGCTGATCCGTGGCTCACGGGAATCACCGACGAGAACGGAAAGTTCATCTTCGTTCCCGATGCGAACCTGCCCGGAACATGGGAAGTGCGGGTCCGGCAGGCAGGCCACGGCGACTTCGTCCGAATCGAGGTCGAGCCCGACGGAGTCGTCGAGGCTGCCGAAAGTTCCCTGAGCGGGCCGCAGAAGGCACTCATGGCACTCTCGGTCGCCTGGGGCTCGGCCGGAACCGCGCTCTACTTTTTCAGAAGAAGGGTTGCCTGATGCACATCCCTGACGGGATCCTCCCCGTCTCGACGGCCGTCAGCGGCTTCGTGGCAGCCGGAGGGGTCGCATGGTTCTCGCTGCGGAGGATCGAGCGCACTCACACAGATCCCCGCAAGGGCGTCCCGAAGGCCTCACTCCTCACAGCGGTCTTTTTCATGGCGTCTCTCATCCACATCCCGGTCCCACCCGCGAGCGTGCACCTCGTTCTCTCGGGACTCATGGGCGTGGTGCTCGGATGGTATGCATTCCCGGCGATCCTCGTTGGGCTCTTCCTCCAGGCGGTGATGTTCCAGCACGGGGGGCTCACGGCACTCGGAGTCAACGGGTGCATCATCGGTGTGCCCGCCCTGCTCGCCCACCAGATCTTCGGGCTGAGGACCCTGCTCGGCGAGCGACACCGCGCCTTAGGCGCTGCCGCTCTGGGCTTCACTGCCGCTTTCGCAGCCGTGGCACTGGGGGCACTCGCCGCCGCACTACTCATCGTCTCCGCCGTCCCGTCATACCTCGACGCAGCGGTAGAGCGGACAGCGGTAATCGGTCTGCTTCTGGCGCACATGCCCCTCGGCCTGATCGAGGGCATGTTCACCGCGATGGTGGTGCTGTTCTTGCTCCGCGTCCAGCCAGGTCTTCTGGAGGAGCGTATCTGATGCTCGCAAAAGCCACACCCATAGCCCCCCGCACCACCTCGCTCTCGAGATGGGAGGCCCGACTGAAGCTGATCGGACTACTGTGCCTGGTGTTCGCGTTCGCGGGCGTACGCGATGTCAGACTCCTCCCACTCATGGTTGCGACCGCGCTGGTGATCTACCACCTCTCATCACTCCCTTTTGCATACCTGTTCTCACGCATGAAGGTGCCTGGAGTCTTTCTGGTCGCACTCGCTGTCGTACTTCCGCTCTTCTCCGGTGAGACGATCCTCGCTCAGGTCGGCCCGGTGGCTCTCAGACTCGAAGGCACGTTAGCGTTCGTGTCCGTCGCGGTCAGGTTCTTCAGCATCATCACGGTCGCCACCGTCCTGTTCGGAACCACTCCGATGCCTACGCTCGTGAGGGCGATGAGTTCGCTGGGACTGCCTTCCCTCATGAGCGACATGCTGCTCTTCACGTATCGATACATCTTCCAACTCGCCGAGGACCTCAACCGCGCTCGAACCGCAGCCCGGCTCCGTGGTGCGCGCCTCGGCTCTATCCGCTCGATCAGGACGACCGCATACATCATCGGATCCCTTCTCGTACGTACCAACTGGCAGGCTGAACGGGTGCTTGCAGCGATGACGCTTCGCGGATATGGCGCCTCCCGGGGCGAGACCCCCCGCCACACTCCGGATGCCCGTGATCTTGCGGGGCTTGCCGCGTGCCTGACCCTGGCCAGCGCTTTCGTGTTGATGCCCGCCCTATTCCTGTAAGAGATTCGAACCGGCGGGTAATCCGCCCTGATGAGGAGACGTAGTTCAATGAGGGCGGTGCACATCAGCGAACTCAACTTCGGATACCCGGGCCGAACGCCGGTACTCGAAAACGTGGCTGTCGCCGTAGACCCGGGGGAGCGGGTCGGCATCATCGGACCCAACGGAGCCGGGAAGACCACGCTGTTCATGCTTCTCTGCGGCGTCGCCTCACCGGTCTCGGGGGGGCTGGAGGTGTTCGGACGACCGGTGGAGCCCGGCGCGTTCAGGCCGGAGGTAGGCATGGTCTTCCACCATACGAGCGACCAGTTGATCTGCCCCACGGTACGGGAGGACATCGCATTCGGCCCCCAGAACACGGGACTGGGCGAAGTTGAGGTAGACGAGCGGGTGACTTCGATGTCCTCGGCAACGGGCATCTCGCACCTACTCGACCGGGCGCCACACGAGTTGTCGAGCGGGGAGCAGCGCCTCGTGGCGCTCACTGGCATCCTCGCGATGATGCCGCGACTGCTCATCCTTGACGAACCGACATCGGACCTGGACCTCAGATACCGCAGGCGGCTCATCAAGATGCTCGCAGACATGCGAGATCACACCATCATGGTGGCGTCACACGACCTCGAGTTCGTCCTGGAGACCTGTGGCCGTGTACTGCTCCTCGACGGGGGCCGCATCCAGGCGGACGGTGTGCCCGCCGAGGTCATGTCCGAAGCTCACCTCATGCACGAGCATGGACTCGAGGTGCCCCACTCGCTCCTGAACACGTGGCACCGCCACCCCGACCCGGAACTCACGTAAGGCCTTCTCCTGTCGTTGTGGCGACGAATCTCCCGTGCTTGACGCCCTTCGTTCCGATGAGCTCCGAAGCGAGCCGGTCGATCTCGCGGATTTTCCCGCGGAGCACCACGACCTCGAGACAGTGATGGGAGTCGAGGTGTATGTGGAGTGTCGAGACTATCTCACGATGGTGTGAGTGTTGGTGGTCGGTCAGCTTGTCCGAGAGATCTCGCGAGTGGTGGTCGTAGACGAGCGTGACCGTGCCGATAGCCTCGCCCTCCTCTTGCTCCCACTGCCGTTCGACAAGAGCATTGCGCATCAGATCGCGAACCGCCTCGGAACGATTCACGTAGCCCTGCTCGCCGATGAGCTCGTCGAACTTGTCGATCAGGCGCTCGTCGGCGGACACACTGAACCGGACGACCTTGGGCATCTCGAGCCTCCCATGCTTTACTCACTATGCGAACACACGCGCCCACTACCGTTCGAAGAGTACCAGGAAAAAGAGTGAAGACGCCCGCCCCTCACGTTCGAGGAGCGGGCGCACGGGAAACGGTGCTGCGATCAGGCGACGTCGAAACGGTCCAGGTTCATCACCTTGTCCCATGCCGCGACGAAATCGTGTACGAACTTCTCCCGGGAGTCCTCGCACGCATAGACCTCAGCGAGTGCCCGGAGTTGAGAGTTTGAGCCGAAGACAAGATCGGCGCGGGTAGCGGTCCACTTCGAAGCGCCCGTCGCGCGATCGCTGCCCTTGAACTCGTCTCCGTCTTCGGAGGTCGCTTTCCACTCCGTATCCATGTCGAGAAGGTTCATGAAGAAGTCGTTCGTGAGCGTCTCGGGCCGCTCGGTGAAAACGCCATGCGGAGACCCTCCGAAGCTTGCACCCAACACGCGCATGCCGCCGACGAGAACCGTCATCTCAGGGGCGGTCAGCTTCAGCAGCTGTGCGCGATCGAGCAACAGCTCTTCGGCGGGCACCGAGTACTTCGCCTTGAGGTAGTTGCGGAAGCCGTCCGCAGCCGGTTCGAGCACGGCGAACGCCTCGACGTCGGTCTGCTCCTGAGAGGCATCGGTGCGTCCCGGAATGAAGGGGACCGTCACGTCGTGGCCAGCGTTGCGTGCCGCCTGCTCGACTGCGGCGCAGCCACCGAGCACGATCAGGTCTGCGAGCGACACCCGCTTGTCGCCGGTCTGAGCGGCGTTGAACTCCTCCCGGATGCCCTCGAGGGTCCCGAGTACCTGCTCGAGCTTCGCAGGCTCGTTGACCTCCCAGTCCTTCTGCGGCGCGAGACGTATGCGCGCACCGTTCGCCCCGCCGCGCATGTCCGAGCCACGAAACGTCGAAGCCGAAGCCCAGGCGGTCGAGACGAGTTGCGACACCGAGAGCCCCGCGGCGAGGATCGTGTCTTTGAGTGCTGCGACGTCTTGCTCGCCGATGAGTTCATGGTCGACCGCGGGTACCGGGTCCTGCCAGAGGAGCTCCTCTTCGGGGACCTCCGGGCCGAGATAGCGGGAGCGAGGACCCATGTCGCGATGGGTCAGCTTGAACCAGGCCCGGGCGAACGCATCTGCGAACTCCTCGGGGTTCTCCAGGTAGCGCCGGGAGATCGGTTCGTAGATCGGGTCGAGACGAAGCGAGAGGTCGGCTGTGGTCATCATCGGCCGGTGCTTCTTCTTCGGGTCGAATGCATCGACCACCATGTCCTCGTCGTCCACGTCCTTGGCAAGCCACTGATGCGCGCCAGCCGGGCTCTTGACGAGTTCCCACTCGTACTTGAACAGGACCTTCAGGTAACCCATGTCCCATGTGTCCGGGTTGGGCTTCCAGGCACCCTCGATGCCGCTGGTGATGGCATCGCCCGCTTTGCCGCTACCGAAACTGCTCTTCCAGCCGAGTCCCTGCTCCTCGATGGGGGCAGCTTCTGGCTCCGGACCGACATGCTCCGCATCGCCCGCACCGTGGCACTTGCCGAAGGTATGGCCGCCAGCGATGAGCGCGACGGTCTCTTCGTCGTTCATAGCCATGCGCGCAAAGGTATCCCTCACGTCGCGACCTGAAGCGACCGGATCAGGGTTGCCGTTCGGCCCTTCCGGGTTGACGTAGATGAGTCCCATCTGCACGGCCGCGAGCGGGTTCTCGAGTTCACGGTCACCGGAGTAGCGCTCATCAGCGAGCCACTCACCCTCAGCTCCCCAGTAGATGTCCTGCTCCGGCTCCCAGATGTCTTCGCGTCCACCAGCGAAGCCGAAGGTCTTGAATCCCATCGACTCCAGCGCGCAGTTGCCGGCCAGGATCATGAGGTCGGCTCAGGAGATCTTGCGGCCGTACTTCTGCTTGATTGGCCAGAGCAGACGGCGCGCTTTGTCGAGGTTGGCGTTGTCCGGCCAGCTGCTGAGCGGTGCGAAGCGCTGGGATCCCGACCCGCCTCCACCACGGCCATCGGCCAGACGGTACGTGCCCGCGCTGTGCCACGCCATCCTGATGAAAAGGCCACCGTAGTGACCGTAGTCGGCCGGCCACCACTCCTGCGAGTCGGTCATCAACGCATAGAGGTCCTTCTTCACGGCCTCCAAGTCGAGCGTCTTGAACTCCTCGGCGTAGTCGAAGTCCTCGCCCATCGGATCGCCCGTGGGCGGGTTCTGATGAAGGACCCCGAGGTCGAGCTGGTTAGGCCACCAGTCCCGATTCGATGTCCCGCGGCCGGCGCCGTGCCCTCCGCCTTTGCCCGTCACCGGGCATTTGCTGTCGTCGCTCATGTTGCCTGCTCCTCTCCGATTCCCCCCGGAATCAGTCGCTAGATGTGTTGGTCGCTGCGATCAGCGCTCTCACGTCGCTCACAGTCAGTGCATACCCCCCGCAAACTCACTTCCACGGCCTCGACCCTGCCGAGCCCCGTTGTCGCCGCTGAAGCCCGGATCTCATCGAGGCCGGGGGCGACGACGTCACGTGCGACGCCGCACCGCGTGCACACGAAGTGGTGATGGTGGTCGAGGCTCGCGTCATACCTGGCCGGTCCAGGCGTGAGCGTGGTGCGCGTCACGCACCCGAGCTCTACCAGCGTGGCGATGGTGCGGTACACGGTGTCGAGCGAGATCGTCGGAACCCGGGTGCGCACGCTGCGAAACACGTGTTCGACATCGGGATGATCCTCCGCCGCCGCGATCTCTCGCACGACCTCCAACCGCTGATGGGTAAGCTTCATCCCCCGCTCGCGAAGGGCGCGCCTCATCAGCTCGACCCGACGCTCCACTTCGCCGTGCGCAACCGCCATTCCGCCTCCTTATTGGTGAACGATTCTTATCCAAGAGATAATCCTGCTAAACAATCTGCAGCAAAGTTTGACTATACCCCCTCGGGTATGTTAGACATCTACTTCACATCCTCCCGACACGAATGACGCCGAAAGATGGAAGGGGCCTATGTCTGCACAGAACATCAGCCGAAGAGAATTCCTGCTACGCTCCACCGCTGCGGGGCTCGCGGGTGCTTCGACGCTCGCCCTGCCGAAGGCGGTGATGGCCGCCGAGCCGGTCCCCACCGGGACGTTCGGCACCTTCATCGATCTTACGAAGTGCACCGGGTGTGGCGCCTGCACCGAAGCGTGCACCCTCAAGAACGAAACCCGCTACCCCGAGCCGGTGGACGACATCCCGGTCAACTGGCCCACCGGGAAGTACGAAGACTGGTCTGACAGGCGCGACCTCACCGATCGATTCACCCCGTACAACTGGACCTTCGTTGAGACGGTCGAAGCTGGCGGAGTGACGCTCAACATCCCCCGAAAGTGCATGCACTGTGACAACCCGCCGTGCGCGAACCTCTGCCCTTTCAGCGTGCAGGAGAAGACCGCCAGCGGCGCGGTCGTCATCAACGAGGATGGCTGCATGGGCGGTGCGAAGTGCCGTGACGTCTGCCCGTGGGACGTCCCGCAGCGTCAGGCCGGTGTCGGTCTTTACATGAAGCTCGTTCCCGGTCTTGTCGGCGGAGGCGTCATGTACAAGTGCGACATGTGCGTCGACCTCGTCGAGGAGGGCGGCCGACCCGCATGCGTGACGGCATGCCCGACCGGTGCCCAGCAGTTCGGCCCCAAGGAGGAGATGAAACAGATCGCCGAAATCCGCGCTGCCGAGATCGGCGGCCACATCTACGGAGCAGCCGAGAACGGCGGAACCTCGACCTTCTACGTCTCGCCCGTACCTTTCGAACAGATCGACGATGCGATAGCTGAGCGAAAGGCCGAGCTACCGGACGGAATGAAGACGAGTGTGCCCGGCATGGAGCCCGGGGTCGAGAACTTCCTCGACACCTCCGAGGGGATCGCCAAAGGCTACGCGATCGCGCCGATCGCCGGGGTCGCAGCGGCCGCATGGGCGGCTCACTCTGCGTGGAAAGGAGGCTCGGAATGAGCCGCGGAAACGCGGCCGGAAACGCGGACCGGCCCGCCTCCAAGGACCGCATCGATCGCCAGTCCGTCGAGAATCGCCTCGTACACTGGCTGGTGGCGATCTCGACGTTCGCGCTGATCTTCTCGGGATTCGGCCAGATGCCGATGTACGCACGCTACGGGATCGCCGATCTACCCGGTATGGCATGGGCTGCCGACTACCACCTCACGCTCACGATCCACTACGTTGCCGGCGCGGTGCTCCTCTTCGCGGTGGTGTTCCACATCGTGGCGGCCCTGGCTACCCGCCGCACGGCGATCGTGCCGAGGCGTGGTGACCTCAAGGAGTCGGCGCAGATCATCGCTGCGATGTTCGGCCGCGGCGAGGAGCCTCCGTCCCACAAGTACCTCGCCGAGCAGCGGATCGCGTATGCGTTCATAGGCGTGAACATCCTGATCGTGGTCGCGAGCGGGTTGGTGAAGGTCGTGAAGAACCTGCCCGGCGTCGACATGCCCCCGCTCTCGATCTTCATCGCAACGTCGCTCCACAACGCCGCGGCGATGCTGATCGTGATCGGCGTCCTCGGACACTTCGCCGCATTCGCGATCAAGGCGAACCGCAAGCTGCTACCCGCAATGATCGACGGGACGGTCGACCGCGAATACGCCGAGGAGCGCCACAGCCTCTGGTACGAAGAGGTGGCCGTCACGAATCGCGCGCACGGCGTTCACTCCGAATTCACACCGCCGCGGGAGGATAAGCACATAGCGTGATAACCCCCCGACGGTAAGGAGGCACCAGACGTGAACAGCAAACGTGCGATCGCACTAGCATCGGCGACACTCGTCGCCGGGCTCGTGGTCGGGAACATCAGCGGTGCGTTCGCGGCAAGGCCGGTGGCCGGCTCCGCAGATGCACCCACGGCAGCATGTGAAAGCGGTCTGCGGATCGGGCCGATGATCCGGGATGCCGGCGGCCGGATGCACGACATCCTCGCGAACCTGACCGGGCTGTCCGCAGACGAGGTCCGCGAACAGCGCACGTCAGGCGCGAGCGCGGCGGAGATCGCAGAGTCGGCCGGCGTGAGGGTTGACGCGGTCGTTGGTGCGGCCCTCGATGCCCGCGAGAACGCTCTCGACGACGCCGTCGCCGCAGGCACGCTCACTCGTGAGCAGGCCGATGCGGCCCTCGAGCGCATGCGTGAGCGTGTCGCCGAGCGCGTGAACTCGACCGAGACGGGTCGCCAGGGAGGCGGCATGGGCGCACAGGCTCGCGGTGGTCTCGGGTCGGGTGGCGAGCGTGGTTCCGGTGGCGCATGTGGCACGGGAGTCTGCCCCAACACCCAGTAAGGAAGACTCGCGTCACACCCGCAACGCCTGAGACCGGAAGGCGGGCTCCGATGAGCCCGCCTTCTGTGTTGCACCATGTCATACTCTGTATGCTCCCACCTCCGAGGAGGACACGATGCGCACCGTGCTCGTGGTCGACGACAACGTGAAGATCGTCGAGGTCCTGGCCGAGTATCTGCACACCGAGGGCTTCGACACGCTCACGGCCACCGACGGCCGAGAGGCTCTCGGCCTGGCCGAACAGCGCCGCCCCGACCTCGCCCTCGTCGATATCATGCTCCCGGGCCTCGACGGGCTCGAGCTGACGCGCCGCTTCCAGGCGCTCGACCTGCCGGTCATACTGATCACCGCCCGCAGCGACGAGGTGGACAGGCTCATCGGACTCGAAATCGGCGCAGACGACTACATCACCAAGCCGTTCAGCCCGCGAGAGGTCGTCGCACGGGCCAAAGCGGTCCTGCGGCGAGTAGACCGGGCGGCGCAACCGGCGGACGCCGCTTCCCCCATCCGGGTGGGAGACCTGACGATCGATCCCGGGCGACGCTCGGTGGCCACAAGCAGCGGTCCCGCCGAGCTCACGCGCACGGAGTTCGACATCCTCGTGACGATGGCCGCCCATCCCGGCCGCGTCTACACACGCGGGCAACTCCTCGAGATCGTCTCGGGCGAGGCGTTCGAAGGGTACGAACGCACCATCGACGCGCACGTGAAGAACATACGACGCAAGCTCGGCGAAGACCCTCGCTCACCACGCCATCTGCGAACGGTCATCGGTGTCGGCTACAAGGTCGAGGAATAAACTGATGGCCCGCTCAGGACTCTTCTGGCGCATCTTCCTCGGGACCCTGGCGGTGGGTCTCGGGTCCGTGCTGGCTGTCGGTCTCGTCTCCCGTACCGTCTTCACCTCGGCGTTCAGTGCGTACCTGCGTGTCGGACCCGGAGCGCACGGGCAGGGAATGATGGGTACCGGGCGAACAGCGGTGATCGGAGCGGCCGAGCAGGCGTTCCTCGCCAGCGTCGACCGCGGGGTCTTCCTCGGCGGCCTGGTCGCTGCCGTGTTCGCCGCGCTTGCGGCCTTCTTCCTCGCTCGCGCCCTGACAGAACCGCTCCGTGCGCTCGAGGAAGGTGCCGCAAGCCTCGCAGCCGGTGACCTATCCCACCGCGTCGAGGTGGCGGGACCGGGCGAGATAGTCGCGCTCGGCGAGAGCTTCAACACGATGGCCGAGGCCCTGCAGCGCGCCGAAGAGCTCCGGCGCCGGATGGTCGCCGACGTCGCCCACGAACTCCGCAACCCGCTCACCGCGGCCCGGGTCCAAGTCGAAGGGATGGCGGAGGGCGTCATCGCCACCGACCGCTCCCGGCTCGACTCGGTCGTCGATGATCTGGCTCACCTCTCTCGGCTCGTCGATGACCTCCAGGAACTCGCTCTCGCCGAGGCGGGTCGCCTCTCCTATTCGATGGGAGCGGTCGACTTGACCGCGCTCGCCCGCCGCGAGGCTGAGCATGCGTCATCTCAAGCCCGCCTGAACGTGACGGTCCATGCGCGCACCCCCGGGACGCCGGTGACGGTCACGGGCGATGAAGGCCGCCTCACCCAGGTTCTCCGCAACCTGCTCTCCAACGCTCTACGGCACACGTCGGACGGGAGCGTACTGGTGACGGTCTCCACGCACCCCGACAGCGGACTCGCTGAGGTGCGCGTCACCGACACCGGTGCCGGGATCGACCCTGCCGATCTCCCGCACGTGTTCGAGCGTTTCTATCGCGCCGACTCCTCCCGTACCGCAGACACCGGCGGCGCGGGACTCGGACTGGCCATCTCGCACCGGATCATCGCAGATCACGGCGGGGAGACCTTCGTGGAGAGCGCCGGCGAGGGTCGGGGCGCATCCGTCGGGTTCACGCTTCCGCTCGAGTAGGCAAAGCATCGCAGCGCCCGTGCGTGCTATCTCTCCAATGGGCTCTACCTCACATGACGTGACCGAGACTGGGCGGCGAAGGTCACGCCCACTCACGCACGTGAATCCACCAGGGGGATTTCCCGAACAGGTATACTCCTGCACGAGGGGTGTGCGACAGGAATCGAGGGCAGCTTGGTCCGGCAGCAATCAACATCGCGAGGTGACTCGGCATGCGACTGATCATACGCGGTGTGTTTTGGTTCGGGCTGTACCTGACGATCATCTTGTTCCCGCTCGTCATGGGCGTGATCTTCTTCCAATCCCAGCAGACGGCCAACACGCTCATAAACCTGTCGATTGCCACTGGTTACATCGCACTGGCCCTCATGGCCACGGAGCTTGCACTGGTATCTCGTTTCGGTGGTGTCGCAGGCGCATTCGGACTCGACTCCCTGCTTCAGTTCCACCGGCAGATCGGCATCGCCGCTATGGCGTTCGCACTCGCTCACCCGCTGCTCCTCATCGCGGACCGGGCATACTCGATCACTCTGCTCAGGCCGACGCTCACGGCCCCCTGGCCAGTGACCGCTGGACTAGTCGCCTTCCTCCTGGCTGTTCTCGTAGTGGGATTGTCCGTCTATAGGCGTCAGTTGCGCTTCTCATACGGTGCGTGGCATACCACGCACGGATTGTTCTCGATCGCACTCATAGGATTTGCAGCCGCACACGTTCTGGGCATCGGCAGGTTCGCCGCGCTGCCGGTCATGAGGGCGCTCTGGATCGTCTATCTGGCCTTCTTTGTCGGCATGTTCCTGCGCTACAGGCTGTTCAGGCCACTTTCGCTCATGAGCCGACCGTGGACGGTCACCGAGAACCGCGTGGAGCACGGACAGTCAAACACACTTGTACTGTGCCCCGTCGGCCACGAGGGCTTCCGTTTCGAGCCGGGACAGTTCGCCTGGATCGGATTCGGACGCAGCCCGTTCAGCACCGACCAGCATCCGATCTCGTTCTCGTCCAACGGAGACATCCCATACAAGGACGGCGCCATCGCCTTCACCATCAAGCAGCTTGGCGACTGGTCGACGGAGGTCGTGCCCACTATCGAACCAGGCACGACCGCATGGGTGGATGGTCCTCTCGGGGTGTTCTCCATCGATCGCGAAGAGGGAGCAGGCTACGTATTCATCGGAGGTGGAGTCGGAATCACGCCGCTCTACTCGATGCTGCAGTCCCTTGAGACACGCGGAGATGTCCGGCCCATATTCATGTTTCACGCGGCCAACAGCTTCGACGACCTGACTTTCCGAGATGAACTGAAAGCTATGGCGGAGCGAATGCCCTCTCTCACGCTCGTGACCGTCCTCCTGCATGCGGATGAGAGTTGGGACGGCGAACGGGGATTCGTCACCGCCGAACTCCTGGCGCGCCATCTTCCGCCGTCTCTCTATCGGCGTTTTCAGTACTTCATATGTGGTCCCGGACCGCTGATGGATGCGATGGAGAAGGTACTGCCCGAGATTGGGGTACCTTCGGACCGCATTCACACCGAACGCTTCGACATGGTGTAGGGGGTGCCATGAACCATCGCATCGTGTCATCTGTGGTT
>CAYGKH010000019.1:13381-19536 GCA_964350345.1 uncultured Coriobacteriaceae bacterium
GCTTCGACATGGTGTAGGGGGTGCCATGAACCATCGCATCGTGTCATCTGTGGTTATGATCATCTTTACGCTGTTCGTCGGTGCCGCCCTCTTGTTCACGTGGGCCGCGACGTCTGTCGCGCCATCTGTGAGCAGTGCCGGATATGCCCCGGACAATCCGCATCCTCCGTCACAGGAGACTGACTCGTGTCTGGACTGCCATGTCGTCGACGAAGACACCATTCCGGTGACTCATCGCTACTACAACGAGCAAACGTGTGGCTCCTGCCACCGGCAGGCCCCGCGCTCGTTCGTGCCACACTCGATCGAGATGGGCGACACCGGCTGTCCCCTCTGTCACGGCGATCCCTCGCGCGACCATGGTGTCCCCGAAAGCCACATGCGATATGAGACCGGTGAGTGCCTGCTGTGCCACCCGGTCGATCCCGCTCGCGCGCTCAGAGAGCCGCCGCCCGCCGGCTTGTCTCGAAGCGTTACCGGTCCCCCCCTCCACCCGACTGACGGACCGTTCGCGACCTGCTCGGACTGCCACTGGGTCGAGCCGAGGAGCACGCTCCCTGAAAACCACCGGGATCTCTCGGTAGAGACATGCACTGAGTGTCACAGGAACGATGCCGGTGAGCCGGTCGATGGCGAGTAGGTATGCGCCATTGTCGCTCTGAGCTCAGCGGCTTAGAAGTACAGTTCATACTCTTGAGGAGTCGGCGCGTTGTAGACGTAGTCCGCCTCTTCACGTTTCTGCTCCGCCCAGGACTCGAGCAGCCTGTCGGGGAAGGCCGGCTTCAGCCATTCATTATCTGTCTTCAGGCCGTCGAGAACGTCGCGTAGGTTCAGCGGAAACACTTTCTCGTACATGGCCTCCGGGGTGCTGAATCCGAGCGCCACGGGATCGGCATTGCGTAGCATCCCATCCACGCCGGCAAGCACCATCGCCGAGAGCATGTAGTGGGTGTTGGCTGAGGCGTCGCCGGTGCGGTACTCGACACGGACCTCGTCTGGCTTCAGGTACCCGGGAATCCGCACAGCCGCGCTCCTCGAACCCTTCGCGAAAGTTGCGCTGATGGGCGCCTCGTATCCGGGCACGAGGCGGCGATAGCTGTTGGTGCTCGGGTTGGTGAAGGACAGGAGACTCCCCGTCAGGCTGTGCTCCAGGAGACCAGCCGTGTAGGCCAGCGCCTCCTTCGACAGTCCGTGAAGTCCGTCGCCGGGAAAGATGCTCGTCCCGCCTTTCTCGAGGAACTGGTGCACGTGCATGCCACTCCCGGGCTTCTTGTAGAGCGGCTTGGGCATGAAGGTGGCCTTGAAGCCCATCTCTTTTGCCACGGAACGGATGATCCATTTCGCAATCTCGGTGCTGTCGGCAGCCTTTACCAGGTCCATCAAGTCCAGCTCGACCTCTAGTTGAGAAGCGCCCACCTCGTGGTGGTGGTACTTTACCGGGACTCCCGCGTCCTCCATAAGCCGAACCGTCTGGTTGCGGAAGTCGAAGAAGCGGTCCTCCGGCGAAAGCTTGTGGTAACCCTTCAGAGGGGCGAAACGCTGCTGCCTGTTGTGCCCCTCACCCAGGCCCTCCGCCGATCCGACAGAGTAGAACGCATGGTCGAGTCCGGTAGAGTACTCAAGCGTGTCGAACACGTAGAGTTCGAGTTCGACAAGCATCTGCGCGCTGTCAGCGATCCCCTTCTCCTTCAGATACTCGGCAGTTCGCGCTGCAACAGCACGTGGATACTGTTCGAACGGCTCGTGCTCTGCGGAGAGTGCGTCACAGAGCACGTGGACGATGCGAAATCCGTCGCGCTTTTCGAGCCAGGCCGAGCCGCAATCGGGGACAGCCACCATGTCGGACTGATCGACCTTGGCGAAACCGTAGTTGGAAGCATCGAAACCGATGCCGCCACGGAAGGTGGCCTCGGAAACGTGTCCTCTCGGGATGGTCACCGAACGCATACCGCCGGTGATATCGAAGATCAGCAGGTTCAGGAAGTCCGCATCCAGAGTGCCCGCCTTCAGGTCTGTGAGTGCCTTCAGATCCATAGTCAACCTTCCTCGCTTTCGATGATCATGCACGCCGTATGGATCCGTCCGATGACAGACCTATGCGTTGTGGTGCCTGCATGAGAATACCATCACGAATGGCCGATTCCTGCACCGAGCTGGTCCGCCCGTTCTCTGCGCCCGCACGGCGGACAGCGGTCGATCATGCCCGCGTGATGCCCATTGAGGTGTTCAGGCGCCCCACCTTCGGAGTCGACCCGAGACTGCCAGGCCATCGGAAGACATGATGTGTCCACGATGTCGTGACATCACATGGCGGAGAGGGAGGGATGCGAACCCTCGAGACGGGGCAACCTGCAGTCACGGTTTTCGAGGAGGATGATCGGCGCGGATTCACACTGGCCGGGCATCATCACCAACGATAGGATTCCCTCGCCGCCATCGAGTCCTTTGCCGTAATGCGCGGCGACGCCCGCCAGCCGAGCCTCTCGTTCAGTCGGCTCCACACACGGTCGGGAGGTGGAGCTGGAGTCGGCCGACACCAACTTCGCACGCGAAGGGGAGCAGGGCCAGCACGTCATCTTGCGCGGCAGCGACGGCGGAGACGTGATCGGATCCCACGAGACGGCAAGCGAGCGACGTCGCCAGCATGCAGCCCGTGCCACGCGGGTCCCCCACCGCGGAGAGGATCCGGTGCGGGAGCGGCACCGAACGGTCGGCGGTGACGAGCAGGTCCATCGCCCCGCGCTCGGCATGCGGCAGACCGGTGACGAGCACAGCGCACCCGCAGGCCGAGGCGAGCGATGCGGCAGCCTCGGCGGGCGACGCCGACCCAGGCGCGAGGAGCATCACCTCGGTGGCGTTCGGGGTCACGATGTCGACGAGACCGAAAAGGTCGTTCCTCATCGCCTCGACGACCACCGGCTGCGCGAGCGTGCCCCCGCTCGTGCTCGCGATCACCGGGTCGAGCACGACCGCCGAGGACCGCTCGGGCGACCGCAGGAACGACGCGACGGCCTCCACGTTCTCGGCGGAACCCAGCGCGCCGATCTTTACACAGACGGCATCCCCTTCCGCTGCAAGCGCGGCCAGCTGCAACTCGACGAGCGACGCGGAGACGGCCTCCGCGCCGAGCCACTCGGCCGAGTTCTGCGCCGTCACCACCGTCGCGACGACCGCCGGCTGAACGCCGAGCTTCGCGGCGATGAACGCGTCGAGCAGGATACCGGCGCCTGCGCTCGGATCGAGCCCCCCGATCAGGATCGCCCTGGGGTCGGCCGCGGTCACGGCGCCGCCTCCCGCAGCCCCGGGTCCCAGTCCTTCCACACCGGGTCGAACCCCGCCGCCCGGATGGCCTCGCGCATCTCCAGCGCGCTGCGCGAATCGTTGACCGCGAACTGGCCGAGCTCGTCCTCGACACCGCACGCGTACGCACCCGGGGCGGTCTTCGACCCCGCGCTCACATGCGTGATTCCGACGCCGAGGAGGGCGTCGCGCACTTCTGCGGGCTCTCGGGTCGAGAGAGCGAGCCCCGCATGCGGCAACGCGATGCGCATCGCGCACACCAGCTGCGCGAGCTCGCGGTCGCTCACGGGGGACGCGGGCACGAAGGCGCCCTCGGCGGGGCGCATGCGCGGGAAGGCGAGGCAGACGTGCACACGCCAGTCGACGCGGGCCAGGTGGCGCGCGTGCAGCGCCATGGCGAACGCATCGAGCCGGAGATCGCGAAGACCGAGCAGACTGCCGAGGACGACCCGCCGCATTCCGGCTCTCGCGGCGTGCTCCGGCGCCTGCAGCCGCGCGTCGAAGTCGCGCTTGCGGCCGCTCGGATGCAGCTCCGCGTATAGCTCGCGATCATACGTCTCCTGATAGAGCGCGAGTCCGTCCGCACCGGCGATCACGGCGCGGCGGTAGCCGGCCTCGTCCATTGGAAAGACCTCGACGGTCACCGATGGGAACATCGGCGCCAGCCGCCGCAGTGCCTGCTCGAGCCCGTCCTCGCCGAAGACACTCGGCGATTCGCCGGACACGAGGAGCACGTGGCGGAAGCCCTTCTCGTGAAGGTTCGCGCCTTCGCGCTCGATCTCGTCAGCGGTGAGGGTGCGGCGCCGGGCCGAATTGCGCCTGCTGAAACCGCAGTAGACGCATGCGTTGTCGCATGCGTTCGAAGCGTAGAGAGGCGCGAAGAGCTGCACCGTGCGGCCGAAGTGCCGGACGGTGAGCTCGCGCGCGCGCTTTGCGAGCGTCGGCAGGTACGGCTCAGCGGCGGGCGACAGCAGCGCGACGATGTCGGCGGGACCGGGCCGCGATGCGCCGAGCGCGCGCTCGACGTCGGCGGGGCCGGCGGCTTGCAGCCGCTCGGCGACCGCGTTCGCAGGATAGAGGGCCAGTTCCTCGGCGAAGGAGGCGATTCGTGTCATGGGCTACGCGCCCGACAAGCCGAACAGCGGGCTCGATGCCTCGGCGGAGTCCCGGGTCGGCGCTATGCCTGCGAGGTGCCCCTCGCGGCCCGCTTCGACGCCTTTCGCGAACGCTCGCGCCATTGCGGCGGGGTTCGCGGCGATGGCTATCGCCGTGTTGACCAGTACGGCATCGGCACCCATCTCCATCGCCTCCGCCGCGTGCGACGGTGCGCCGAGCCCGGCGTCGACCACGACCGGCACGGACGCGTTCTCGATGATGATGCCGACCTGGTCGCGAGTGGTCACGCCCTTGTTGGTGCCGATAGGAGCACCGAGCGGCATGACGGCGGCGACCCCGACGTCTTCGAGCCGCTTCGCCAGCACCGGGTCGGCGTTCATATACGGCAGCACGCTGAAGCCCTCGGCGGCGAGGATCTCAGCCGCGCGCAGTGTCTCGACCGGATCCGGCAGCAGCCAGTGCGGGTCCGGCGTCACCTCAAGCTTCACCCACGGCTCGCACCCGGCGGCCCGTGCGAGCCGGGCGAGCCGCACCGCCTCGTCGGCGTCTCGCGCGCCGCTCGTGTTGGGCAGCAGCAACACGTCGACGGCTTCGAGCGGCCTCGTGAGTTCATCGGCGGGATCGGCCAGGTCGACTCGGCGAAGCGCCACTGTGACGACTTCGGTCCGGGACGCTTCGACCGCCGCGAGCATCATCGCCGAGGAGGGGAACTTGCCGGTACCGAGCAGGAGCCGGGACCGGAACGTCCTATCGCCGATAACGAGTGCGTCTTCCATCGTGCGCACCTCCTACCCGCCGCTCACGAAGCGCACGATCTCGATTCGCGCGTTCTCGGCGAGCATCGTCGTCTCGTAGGCCTTGCGCGGTACGATCGTCCGGTCCATCTCCACCGCGATACGCCCGGCCTCCACGCCGACCTCTCTCAAGAGTCCGGCGAGCGTGTCCGCCTCGGTGTCGCGCGCTTCTCCGTTCACGAGCACTCTCATACCTGGTCCTCCCTTTCGCATGGATCGAGTCCGAGCAGCAGCGCCAGCACGGCGTTTGCCTTGTGGTGTGCCGCGATGCCGACGCCCGGTCGCGCCAGCGTGTCCGCGCCGTGCTCCGCGTCTAAGTCGCGCTCGTTGGCCGTCAGCCGCACTTGAGCTCGCCCTCCTCCGGCCGCTCGCAGGCCGCGCGGAGATTGGCCGCGTCCGTGGCGATGCGCATCGCGCAGTACGAGCCGCACATGGCGCACGCGCCCTCCTCGGCGCCCGCTCGGCGGCGCATCGCGCGCGGCAGCGAGGGTTCGAGCGCGAGCGCGAACTGTGTCTCCCAGTCCAGCTCCTTGCGCGCCCGCGCCATCGCGTCGTCGCGGTCACGCGCACCCGGCACGCCCTTCGCGATGTCGCCAGCGTGAGCGGCGATGCGCGCCGCGACGATGCCCTCGGCGACATCGTCCGCATCAGGCAGGCAGACGTGCTCGGCTCGGGTGACGTAACACAGGAAGTCGGCGCCGGCAGCCGCCGCGACGGCGCCGCCGATGGCGGCCGTGATGTGATCGTACCCCGGCGCAATGTCGACGACCAGCGGGCCGAGCACGTACAGCGGCGCACCGTGACACGCCGACTTGAGGTCGCGGATCTGCTGCTCGACGAGGTGAAGCGGGACGTGGCCCGGCCCCTCGACCATCACCTGCACCCCCGCGTCGCGGCACCGACGGACCAACTCACCCATGACATGCGCCTCGCGCATCTGCGGGC
>CAYGKH010000020.1:0-2191 GCA_964350345.1 uncultured Coriobacteriaceae bacterium
GGGATATAGTAGTGCTGATGAGAGTCTTCGGGGCTGACAGCGTTCCGACTCGCCGAGGAGGCACAGATGGTCGAGATCTGGTTCTGGGTGTGGGTATCGCTAGCTGCCATCCTGATCGTCGCCGAGATATTCACCGCCGGGTTCTTCCTTCTCCCGTTCGGGATCGGCGCGGCGGCTGCGGCGCTCCTCGAGTTCCTCGGCGTAAGCGTCGGCTGGCAGTGGGTCGCGTTCATTGCGGTCTCTGCGGTGATGCTCGTACTCCTGCGCCGCTACGCCGACCGCCTCACCCACGAGCCGCCCATGCTCACGGGCGTCGATCGCCTGGTGGGCAAGTCGGGGGTCGTGATCGACCGGATCGTGCCCGACAGCCCCAAGGGGATGGTTCGCGTTGAGCGCGAGGAGTGGCGCGCCGATGCCCCCGGCCATGGCTCCATCGAGGTCGGCACTCCCGTTCGTGTCGAACGAGTAGGCGGCACGCACCTGATCGTGACACCCCTGCACGAAGAGGCTTCGCCCGAATAGGCGGGCCCGGACCAAAGGAGAGCGGATGTTGTTCGAAGGGTTTGCCCCGGTTCTGTTCGGAGTCATCGTCATCTTGGTCCTGCTCGTCTACGCGATGGCCGCGATCCGCATCGTACGGCCGTATGAGAAGGGCATCATCGAGCGCTTCGGGAAGTACCAGCACACGTTCGACTCCGGACTTCACTTCATCATCCCGTTCGTCGACCGCATCACCAAGGTCGACATGCGCGAGAACGTGGTCGACGTGCCGCCACAGGAGGTCATCACCAAAGACAACGTCGTCGTGACGGTCGACGCAGTCGTCTACTACGAGGCGACCGACCCGGTGAAACTCATCTACAACGTCGCGAACTTCTACATGGCCGCCACCAAGCTCGCACAGACCAACCTGCGTAACGTCATCGGCGAGATGCAGCTCGACGAGTCGCTCACCAGCCGCGAGAACATCAACGCCGCACTCAGGCAGATCCTCGACGACGCAACAGATAAGTGGGGCGTACGTGTCGTGCGCGTGGAGCTCCAGCGCATCGAGCCGCCGATCGACGTGACCGAGGCGATGCACCGCCAGATGAAGGCCGAACGTACCCGCCGCGCGTTGATCCTCGAAGCTGACGGTGACAAGCAGGCGGCGATCACGCGCGCCGAGGGGACCAAGCAGGCAGAGATCCTCGGGGCCGAAGGTCAGGCACAGGCCATCAGGGAGGTCGCAGCAGCCGAGAAGTTCCAGAAGATCGCGCTGGCCGAGGGTGAAGCGGACGCGGTCCGCAACGTCTTCGGCGCTATCCATGACGGCAACCCCACCAACGACCTGATCGCCATCCGCTACCTCGAGTCGCTCAAGGCCATCGCCGACGGCAAGGCCAACAAGGTCTTCCTGCCGATGGAGGTCAGCGGAGTCCTCGGCTCGATAGGCGGGATCGCCGAACTGTTCAAGGGCGATCAGCCCGGCGAGGGCGCGATCGAGTAGGGCGGCGCAGGGAAAGGTCGCTCGCTCAGACAGGCTTCGTCCCGAACTGAAAGAGGGCCGCCCATCGCGGGCGGCCCTCTTTCAGTTCACTGCAGAACTCGCGCTCGACCCTTCCCGCCGTCCCCACGCGCGATCTGAGCCGGTGCTGCGGTGGCAGTCATCCCGTTCGCAGAGAGCGAGCCGACCTCGCGACTGTCCTCGTGACACTGCTGGCAGATCGGCGCGTGCCCGTCCTGCTGGGCGGTCCGGGGGTAGGGCATCAGGAAGCCCCTGTTGTCGCTGGGGGTGGATCGGCCCATTCCAGATCGTGACCACCCAGCGAACGGTTTATGCCGCCGAGAGGGCCAAGTACCGTACTCCCGGTCGGCCCGTTGGAAGCTAAGAGGGCCACCTTCGAGTACGTGAAGGGGTCGGCGTGCGTGTCGGCCGAATCGACCGGATGGTTGACTGCCATGCCTCCAGATGCACGACCGGCATGGCACGCAAGACACCAGTCCGACCCGTACTCGTCCACAGGGCCGACCGCCCCTGTCGGGGATCGCTTCAGCAGACGAGGGCTCTCGAGTGCGGCCATCTGCGCGCGAACGCGACGCCTGTCCCCCCTGAACGCCTCGACCACGTCGCTTCCGTGGACCGAGTGGCAGTCCGTGCAGATGAGTGTGGTCGCAGCTCCGGTCGCTGTGTTCTCCGGGCCGAGGAACG
>CAYGKH010000020.1:2291-19376 GCA_964350345.1 uncultured Coriobacteriaceae bacterium
GTGCAGATGAGTGTGGTCGCAGCTCCGGTCGCTGTGTTCTCCGGGCCGAGGAACGACCCCGTGATCGAGCCTCCCAACGGGTCGCCGCCCGGAACGATGTCCGTCATCTCGAACGAGTGCCCGCCTCCCGGCGGCTGCCCGGTCCGCGCCACTACGGTGCCGTAGACACCCCATCCTCCCGTCCCGTCGTGGCAGGTGAAACAGGTGCTGACCACTGTGGCCGTCGGCAGCAACTTGAGACTGTCTGCGGCGGCATCGTGGATCGAGTGACATACGCCGCACTTGTTCGTGCTAGCAGAGTAGGCTCCGTGCGGCCCACTCCCGTTTCCGAGGAACGCCCCGTAGGCGTCGAGGAACCCTTCGAGGCCGTGACACGAAGCGCAGTCGCCACCGGCCTCGGGGCGACGCTCGATGACATAGACGCCACCTACCCAGCCTCCGGCGTGACACGGGTAGCAGCAGCAACAGGCTGGTTAAGGATGTCGGCACTAGACCGTGACGAACACGTATCCGTCGCGCACAGTGGTCTGGTAGACCGCGACGTCGGCGCCGGGATGGTCGGTGGTCCCATCACGCACGTCGAAGCGCCAGCCGTGCCACGGGCAGATTACCTCCCCGCCATCGATGAAGCCCTGGCCGAGCGGGCCGAACGCATGACGGCAGACATTGCCGAGCGCGAAGAACTCATCGCCCACGCGCGCCAGTGCGACCTCGCGCTTCCCTATCCGGACCGTACGAACGGTTCCGGGCGGGAACTCATCGACGAGGGTGACGGGGACCTCGGCAGGGCCCTCGGGGACCTCGATGACACCGTGCAACTCGCTGCCATCCTCGACATCGGTACGCACGAACAGGCCGCACCAGCACTTCTGCAACTTCGCGAACTGATCGGCGTAGAACGGGATGCAGGGACAGACGATCTTGACGTCCTCTTTCGGGTCGCCGGTGCGTACGCGACAGGGACAGTAGACGTCGCCGGTCTCGTCAAGTATCTCGATCTCGGCTTCGAGCACCTCGGCGACGAAGTCATCGTCGTCGTTGAAACGGTATCCCAGACGCAGCGCGAACGGAGCCATGTACTCTTTGAGATTCTCGGTCGTGGTACCTTCCGGGAAGCGTCTCCTCGGGCCAGCAGAAGTCACTCGGCCAACAACTCCTTCAGGCGCTTCTTGTTGAAGCCGACGATGACTTCCTCACCTACGACTACAACCGGAAACGAGGCGCCGCCCGACAACTCGCGGACTTCGGCGATGGCGGCCTCTTTCTCGGCACCTTCAAGGCTGTCCACCTCGGTCATCTCATACTCGACGGAGATTCCGTCAAGGAACTTCTTAGTCATCCGACAGTAAGGACACGTGGAGAGGGCGAACAATCGTACCTGCATGAATCCTCCTTGCGGCCAGACGACTGGCACTGTTCAGAATCGGTCCTGAGCACTATGTTCCACAAGTGGGGGCGGCCGGAACGGGTAGAAGCAGGAAAGGGCAAGACCGACAGGAAGGCGGCACTGATGGTCGAGAGGGCGGGGTCTGCGTGTGAGAGGCCCGGGGAGAAGCGACGCGTCGTCATCGCCGGGGGCGGATACGGCGGAACGACGCTAGCGGTCCGACTCGGTAAGATGGTGCGCCCGGACGACGACATCGAGATACTGCTGGTGGAACCGAACCCCTGCCAGCAGGCCCTCTCCGAGCTCGACCTCGTCGCCGTCGGGCCACCTCGGCCCGAGTTCTGCGAGCTGTGGCATCCAACGGTCTTCCGCGACTTGCCCGTTACCGTCTGCTACAACCGCCTCGACGATGTGTCGGCCGAAGAGCGTGTGGTGTTGGTTGGAGCGCGAGATGCCGAGAAGCAGCGAGTTGACTACTGGCGCCTCGTGATCGCGACGGGCGCAGTAGCGTTCGTGCCGCCCGTGCCGGGGCTGGCCGAGAACGCCGTCACCATGTGGTCGGTCGAGGACGCGCAGGAGCTCCAGCGCCGGATCGAAGCGGCGTTCAAGCGTGCGGCGCGCCATCACGATCGCACAGAGCGCCGACGCATCTTGAGCTTCACGGTCATCGGCGGAGGCGCGACCGGCGTCGAGATCGTGGGCACTCTCGGGCAGATGCTGCCGAAGCGCGCGCGGGACGCCGGGATCGACCCGGAGGACCTCAGCGTTCGCCTTGTCGAGGGGCGACCTCAGATCCTCTACGACCTGCCCGAACCACAGCGCGCGAAGGCGGCGGCACGCCTTGGGCGCATGGGCGTCGAACTCGTTCTCGGCAGAATGGTAGAACGGGTCGAGGGCACGGAGGTGGTTCTCGCGGGTGGAGAGCGCGTGGACGCCGAAGTGCTCGTGTTCTGCGGCGGAGCCAAGGCGGACCCGGATGCTGTGAGCTGGGGACTTGAAGCGGACACGTCGGGCCGCATCGTCTGCGACGAACACCTTCGCGCTGCCGGACACCCGGAGATCTACGTGATCGGCGATGTGGCCGCGTTTAGGGACCCGAAGGACAATCGCACACTGCCGATGCTCGCGCAGTTTGCGATCAGGGAGGCGGAGCACACCGCAGGCAACCTCCTGAGGGAGTCACGCGGCGAGCCGATCGAACCGTACGTCCCGCGTATGCATGGGGAGTTCGTCAGCGTCGGACCGAGGTGGGGCGTGGGCTGGATGTTCGGCCGGAACATCAGCGGGATCCCGGCGATCATCATGAAACGGCTCACCTACGTCGTCTACTGGTTCACCGTGGGCGGCTTCCCGCTCGCGTGGAGGCGAACCAAAGAGATGCTCGCCATGGCGCGGTAGCGAAGATGGTGCATGGCATGTCGGCAGGACACGCTACAATCCCTCCATGCAGACACAACGAGATATCGCGCTCCGCCCCCTCGCCCGCAGCCTGACGGTCCAGGTCCTCGGATCAGGTTCTGCCGGTAATGCGATCGCTGTGACGGCCGGGGGCTCCACCGTACTCGTGGACTGCGGGCTCTCGGCCAGAGAGACGGTGCGTCGACTGACTGCGTGCGATGTAGATCCTGCACGGGTCGTCGGCATCGTGATCTCCCACGAACACGGTGATCATGTGCGCGGGGTCCGTGTACTCGCTAAGCGCCTCGGCGTACCGGTCTGGTGCTCACTCGGTACCCGACGCGCCGCCGAGACCGACGCGCTCGGCCGCGATGTGCGTCGCATCGAATCCGGTGAGAGCCTTTCGATCGGAGGCATGACGGTGACGGCGTTCCGGACATCACACGATGCTGCCGAGCCGCTCGGCTTTCGCTTCGATACGACGACGGTCTCCTTCGGCGTACTTACCGACACGGGGGAGGTCACGCCCGAGGCACTCAAGACGCTCGCCGGATGCGACCTCCTCGGCGTGGAGAGCAACCACTGCGCGCGGATGCTGGCCGAGGGCCCCTATCCTGCGTTCCTGAAACGAAGGATCGCATCGTCGCAGGGCCACCTCTCCAATGATGCTGCTGCTGAAGCGATCGCGCGCCTCGCCTCCGGGAGACTGCGCTGCGTTGTCGCGCTCCACCTCTCGAGCACCAACAATACGGCTATCCGCGCGGGCAGTACGATCTCCCGGGCGCTCGAGGCGCTCGGGCACCCCGCCTGCGTCCATACAGCTTCACAGAGAAGCGTCTGCACTCTGTAGAGACGTGTGGCACACTACCTGCAGAACTCATGGCCATGTTTCGAGGAATCCGACATATGGGCTCCACAAGCACGATACTGCTCTGCTTTGCAGCGCTAACCCTGGCCGCCGCACTTGCGGCAATCGGGACACACTACGTCGGCACGGAGCTGGTCGAGCGATCCGTACCCGGGTCGGTGATGGGGCCCGAATACAACCCCCCACCCCCCTACATCCCGGTAAGTTGACTGCCATGAGCACGCGCGGTCCGCGCATGAGAGGGCACCACCTCATCTGTCTGCAGTTCTTCCACGGGCAGGGCTACTCTGCAGACTACGTACACAACCTCTTCCGCGTGATTGACCGGCTGACTACCGAGGCCGGCGAGATCGTCGTTGGTCCCGACGATGTGTGCGCAGCGTGCACGTCGCTGCAGGATGGCCGATGCTCGAGGGAACCCGAGGGTGAAGACGAGGTCCGCATCCTCGATGCCCTCGCGCTCGAACTGCTCGATCTTGCGCCGGGCGACTCCTTCAACTACGGAGAGATAAGCGTGTGGGTTCCCCGCATCCTCGAGCGGTGGCACTCTCTCGCGTGCGACGGATGCGACTGGGAAGAGCAGTGCACACCACTCATCTCGCTCAGCACTCGCTTCCCTGCTGACGGCTGAGTCGCGCGTCGACCTCGGCGAGCGCGCTATCCGTATCGTCGAAGACGGTCGCTCCGGCTTCGATGAGACCGTCCACCAGTGCGGTCGCCTCCCCTCCTGCGAAGTCGCGCTCCTGATCGAGCGCCCCCACGAAGAGCACGCGCCCGGCATGCCCGCGAAGCGCCCGCAGGTTGCCGAGGTTCGCGCGGCCGAACGGGGTCTGGGCGACCATGATGGCATCAGCTATCCCGGCTATCCCGGCAACGGCCCTCTCGGCAACCTCGTCGACCTCGCCAAAGGCTGGAAGCACAACGCACCGGAGTCCCAACGCGTGGGCCACGGCCTCGTCGACGTCGCCGCGACTGAGCGCGCCGACGACGACCTCGTAGCCCTCGAGATAGAGCGTGCGCAGGATGGCTGCGGCCGTACCGGACCCGCCGATGACCAGCACGCGTCCGCGCGTGCCTTTAGTCACCGCCTCCTCACGAAGGACAGGTGTGACCGTGACCGCTCCCGTGACCGGGTCCGCGCCGACCACCGCGCGCACGCGAAAGACCCTCGCCAGCATCTCGGCGGTGAGAACCTCTTCGGGCGTCGCTGCGGACGAGAGCGAGCCTTGTGACACGACGGCAAGGCGGTCGCTGTAGCGCGCCGCGAGGTCGAGGTCGTGGAAGACCGCGAGCACGGCCAACCCGCCGTCGGCGAGTTCGCGCACCAGATCGAGCACCTGCAACCGATGGTTGAGGTCGAGGTGGCTCGTGGCTTCGTCGAGAAGAAGGACGTCGGGCTGCTGCGCGAGCGCCTGGGCGAGTGCGAGGCGCTGCAAGTCACCACCGGACAGGGTGTCGACGGGCTCCTCGGCAAAGCGAAGGGTGTCGGTGCGCGCCATGACCTCCTCGGCGAGGGAATCGTCGGTGGGTGCGAGTTGCTGCAATCGGCCGAGATGCGGATGGCGACCCATGAGCACGAACTCGCGGGCGGAGAACGAGAAGGTGACGGTGACCTGCTGGGGGACGACACCGACGATACGAGCACGCTGACGCGCAGAGAGGCGGGCCAGCGGCACAGAACCGAGTGTGACCTCACCGGCCGTGAGACGCGCGCTGCCGGTGACCGCCCGCAGCATGGTCGATTTGCCGGCTCCGTTGGGGCCGATGAGGCCGACGATCTCGCCGGGAGCAACGTCGAGGGTCGCATCGCGGACCACATCGACACCCGGATAGCCGACGGTCGCGCCGCGGTATGTGAGGCGCGTGCTCATCGGTGACCATTCCGCCGCACGAGGAGCCACACGAAGAAGGGTCCTCCCACGAGCGCGGTCACGATGCCGACCGGGATCTCGACCGGGGCTAGCACGGTGCGGGCAGCGAGGTCAGCGAAGACCATCACGGTCGCTCCCAGAATCGCGGATGCCGGGAGCAGCACCCGATGGTCCGGGCCGAGGAGCAGTCGGACCATGTGTGGCGTCATGAGACCGACAAAACCGATGAGGCCCGAGACTGACACGGCCGCGGCCACCAGGACAGATCCTGCGGCTAAGATGAGCCGTTTGAAGCGCTCCACGTTCACGCCGAGCTCTGCCGCCCGCTCCTCGCCGAGAAGCATGAGGTTCAGTTCGCGGGTCGAGAGTAGCGGCCATGCGATGCCGATAAGCAGCATCGGGGTGACCATCCAGACGTAGGGCCACGATGCCGCGGTGAGTCCTCCCATCATCCAGAAGACCACACTCGACATCGACTCACGGAAGAATACCATGATGAACGAGGTGAGAGCCGCGAGCACGTACGAGATTGCCACACCTGCGAGCAGCAGGGATGTCACGTCGAGTACACCACGCAGAGAGGCAAGCTTCACCACCAGCACGATTGTAAGAACCGCTCCCAGGAAGGCCCCCGCTGGCACGACTCCGAACCTCAGTGCGGTCGCAGATGCAGTGAACGTCAGAGCGATGACGGCCCCGAGTCCTGCCCCCGCAGACATCCCGAGGATGTAGGGGTCGGCGAGCGGGTTGCGAAAGAGGGCCTGGTAGAGCACGCCCGCCGAGGCGAGGCACGCGCCCACGAGCGCAGCGAGCACCACCCTCGGCAAGCGGATATCGACGATCACTGCATCGCCGGGCATGCGCGCCTCCCCGGCGAGCGCCCGGCCGATCGCACGCAGCGAGTCAGCGGGGGTCACCGTGACCGCCCCGAACCCGACACCGGCGAGCATCGCCACCGCGAGCAGTGCAAGAAGCACCAGCAGTGCGGTGAGACGCCGGGTGCGGTTCGGGATCGGGGCGGTCACGGGTTCGGGTCTCCTCGGCGGGCTAGAATGCGTCAGGGTGGAGAGCCTCGGCGATCTGGCGCACGCCCTCGACCACACGCGGGCCGGGACGCGAGACGAGGTTGTCTTCGAGCACGTGGACGCGTCCGCTCTCGACGGCGGCGAGGCCGGCATATCCGGGGCGGGATGCAAGGTCAGCAGGGTCGGACATCGAGCCGAGGGTGGCGAGGTAGACGGCCGGATCATCAGTCACGAGCTGTTCGAGCGAGTAGCCGACATAGCCTTCCTGGGTCACGACGTTGCGGCCTCCCGCGGCGCTGATGAGATCATCGAGCAGGGTTCCCGGACCGGCCGTGAAGAGCGGATCCTGAGCGATCTCAAGGAAGCACGGCACGGGCTCGGCATCGCCGACCGCCTCAGTGATGGCGTCGAGATCGGAGCGCATCGAGGAGACAAGCGCATCGGCCGCGTCGCTCGCCCCGAGGGCGCTACCGACCATCTCGATCGAGGCGAAGAGTCCTTCAAGGTTCGCTGGATCGACGGCGATCACGACCGCGCCGAGCTCCTCCAGCTGGACTATCACATCGGCTTGCACTCCGGTAGTCGCAAGTACGAGATCAGCTTCCGCCGCGGCGACCGCCTCAAGGTTGGGGCCGACGAAGTCACCAACGACATCGATCTCGGTCACCTCGGGCGGATAGTCATCGAACGACGTCACGCCCACGAGGCGGTCGAGAAGGCCGAGTGCTGCGACGATCTCGGTGTTGGACGGCGCGAGACTCACGATCCGCTGAGGCTCGCTCTCGACGGTCACGGTGCGGCCCGCGTCGTCGGTGACGGTCACGGGGAACGCCTCCTGCGAGACAGGGCTGTCTGCGGCGGTCTCCTCGGCAACAGGCCCCGCCGTGGTGCAGCCGGTCAGCGGTATGGCCAGGGCGAACACGACAGCGAGTGCTACGAGCAGGGTCGTGCGGGTGGTGGTGCGTTGTGCGCGTCGGTACATGTGGCTCCTCCTTCTCTTCAACGCAGCCACGCACGCAAAAGACCCGCCTCTCGTCTAGGAGAGTACGGGTCTTCGGAGTGTTCGGTGGGATGTCTCGTGTGCCGTACCGTCGTCCACATCGAGTGACGACTCGAGAGGATTCGATCAACGGTCCGGCGCGCGAACAAGCCTCGTCACCTCGAAGGCCGCGTCGCGCGTCTTTCGGCAGGTCTCCTGACTTCGGGGGCCTCGATAGGCCCCACTTCACAGTGGCGGGTCCGTGCCGGGATCTCACCGGCTTCCCTATTCTCCCGCATCGCGCGGGCACCGAAAAACGCTTATCCAATTGTGCAACGCATCGTAGCGCAGATGGGGATTACGCGGAAGTGGCAGTGTGTCTGATGGGGAGAATGATTTCGCATGGTGCTGGCAGATTCTTGCACGAGAGGATCGGGCTCGTCTCGGCGACCCCGTTCATGAGCGTCTAACAGCGAGCACAGGAGTTCGATGAGCATCTACTTTTGGTTAGATGCGCGTGAAGGATTCGTGCTCAAGACTAGAGACTGATGAAAGACATTTCTGACCCGCGCAGAATCTCCCTCAGCCAACATTTTCCACACTCACGGGCGTCACGCCGATCAGAAGATCGAGTTGATCTCCTCGAGGCTCTGCACCGCATGCTCGAGCATGAACTCGTCCAGGCCCATGTGGAACCTCGGCCCGAACGACACTCCCAGGGTCTGCAAGGCCTCGACGAGGTGCGCAAAGAGCGTGTCATGTTTGAGGACCAGATCGAGGATAGCCGCCGGGATGATCTCTTCAGGCTCATGGTCGGACAGGGCGACCCGGACACCCGGTGCATGGACGACGATCGCATCCACGCGGTTGCCGTCTCCGCAAAACTCAAGCCCGAAGAAGCCGGAACCCGAGATGAACTCCCTGCGGTATGAGCGACCCGTGCGCTCGTAGTCTGCGACGCGCTCGAGGATGGCGATCTCGCCTCCCGTACCGAACGGCGGGTCCGGGATATCGAGGAACGCCTCCCTGAGATTCGCCAGTCTCAGTATCTCGCGCTCGCCGATGATCCCCTTCAGACCGGTGATCGCGAACTGGACCTCGGCGGCCGACCGCGCGTTCGCAACGACACCGCTGAGTGTGGCTTCTGCCTCGAACGAAGCTATCGTGGGTGCTTGCGGCAGGGTCGTCGGGGGCATGACCGGTTTCCAGTCTCTCGCATCGGCGCGTCCTGCCACTATCATCGACAACGCACAACGGGCGGGAGAGAAGCTTCCGACAGATGGTAGCGGCGCAGGTCTTGAACTGGATGAACCGCGCCCTCAGCCGCCCCGGTTGTGATGCAGGCTACTGCGCCGGATCCGAACGGTCTTCCGAAGTGCTCGTTGCCCGAAGCGCTGAAACGATCAACGTCGCCGCCACGAGTGCCGCAAGCGCGTACGCGCCGACGATCCCAAAGAACGGCACCTGTATCTCGGGCCCCGAGTTCATGACCGGGTTGTCCGGGTGCACGAAGTTGCGCGCGCCGAGGATCAGCGCCCACAGCGCCCCCGCCATCGCGACGTCTGCGAGCGCCGTCCACACCCTCCGGCCGAGCCCGAAATCGACCGCCAGCACGATTCCGGCTCCGAGCATGATCCAGAAGCTGGCCTGCAATCTCGGCTCGGCGAGGTTGACACTGTTCCAGGCGAGCCGGGAGGAGATCATCCCGAGCCCCGTGTTGACCATCCACATCGGTACGGCCAGGTACCTGAACGCGCTCGCCCACCAGTACAGCGACTCCCGGCGAGCGATCACGAACAGAAGGCCGCTGAGGCCCGCAAGCGTGAACAGCCCCATGTTCACCCAGGTCGAAGCGCCGTGGAAGATCACGAGCCGGACGAGTGTCCCCAGTTGCAGGACGGGCGGCATCGTGAAGGTGAGATAGGCGACCACCGCCATGAGAATCCCGAGAACGATGATCATGATGCGGCGGACCGCAGGAGAGAGTGTCACGGAGTCTCCATTCGTGCAGGGGTACGGAGTGCGACCACATTCTAGCAGGCGCAATCATGCAGGCGCCTCAGCCTAAGCTGCGCTCGCAACAGGATGTGCCGACTCGGAGTCGGGAGCAGGTGAGACAGTCGCCAGGCGCCGATGCGATGGGCCCCCGGAGGCGAACACCACCCCTGCGATCACCACGAGCCCGCCGACGGCCACCATGGCGCTGGGTACCTCGCCGAGCCAGGCCCACGCCACCGCGAGGCCCGCGACCGGAACGAGATAGAGGCCGCGCGCCGCTACGCTCCCGGGAAGGACGGCGATCGCACGGGACCAGGTCACATACGCGATCGCACCCGGAAAGAGCGCCAGATACGCCAGCGTGAGCTGCCCTGCCAGAGGTGCCGAGACGACTGCGGTGATCGAGCCGGGTGCCCAGACACCGAACGGCAGGACGCCGGCGCAGATGGCGTAGGTGGTGACCTCAAGGGGCGTGTAGCGCCGAAGCAGGAGCTTGGTCACGTGCACGTACCCGCCAAAGGACGCCGCCGCAAGCACTACGAGAGCGGCGTGAGCGGGACTTCCGGCAAAGCCGTCGCGCGCCAGCCCCAGCAGGAGCAGACCAGCGAAGCTGACGGCAAACCCGGCCCACATCCGCCCGCTCACGGTCTCAAGCCGGAGTAACGCGGCGATCACGAGCGTGGAGACAGGAGCAAGGCGGCGGCGCCCCAACGAAGCAGTACCAGGGCTATTCGCAGGTCTCACTCCATACTTGCTATACTATCGCTGGTTCTCATGCCAATCGGCTTACAAAGGACAAGCAATGGACGATATAGACCGCTCAATCATCACCCATCTTCAAGAAGACGCCCGCATCTCCTACGCCGAGTTGGGCCGCAAGGTCGGACTGACGCCGCCGGCGGTGACCGAACGTGTTCGCAAGATTGAAAACGACGGCATCATCACCGGGTATCACGCCCATGTCGACCTCGAGAAGGCCGGGCGCGGAATGGTCGCCTTCATCCGGGTAAACTCACCGGTCGAACTCGCCAGGCAACTATCCGGTCTCGTGAAGGACATCCCCGAGATCCTCGAGTTCCACCACGTCACAGGGGGCGAGGGGTTCATCATGAAGGTGGCGGTCGGCTCGGTGCCGCACCTCGAGCACGTGATCGGGCAGCTTCTCCCCTACGGACAGACGATCAGCTCGATCGTGCTCTCTTCCCCCGTGACATGGCGGCGGATCGATTTCCCCGCCGAGGCGTGACCCGGACGGAGGTCAGTTCTCTTCGGTAGGCCGACCCGTCTCGACGAGGCTCTCGGTGTAGCGCAGCCGCCGCACCCCTGCACGCCGAAGAGTCCCTCGCGGGACCCTTCGTTCAGCATGATGTCGCGACGTGCACGTCCTGGTCGGCGACCCTAGATCGGATCGGGCGTGGACGTGTCCTCATCCGATCCGCCGTCCGGCAGAACTGTCGAGGTCTCCTCGGAAGATCCGTCACCCGAATCGGGTGGTGTCAGCTCGGTACCCGGATCGATCCCGAGCCAGCCGAGGAACTTCGACATCACCCGGAGCAGTCCCGGCGGGACCTGGGACTGCTGCCCGGACTCCACACGAGCCTCTGCACGCTCGATGTTTCGCATGATGCGAGACAGGGCGTTGGCGATCCCTGTCTGCTTGCCCTCGGCCACGCCGTCCCCGTCGTGGTCAGGGGCGCCGGTCTCCTCTGCCGAGCGGACCTGCCCGCGCTCTTGGGCCCTGGCAGCCTTTCCGGCAGCAGCGTCAGCCTTGCGCTCGACCTTGCGCTCCGTCTTCTCGGCCTTCTTCTCGGCCTTCTTCTCGGCCTTGTCCACTTGCTTCGCGTCACTGTCAGACGACTCCGAGGTGTCGACCTCGACCGTCTTCTCGGCCTTCTTCTGAAGGCCCGGCGGGGTGGCCGAGGGACCCTTGCCCTCGGGCGGGCCCTTTGCAAGGGCCGCAACAGGCACCAGAAGTGTTGCGCCGAGAGCGATGAGGGTGAAAAGTGAGACTATCTTTCGCATCGGGATAACCTCCCTGATGGCACCGTGAAGACGATGCCTGTAATGCAAGTAAGCACACATCTATATACCCTGTATCGGCCGGAAGATGCGCCTCCTGTAGCCCCACATGACCTCCATCACAGGGCTCGCGACGCGAGACGCATCAGCGAATTGCGGAAACGTTCGAAGCGGTTCACCGTTGCGAGCTCTTCTTTCGTCACCTCGCGGCAGTAGGCGACATCGGTCTCGAAGTGCGCCTCGACCTGGCGGGTGATCTCCTCGTCGTAGATGAAGACGGCGAGTTCGTCGTGAAGGCTGAACGAGCGCACGTCGATGTTCGCCGTCCCGATCGCGCAGATCTTCGAGTCGATGGCAAGAGCCTTGGCGTGAAAGAATCCGGCTGTGTACTGGTAGAGACGTACTCCGGAAGCGACGACCGTCGGAAAGTAGGTCTGGGCAGCCCAGAACGGGATACGCTTGTCGGGCACCCCGGTCATCATGAGACGTACATCGATCCCGGAGAGCCCGGTAGTCACCAATGCGTCGTGAAACGCCTGGTCGGGCACGAAGTACGGCGACTGGATACGCACAGAGACGTCCGCGCTCACGACCGCGCTCAGGAACGTCTGCTTGATCGCCTCCCACTCGTCGCCTACGCTGGAGTGAACCAGCTGCAACATGATGGCCGAGGACGGGTCCATGAGCTCGATCACCGGGAAGTAGCGCGCGTCGAAGAGGCTCTCCTTGCGCGCCTCGAACCACCGGACTGCGAACAGGCGCTGGAGTTCAGCGGTGAAGGGCCCGGTGACACGCATGTGCGTGTCACGCCAGACATCGAAACGGTCCCCGCCATCGATGTACTCCTGGCCCACATTCATGCCGCCCGTGTAGCCGGTCTTCGCGTCGATCACCGCGATCTTGAGGTGATTGCGATAGTTGAGTTCGTTGACCTTCCTGAGATCGGCAACGACATGCGCTCCGGCGCGCTCGAGAGCGCGCAGCTCGTCCTTAGGGTACGGCAGCGAGCCGATGAAGTCGTACATGATGCGGATTCGAACGCCTTCGGCGAGTTTGCGCCGGACGACATCGGCTATTCGCGCAGTCAGCTCATCGCGCTCCCAGATGAAGTACTGCAGGTGGATGTGGTCTGTGGCGGACTCCATGTCGGCGAGCAGGCGGTCGAACTTCTCTGCACCCGAAGTGAACACTTCCGCTGTGTCCGCCGGCATCGGTTGACCGTCATTCTGGCGCTCGATCATCGTGATGATCTTGGCTACGTCGGTCCCGTCGTACGCTGCCCGCCGTTCGTTCGCCCAGAGCAGGTGAGCGCCGTAGACCGGCGGCAGAACCCCATGTGCCTCCGAGGCGACCGCGGCCGCGATCCGCTCGCGACGGCGCCGCCATGGCCACACTCTCCCGAAGAAGAAGTACAGCGGGATGCCCACCACTGGCAGGAGGAGCAGGATCAACAGCCACGCCAGGGTGGTCGAGGGGTCCCGATCCTCGTAGATGAGGATGACGACGACCACGATTACATAGGCGATGATGATGAAAGAAAGAACCTGTGTGAGCATGGCGTGAGTGTACCCGAACTGGTGCCCCCTGGAGCAGATGTTCGACAGGACAGAGTCTCGGTCCTATCATCGATGGGTTGACCACCTAAACGAAACCGAGAACGATGAGCCCCGACCAGCGCCGCGCCCATGCGCGCTCACGCCGTACCCACCAGATGACGACCGGCCCCATCGGCATCACGCTCGCCCGCATGGCCGGCCCGATGGTCATCGCGATGATATCCATGATCGGCTTCAGCCTGGTCGATACCTTCTTCATCGGCCAGCTAGGGACTGCAGAGCTGGCTGCGGTCAGCTTCACGTTCCCGGTCATTCTCTTCATCGGCAGCATCTCGATGGGGATCGGTACCGGAGCGACCTCGGCGATCGCCCGCGCAATCGGCGAAGGCGACGAGCATCGCATCAAGCGCCTGACCACCGATTCGATCCTCCTCGGCGTCATCCTCACCGTCGTGTTCGCGGTCGGAGGACTGCTCACGATCGACCCGCTCTTCCGACTGCTCGGCGCCGATGCCAAGACCCTTCCGTTCATCCGCGAGTACATGCTCATCTGGTACCTCGGAGTCCCTGCGGTCGTGGTGCCGCAGATCGGAAACTCGGCGATACGCGCGACCGGGGACACGAAGACAACTGCCTGGATCATGATGTCAGCCATGCTCGTGAACCTTGCGCTCGACCCGATACTGATCTTCGGGTTCGGTCCCGTGCCGGCGCTCGGGGTCGCCGGGGCTGCCATCGCCACCGTAGTCGCTCGCTTCGTGAGCCTCGGAGTCTCCGTCTACGTCCTATGGCTGCGGGAGCGGATGATCGCCTTCGAACGACCCGCGCTGGCCGAGGTCGTGCGCTCATGGCGCGCAGTCCTCTCGATAGGGGTGCCTGCGAGCCTGACTCAACTCATCGTGCCGCTGTCCACCGGCGTCATCACGCGACTCGTCGCGGCGTCCGGGGTGGCCGCGGTGGCAGGGTTCGGGGTGGCGACCCGACTGGAGATGTTCGCGGTCTTCACGATCACCGCACTCGGAACGGTCCTGATACCGTTCGTCGGGCAGAACTGGGGGGCCGGCAACGATGAGCGTGCGCGGGGCGGCGTGAGGATCGCCCGGCGATTCGCTCTTGGCTGGGGAGCCGCGATGTGGGTGCTCGCGCTCGTATTCGGACGCTCGGTATCGGCGCTCTTCAACTCCGACCCGGCCGTGATCGCTGCGTCTGCCGACTACCTCTGGATCGTCGGCGCGAGTTTCGGGCTACAGGGTTTGGTCATCGTGAACACTTCGGCGTTCAATGCGATCGACAAGCCGATCGACTCGATGGTCGTCTCGCTCGTAAGGATGTTCGCCCTCTACGTTCCGTTCGCGCTCGTCGGCAACGCCTTTTGGGGACTCACCGGGATCTGGTATGCGGCGGCGGCGGCGAATGTCCTTAGCGGGATACTCTCCTCGGCGTGGTTCGACCGCGTGATGCGGGCGGTCACGCAGCGTCGTGCGGAGGATGCAGCGCCCCAACCTGCCATCCCAGGTGATGCGCCTCCGGCCTGATACGCGACGCCAACCCGGGCGCTGCCCGCTACGGCAGCGCGCTCGGCGGGTGGCAGTTCATGCAGAGCTGGTCGGAGTAGCCCGTCTCGTCGCCAGTGACAAGCATCCGGTAGTTGACCGCCTCGTGGGGGAAGTTCTGAAAGCGCGGGTTATCTGTGGCGGCACGCCCGTAATCGAACGGATCGGCGTGCGTTTCGGCGGCATCGACCGGATGGTTGACCACCATCCCGGAGGACCCGCGGCCGGCATGGCAGGCAAGACACCAGTCAGTGCACGTGAGGGTGCCGTCAAGTCCCTTGAACACCATCGTGGTCATGCCGCCCGTCAACGCGTCGCCTCCGGGGACCTAGCGGAACCGCTTCTCGACATACGATGAGGTGAACAACGCCAAAGTGGCTGCATAGTTGGGGACGAACTCGACCGCGTCGCCGACGACCGGAGCCTCCGGCAGAGCGTCGACGTCGAGGATCAGATGGTCACTCGATGCGCCGAGTACCTCGATGCGCGGATCGAGCGGACGCAGCCCTTCGGGGGGAGCATCCTGACGGCCGAGCGCGCAGATCGCCCGCCGTCGCACTCCACGGTCCTCGAAATTCGGGACACGCCCGAACGCATCCTGAACGATCTCGCCGCGCGGCATCGACGGCTTGCGGGCGCACTCGATCACCGGCACCGCAAGGGTAACAGCATCGGTGCGCAAGCCCGGCAGCGGCTCGCGCGTCACGGTACTCACGCCGAGGATGATGCTCTCCCCGATCCGCAGGTTATCAACGCGCGCCGGCATGCGTCCCGCAAGCGCGAGCTCGATCGAACTCGACATCCCACCGCTCACGACAAGGCGCCGGCCCTCACATGCCGTGCCGAGGCGCTGCTCGGCCTCCTCGGCCAGCTCGACGAGTCTGCCGAGGTTCTCCTCCGAGGGGACCACACCGCCGTAGCAGGTCAGACTCGTACCGATGCCCGTGATCTCGATCCCGTCTATCGTGGAAGTGTCGGCGATGAAGGAGGGCAGGGCTTCGGGGAGCATCCCTTCCCGCAGGTCACCGAGGTCGACCATCGCGAGGATGCGATGAGGGCGTGCGGTTCGGCCTGCACGCACGGCGGCGGCACCGAGGGCCGCGACCGTCTGCGGCTCGCTCTCAAGCGAGACGTCGGCGAGCCGGACGACGTCGTCGGCGAGTGCGGGCGGCGACGCGCGCAGCAACCAGAACGGGGCAGCGACACCTGCCGTGCGCATCCGCTCGATGTTCTCGAGCCGCGAGTCGGCGATCGCCGTGACGCCTCCGGCAAGCATCGCTCGCGCGACCTCGGGGGCCCCGCACGTGACCTTGGTGACGCCGATGATCTCGACGCCGGGCAAAGCGCCCACAAGGGTGCGAACGTTCGCCTGAACAGTGGCGAGATCGACCGTGAGCGTGGCGCGGCCAAGCGGGGCGGAAGTGTGTGCGGTGCCCGGGTCGGGTATCACGGGGTGACTCCTTCCTCGGCGGAAGCGGGGCTGGCAAAGGTGGAGCTGATACTCTTCCGCATGAGCGCGACTACCGCACTCGCATCGAAGTGCGCCAACAGCGCGCCGCAGCACGCGAACAGGTAGTCAGTGTCGAGCACGCAGCGAGCGTCTGCTGGCGGCAAGAGCAGCTCACTCCCGCCTCCGGCAGGTGCGCGGGTCGCATCGAGAGTGGCGAGACCGTCCGGGAGACGGACGAGCGCGCCGCCGGTGCCGATCACGAGGCGGCAAGCCGTCAGGTCGCGCCCGCGGGCGACGGTCTGACGACCGGTCGGTGTGTAGTGGTGCACGAGTCGGCCTGCGTGGCGCCGCACGGCGGTCACGGCTGCGATGCGAGCGAGCGAGGCGGCTGCGGACTCCTCGGCGAGTGAGGCGGGAAGCGCCGGCGGGAGCACGGTCGGCCGTCCCTCGGCGGGAAGCAGAGTCGCGGCGTGCTCGGCGCTCACGAACGTGCCGAGGTCGCCCTCGACCGTGCGTTTGCTGTGAGGCTGCGGGTCGAGCGAGATAGCGGCGACCTCGGGGCTGCCGCCGGTCACCGAGTGCACGTCGGTGGTCGCGCCGCCCACGTCGATCACCACGAGGTCGCCCAGATCGGTCGCGAGCGCCTCGGCGGCAAGCAGCACGGCGCCGGGAGTCGGCAGGACGCGGCCGGTGACCCAGTGACCGATGCGCTCCATACCCGGTGCATGGGTGAGGTGCTCCTCAAACGCGTCGTGGATCGCCGCACGCGCCGGAGCGATCTCAAGCTCGTCTACACGCGGGTAGACGTTGGCAGTGACACGCACCCGGAAACCCGCGCGCTCCAGCATCTCGCACGCTTCGAGCGCCGCCGAGGAGTTCCCCGCGTAGAGCACGATCGGGCGCTCGCTCAGGCGCGCGAGGCGCTGGGCGTTGTGAAGGACCGTCTCGCTGTCGCCGCCCTCGACACCGCCCGCGAGCAAG
>CAYGKH010000021.1:0-19087 GCA_964350345.1 uncultured Coriobacteriaceae bacterium
CTCGCTTGGGTGCGCAAAGTCTATCGTAGCGGGATCAGGACCGTTACGCTCCCGATCATGTGGCTCGTGTGTCGGCATGCTCCCTACACGACGTCCTCGAACACCCGCCCCAGAGCGCGTCGGAGTAGATGGCTCTTCAGGTCTCCCGTCAGTCCGGATATCTCACCCAGGGTCTCGACGAGCTTCTGACGGGTCTCGGGGGTCCGGTGCCGGAACATGGGATTCAGGGCCTGACCGAAGAAGGATGCCTCCCGCTCGGCGAACGTCTCGTACATCCTCAAGTGCCGAGGTTCGATCCCGAACTTGCGAAGGTCCCAGGCAGCATGAGCGACACGAACGTCGAGGGGTCCGATCTCCTCCTCGCCTGCTTCACCACCCGCGATCTCGACGAGCGAATAGGATGCAAGTTCGCGCAGAAAACTGACAGGCATGCCGAGCGCCGACGGTGCATCGTCAAGGCGAACGCTTCCGGCGTCCTCGAAGGGCAGCGCCATGGTGTCTGTACCGGTGGCCGATACGTCCTGAAGCTCAGGAGGGATCTTGCCCTTGTCGTAGTCCGCTAGCTTCTCCCTGATGACGGCCAGCGGAAGGAAGTGATCCTTCTGAAGACGCAGGATCAGCTCGACCCGTGAAAGATCGCCCTGAGCGAACTTACGGTATCCGCCCGGGGTCCGCTCGGGCGCGATGAGACCCTCTTCTTCTAGAAAACGTATCTTCGATATCGACAGATCCGGATACGCTGGATGAAGAGTCTCGACGATCTCTCCGATGGTCATGTAGTCGCGCATACTCGCCTCACTCATGTCCGGGCGCACCCATGAACACCATCTGGAACGTTCCGACCTGCAGGACGTCGCCGTCTCCCAGAGGAGCCCTGTCGACACGGACCCCGTTGACGTATGTGCCGTTCAAGGATCCGGAGTCTTCCAGAATCACCTCTCCCCCACCGTAGAGGAGAACCGCGTGGTTCCGGGAAACAGTCACATCGTTTAAGAAGATATCCGAGTCCGGATCACGTCCGACGGAGAGTCGCGCTCTATCGATGACGAACCGTTCCCCGACATCCGGGCCCTTGCGGACCAACAACATTGGTCCTGTCTCAAGATCACCGGACTCGGCTACGAGAGCGGGATCAGCGACATTGTCAGAGACAGCAGCGAACGTCTCAGTCGCGCACTCTACGCGAGAACCGCATGAAGGACACGCGTCCGCGCACAAGTCGCCGATAGGCTCCTCACATGCCGGGCATGTGCGCATCGCTGCCTCCCTGCTGGTCGGACGGTGCATCATCACTCATTGAAACCGAACTCTTTGCGCTGAAAAGAAACGCTGATCTGCTCCTCCAGGGCGCTCATGACCTCCGAGTTCTCCAGTACTTTCGCAAGCTTCTCCTCGCTCAGACGGTTCTTCACGTACGGATCTTTCAATATCTCACTTAACTTGCGGCCGTTGGCGAGCTCACGTGTGACGTAGTCGACGACGCGCTCCTCGACCGCATCGATCGCAAGCTCGTCCATGAACTTCTGGAGTTTCTCATTCAGTGTAGACACGCAGCCTCCTTCGTGGGCACATTCTACTCTTCGTCATCGCTATTGACTGGTGCCGCCACTTCGACGTTGGACACACCTCTGAAATCGCTCGCAAGAATCTCGATAAGCCGGTCGATGTCCCCGCCCGAGATGACATCTTCGCCCGACTCGCGCTGGCCCTTGAGTCTCCGAACCAGTTCGGATCTCAAGATATCCATCTTCCCGTGGAGCACGCGTCTCCTGTAGGAGATCTTCTGCTCCTCTTCCTGCAGGGCATTGAGAATCTCGCGAAGGTCATCGTTGCTCCGGTGTTCGAGATCGAGCAGGACATCGTCGAACTTCGAGTCGCTCACCGCTCAAACCTCCTCGCATAGTAGTCGCAGATCGCGACCAACGGCTAGTTTTGATTGTATCAGAGGATATACCCTCACGCGCATCTCTACCTGCAGTGGATGTCAAGACTTCATGAAATCGTTCCGAGTGTGACGTCGGGCAACAACCCGCGCGCGATCGCGATCTCGGAAGCGGTCGGCCCGCCTTGGTCGAAATCGACTTCTAGCGCCGAGGAGAACCCCTCGGCCAGAGCGGCCCGCACGACCTCCCTCGAGGGTGTGTCTGCCAGGCAATCCTCAAGAGTCGCGGTACTCTCGGAAAGCGCACTCTTCTCGGCGGTCGTGAGGCCGAACACCTCGGCCTCGCGTGCGACATCACGGGTCATAGTGAGAGACCCATGCTGCAGGACCGTGTCGCCCATCCAGACCTGCGCACTACCGGAGAGCTTGCGAATCCCGAAGGACAGGTCCGCAGAGGTGGCGTGGAGATAGCACGCGCCTGATGCAGATGAACCTCTCGGACGACGGGTAAGAGAGGCTTCGACGAGTCCGAGCCGACCGTACGCCTCGACGAGTGCGGTGCACAGGTGCCGGTAGGATGCCGATGTCCCCCGAGGGACGCCGTCGGCGGTCGCCGCAACGACCGAGTACGTGACCTCGTCGTCGTGCAGCACACCTCGCCCGCCCGTGAATCGCCGGACGGCATCGACGCCGTAGCGCCTGCAAGCGTCGAGGTCTACGCTCGCTGCGTCCTGAAAGCGCCCGAAAGTGACCGTCGGACGCATCCAGCCGTAGATGCGAAGAGTCGCAAGCGTCTCTCCCCGGGCGCGGGAGGTCTGGATCGCCCGGTCAAGCGCCATGTTCCATGCGCCGTCACTCGGCTCCGTCTCGACGATGAGACGCCACCGGGCTGCCACCGCGTCAGTCTTCCGGAGTGTATCGGAGGTCGGGATTGCGGGCAGCACGCGCCTCATCCAGCCGCCTCACGGGAGTGGTGTACGGCGCTCCACGAACGGTATCCGGATCACTGACCGCCTCCTCGGCGATGGCGAGGAGAGCATCGGCGAAACGATCGAGTTCTGCGAGTGACTCCGTCTCCGTCGGCTCGATCATCAAAGCCTCTTCGACGATGAGCGGGAAGTAGACTGTCGGCGGATGGAATCCGTAGTCAAGCAGCCGCTTGGCGATATCGAGCGTGCGAACACCACTCACCCGTTTCTGCCGGGAACCGGAGAGCACGAACTCGTGCATGCATGTCCGGTCGTAGGCAAGCTGGTAGACACCCTTTAGACGCTCCTTGAGGTAGTTGGCCGAGAGAACAGCCTGCTCGCTCGCCTCTTTGAGCCCCTCGCCGCCAAGTGCGCGTGTGTACGCGTACGCACGTACCAGCACACCGAAGTTGCCAAAGCCAGACCGGACACGTCCGATAGAGCGACCCGGGGTGATAAACGTGAACGCCCCATCGTCCGATCGGACCGGAAGCGGCCCGGGTAGATAGGGTGCGAGCTGCTCGGTCACACAGACCGGACCGGCGCCGGGTCCCCCGCCACCATGTGGCGTAGAGAACGTCTTGTGCAGGTTGATATGCAGGGCGTCGAAGCCGGCATCTCCCGGTCGTGTCACCCCCATGATCGCATTGAGGTTCGCGCCGTCGCAGTACGCGAGCGCGCCGACCGCGTGGACCGCCTCGGTGATCTCGAGGATGTTGCGCTCGAACAGGCCGAGCGTATTGGGGTTCGTGAGCATAATCGCTGCAACGTCGGTGTCGAGCTGGGCGTGAAGGGCGCTCATATCGACCCCGCCGGTCGCATCGCTGGGAATCGTCGTGACCTCGTATCCGCACATGCTCACGGTCGCCGGGTTCGTGCCGTGCGCTGAATCCGGGATGAGAACCCGTCGGCGAGGATCACCCTGCGCGACATGGTAGGCGCGAAAACACATCAGCGCGGTCAGTTCGCCGTGGGCACCCGCCGCGGGCTGCAACGTGACCCCAGGCAGACCCGAGATCTCCGCGAGATCCTCGGCGAGCGAAACCATGAGCTCGAGGGCTCCCTGGATGCTCTCTTCGGGCTGGGCGGGATGAAGACCCGCGAATCCCGGGAAGCGTGCCGCATCTTCGTTGACGCGCGGGTTGTACTTCATGGTGCAAGAACCGAGCGGATAGCTGCCCGAGTCGACCCCGAAGTTCATCGACGCCAGATGCGCGTAGTGACGGGCGATCTCCACCTCGGTGACGTGCGGCAGGACCGGCGCCTCCTTGCGTGCCTGTCCGGCCAGGATCTCATCGAGATCGATATCGGGGACGTCGAGTGGCGGAGCTTCGACACACCGCGACTCAGGCGCTCCCGAGTCGAAGATGAGGCCGCGGGGACCACGTACGGGTGCGCTACCCGGTGTATGTGCGAGACTCCCTGTCACAGCGCACCTACTTCCTCGACGAACAGATCCATCTCCGCACGAGTGCGCTGCTCTGTGGCGGCGAAAATCACGACGTCATCCTCGTACGAACCGTCGACAGGCCGATGGCGACCCGAGCCGACGTCTACGGCCCGAACGCCGGCCAGGAACCCTCTTTCCAACAGTGCTCTCTGCATCTGGGTGACATCGCCCGTATAGTGAAGCGCGAACTCGTGGGCGAAAGGTGAGTCATCGACGGCGACGAAACGCTCCGTCGCGAGTAGCAGATCCCGCAAGTAGTGAGCCTTAGCGATGGACGCGCGCGCAACTGATGCAAGCCCCTCACGCCCGACCGCGGCAAGGTAGACGCTCGCTGCCAGGGCACACAGCGCCTGATTGCTGCAGATGTTGCTGGTCGCCTTCTCGCGGCGGATGTGCTGCTCGCGCGTAGAGAGGGTGAGCACGAAGGCATCACTGCCGTCCGCATCCACAGTGCGGCCCACAAGGCGGCCGGGTAGTTGACGTACGTCGGCGGTCCGACACGCGAAGAACCCGAACGCGGGACCTCCGAGAGACATCGGGTTGCCAAGCGGCTGACCCTCGCCCACCACGATGTCGGCCCCGTGGGCCGCAGGGGCCTCGAGCACGCCGAGTAGGTGCGGGTTGGCTGCCACCACACAGAGTGCGCCTGCTGCATGCGCCGCATTCGCGATCGGCTCAACTGCGGTAAGCCTACCGAGGAAATCCGGGTTCGCGACCATCACGGCCGCAACATCCCCGGACTCGAGAAGAGTCTCGCACGCCTCTGCGCCTCCGCCTGAGAGATCCACGACGGTGACCCCGATGGTACCCGCCGTCGCGTAGGTCTCAAGCACGTCGAGCCACTCCGGGTGAACACGGTCCGAGACCACCACACGATGCTTCTTGGTGACCCGCGCAGCCATGAATGCAGCCTCCGCGAAAGCGGTGGCACCATCGTACATGCTCGCATTCGCGACATCCATGCCGGTAAGCGCGCAGATCATCGACTGGAACTCGTAGACGGCCTGCAGCGTCCCCTGGCTGACCTCGGGCTGGTACGGCGTGTATGCGGTGAAGAACTCAGGCTTAAGGAGCACGTGATCGACGATTGACGGGATGTAGTGGTCGTAGCAGCCCGCACCCGCGAAGCTCACGAGTCCTGCAGCCGGCTGACTCGCATCGGCAAGACCCTTCAGATGCGCCACCAACTCCATCTCGGTCAGCGGACCGGGAAGGTCGAGGGGCCGATCCAGCACAACGCCAGAAGGGATGTCGGCGAACAGCTCGCGTGTCTCAGAAACGCCGAGCGCGCAAAGCATCGCTTCGCGCTGCTCGCACGTGACGGGTATGTGCCGCATGGCTCCTTATGCTTCCTCGGCGATGAACGCCTCGTACTCTTCGGCGGACAGGAGCCCGTCGACCTGTAACGCGTCGGCGAGTTTGACCTCGATCATCCAGCCCTCACCGTAGGGATCCTCATTGACTGTCTCGGGCGAATCTGTAAGCGCGTCGTTGACCTTGACGATCTCGCCATTGACCGGCGAAAAGAGTTCGGAGACCGACTTGACCGACTCGATCTCGCCGAACGTCTCGCCTGCCACAACGGTGTCGCCCTCCGCAGGCAGGTCGACATAGACGACCTCCCCGAGCTGGTCTTGCGCGAAGTGAGAAAGCCCGATAGTGACGACGTCGCCGTCGACACGCACCCACTCGTGCTCCTTGTCGTACTTCAGTTCGCTCGGATACATCGGTGCGCTCCTCTCAGACCTGCCTACGACCGAGATGTGCTCTTGACGAATGGTGGCTTCTCGACCCGGGCCGAAGCTGCCTTTCGACGCATTGCAACCTTCAGCTCAGTGCCCGGTTCTGCGAGCGCAACGGGCACATACGCCGTTGCGATCCCGCGACCCAGAGTGGGCGAGAAGGTCCCGCTTGCCACCTTACCGACCTCGTTGCCGTCGTGCAATAAGGGGTAACCCGGCCGCGGCACACCTTCATCCACGACGAGGCCCACGAGACGCACGGCCGGACCCACTTCCCGTATGCGGGCGATTGCCTCAGACCCCGTGAACGGGCCCTTGTCCTTGCCGACGACCCAACCCAGCCCTGCGGAGATCGGGTCGACGCCGCGATCCATGTCCGAGCCATAGAGATGGTAGCCCATCTCCAGCCTCAACGTGTCACGGGCACCAAGTCCACAGGGTGTCACCTCGGCAAAGCTCAGCAGAGCCCGCCAGAGGCGCGGAGCATGCGACGCGTGACATAAGATCTCCACCCCGTCCTCACCGGTGTAGCCGGTGCGAGACACAAGCGCAGGGATGGTATCGACGATCGCCTCGGCGATGTGGAAGCGCTGCGGCGGTTCGAAGCCACCGGTCAGCTCGGCGAGGACGTCGAGCGCCCGGGGTCCCTGAAGCGCTATCAGCGCGGTACGATCGGACTCATCGACCAGTTCGACGAGTCCGCTGTTCGGGCGATGCTCTGCCTCTACTCCATCGATCACCGTGAGCCGCTCACCGGCCCTGGTCTTTAGATGGTCGAGATCGACTGCGCGGTTCGCAGCATTTGCGATGATGAGGTACTCGAGATCGCCGGTGTGGTACACGATGAGGTCATCGATGATGCCACCGTCTTCGTCACACAAGAGAGTGTACTGGGCCGATCCGATCTCGGAGATCCGCCGAAGGTCGTTGGTGAGCTCTCCTTGCAGGAAGTCGAACGCCCCGAAACCGAATACACGGAACTGCGCCATATGACTCACATCGAACACTCCCGCCGAGGAACGCACCGCTCGATGCTCCTCGACGATGCCGGCATACTGAACCGGCATCTCGTAACCGGCGAACGGGACCATCCGACCACCGAGGGAGACGTGCTCCTCGTAGAGCGAAGTGCGGGCAAGTCCTTCGGTCATCGGGTGACCCTCCTGTCATAGTGCACGCTCGTGTTCTCCGGTTGTCCGTCCGGTCCCTCACATGACCGGCACTGGGGCCGGTTCGCCGAAAACGGACCGCCAGGCTCTTACGATCGATATCCAGAGACGCTCGGGCAGACTCGGGCGGCGTACCTCCTCAGCCGCGACAAGCGCGACCTGTGCGACCAGGCGTTCTCCCTGGATGAACGAGAGCGTACCGATCCGCTCCCTTGCGGTCACTGGTGCCTCGATCGTCTCAGGGAGAGAGATGATTCGCTGAACCGGCCCGGCAGGTTCGAACACGCGCACAGCGACCGGTTCCTCGACGAGGATCTCCAACGAGGTGTCCAGGTAGTCGGCCACCTCGATAGATTCTACACTCTCACCAGACTCCGCCAAACGTTGCTCCGTGTAGTGGAAGAACCCCCATTCAAGTAGCAGCCCCGCCTGCTGGAAACGCTGCATCTCATCATCGGTTCCCAGTACCACCGCGAACAGTTCCATCCCTTCTCGCTCGGCCGAGGCGACCAGACAGTACCCGGCGCGACCCGTCCAGCCCGTCTTTACTCCCGTCGCCCCTTCGAGCGTGGTGATGAGCAAGTTCGAGTTCTCCAGCTCACCTGGGCCGTCGGTGTTCGGAACGACCGTAGACTCCAGTCCGACCATCCGGCGAAACTCCGGCTTTCCCATCGCATAGCGCGCGAGGGTCGCGAGGTCCGCTGCGCTGGTGTAGTGATCCTCAGCGTCGAGACCGTGGGGGTTGGCAAAGTTGGTGTGCTCGAGACCGAGTTCGGCGGCCTTCACGTTCATCAACTCGGCGAACTGTTCGACACTCCCGGCCATGTGCTCAGCGACCGCGATGGATGCGTCGTTTCCCGAACGGACCAGGAGCGCCTCGAGAAGTGTCGAGAGCGGGTATGACTCGCCTGCACGAAGCCGCGCAGCGGACTCCCCTATCCCGGCAGCACTCGAAGAGACCGTGACCAGGTCACCGAGGGTTCCCTGCTCGAAAGCGACGACCGCCGTCATGATCTTCGTGGTGCTCGCCATGGCGCGCTCTTGATCGGGCTCACGTGCCCACAGGACCCGACCGTCGGAAGCAACCAGGATCCCGGCTGCCATACCCACGTCTGGTGCTATCCGGGCCGTCTCCTCCGAGACTGACCCCACGGACAGGTCGCCGAGGATGTCCGTCTCGGACACGATCGCAGCCGAGGGAACGGCGGAGCCGGCCAGCACGGATACCGCAATTAACGCGATGACGCCCGTGCGAGCAGCGGCGAGGCGAATCGGAATGAATCGACGGTCTACGGTTCTCACCTGCTGTGTTCCTAATCATTCTTTGTGAGATACTGTGCGCGACAAGTGAACCACACGATGTACGGGGGCGCCAGGTACTCTCATGGTGAGGCGAGCGGAAAAAGATGAGGGCTTCACCCTTCTCGAGATCATGGCGGTGCTCTTCATCATCGGGATTCTCGTGGGCATCGCGATAGCCGTCTACACAGGCTCCGTCGACCGCGCGTCGCGCATCGCATGCCTCTCCAACCAACGGACTCTCAACGGAGCAATCATCGCGTACAGCGCCGAGAACGACTCTAAAGACCCCGACACGATAGCCGATCTCGCACCCTACGTGATGGGCGCGGCCGACTTCCGCTGTGCTGCGGATCCAAGTGTGAGCCTGATCCTGATCGGGTCACCGGGCGAGAAGAACGTCTTCTGCGAGATCCACCCATGATTCGCCTGTGAGCAAAGGAGAGTAGATGCGATACGCGCGCCTTGAGGTCCTGATCATCGGCATCGGAACTGCAGCCGTCGCCACGAGCCTCCTCTTCACCTACAGGTCGCAGCCGATAGTCGAAGAGATCGTCGCGCAACTCCTGCTGATCGTCGTCCTCATCGCGGCCGTCCACTGGGGGCGCAGGGGCGGGTTCGTCGCCGCGACCCTCGCGTCACTGATCTACATACTTCTACGGATCCCGCTCGTAATCGATCAGCAGGGGCTCTCAACCGACGTCATCTCGCTCATCATCGTCCGCGTCGCAGCGTACGGTCTCCTCGGTATCATCGGCGGCGAACTGTGCCGCAGGCTCAAGTACTTCCTCGCACGGGTCGAGAGCTCTGCCAACATCGACGACTGGAGCCAGGTCTACAACCAGGCGCACATCAACCGATCGCTGGAGAGCGCTGCTGCCCAGCATCAACGCTACGGGATGCCCTACAGCGTCATCCTCGTCGAGATCGCACCGGGGCTGACCGCCGACCTGCGGCCTTCCCGGGAACGCATGCTCGTTCGCGGTGTCGCGAGTCACTTGCGCAACGACACGCGGCTTGTCGACGAAATCGGTCGGTTCGACGACGGGCGTTTCCTGGTTCTGCTGCCACACACCCCGAAAGATAACGCCGTCGCGGTCGCTGAGCGTCTCCGTGCCGGAGTGAGCGACGCCCTAGGTGCACGAAAGGAGTCCGTCACGACGACGGTACTCGGCGCTCCGGAAGACCTAGATGCACTGACGGACCTGCGCGAAGGGATCGGCTCCGCGGCCCGCCCTCACACGGAGTCAGGTTCGTAGATCGCTTCGGGTCGCATGGCCCGGAACCCTGCGGCCTCGAGAACCGCTCCTGCGCTGTCGTCATCGACCTTCAGGATGTCGATCGCGGTATCTCGACAGCAATAACATGTGCGACCGACACCCCGAATCCGAACTCTTCGGCGTCGGCGACCATCGGAGCGCGCATGTTGACGCCTGTCGTGCCATAGGCGACGGCGGGGGCGACACCGGCAGCGTCGAACGTCTTCCGATAGAGGTCTCCCCTGGTGCCCTCTCCATCGTCACCTACGGCACGACAGTAGCCGTAGGTGTGTCCGTCCGGGTCCCCACGCGAACCGTTTCCTCTTTGGGATTGTAGACAGAGGTGAACGTGTCCTCGCGAACAAGAGAACCGCCCTTGGTCACAGTGCGCTTGACGGTGATTCGACGACCGTCGACGCCGGCATCTTCGATCACGCGCATTCCCGCCGCCAGAGAGTCGTCTTCTATCTCCTTGACCGGGTGTGGCTTGATATCTGTGAAACCATCGCTCGAAGCCCGGACCTCATAACCCGGGTCGGTTCCGTACAGGCTCACGGTGACCGAAGTGTTACTGTACGAGGTCGCGATAAGTACCCAGTTCTCGGTGTCGTTCCTGAACTTGAAATCCGGTCCACCCCACGAGACCGTCGCATCGCGACCATCCGGATAGCTGCTGATGTAGAAGGAGTGGTTCCGGCGCTCGACGACCGTAAGACCGGACTCGAAGACCGTGTTGAAAAGAGTCGTCGTTACCTGGCATATGCCGCCGCCGAGTGACGGGACGAGGCGTCCGCCAATGATCGTCGGTGCCTCCTCATAGCCCTTGGCTGCAGTCCGCTTACCGATGGTGTCGTTGAACCCGAAGATGCCGCCAGGAGGAACCAGTACCCCATCGAGCGCAGCCGCCAGCGTATGGATGTTGGATACGCGCGGGCGATTAGCCGAGGAGAAGTTCGTCGTGTAGGTTGCGATCCGCTCCTTGATACCCATGGCCTGGGCCCGCTCGGTCGTGATATCGGGCTCGATACGCTGTGTCCGCAGTTCGACAACACGCTCTCCGCCGAGGGTGAGAACCCGGGTCATCTCGACAGCAAGGGCCTCGATGTCGAGGCCAACGCCGTCAGTCGAGGGGACGATCGTAACGTTCCCGCCGCCGACTTCGAATCGTGCGTCGACAGCAGGGGTACCCGCCTCCCCGACGACGCCGATCAGCGTAGCCGAGGCCTCATCAGAAGAGATGTACGCCTCAAGCATGTAGCGTTCCCCGACAACGGATGGAGTCGATTCGAGCGACGCGTCGACGCCATCGGTGGCTACCACGGCAGCGGTACCGGTCGCGACGTTCGAGGCGGGATCCGGCACCGTGCGAAAGGCTATCCACTCGGCGATGGCTGGCACATCGAACTCCCAACTATCCTCAGCGTGGCTGACGACGACGGGACCGTCGAGCATCGCCTGAGTATCCGCAAGGGCCTGCATGGCCCCATCGTCCGTTACCGAGACAGGCAGGAAGTCCACCGGAGTCGACACGTCCCGCTCGGTAGAACCGAGCGCGTCCAGAAGGCGGGCACCCGCCTCGTCTGAGCGCACCGCCAGGCCGAGGAGTGCCGGTTCGAGACGAGCCTCTGTCCCCTCGATGACGATCGAGGCATCGAGGGGATCTCGATTGATCTCTCCGGAGATTTCGCCGAGGAAACCAGCGAGCAACTCATCATCCCCGCGGACGACCACCGGCACAACCTGCGGCTGGAACCATAGCTTCGCGCGAGTCCAGATGCGATCCCACACAGAGCCGGTACGACCGACCTCCATCGCCAGCGCGACGCTCTCCTGTGCGTCGAGCGTCGCACCGACCGTCTCGCCAGTCAGATTCCATGAACGCTCCTCGAACCGGAGCGTCACAGGATCATCGAACCGCGGTTGGATCCCTTCGGTGACAGCGTCTGCGGCACGCTCAGGGGACATGGCGCCAACACGCACATCCGCGACCCGTACTCCGGGATGCACCCTCCCGAAGGAGACCGCCACGTCGAGAAGAACAAGCAGAACCATCACAGCAAGGACGGCCGCAGCCGCGAGAACCGTGATTCTCAACCACGATGGCCTGTCAGCCATGATAGATTCGAGTCGCGCTTTCAACGTACGAGATCGGGAACGCTCCTGGCGCGCAACACGTCCCTGCTCCAGTAGGCGGGCTCCGTCCAGGCCCTCAGGACCGTCTACCGCGGCAGTTCCATCGTGTTCCAGGTCTTCGCTCACTACTCATCCTCCACTGGAGTGCCGAGGCGGAATCCGATCCCGTCCGCCGCTGGGACTCGCAAATCATCGTCTGCCTGAATCGAGACACTTACGCCGGGAAACGTCGATAGCGTTGATTGGAGGCCACCGGGAAGCTCCAGCGCCTGTGCGAGGTTACCCGGCTCGCCAAGTGCCGTGATCTGGAAGTGTCTCGACATCTCTCTGCCTTCGAAGACCACCCGACCGTCTCCGCCGGTAAGTCCACTCGTTGCACTCACCCTTATATCGTTGATCGCCATAGCCTCAGCCCCACCAGCGCGAAGCTCGTGGATCATCCGCACGAAATCCTGTGGAAGCAAGACCCGTTCCGGATCAGAGATCACCACGACGATTCCCGGGCCGGCTGCTGCCTCGAGACCGGCAGCAACGCTCACGGAGTTCAACTCGCGAGCCGCCTCGTTCAGAACCTGCGTACGATCCTCTGTCGCCTGGCCCGCCTCGAAGATCCTCATCTGCATCCGCACGATCTCGTTACGCAACGTTGCGTTCTCTGCCGTGATCTGCTGGATGATGAAGGCAAGGTTTTGATCGGACTGACGCTCCAGCGACACCGAGACGGTGGCCGTCCCCCGCATCTGCGCAACGAGAAGGAACCCTACCAGCACAAGGCCGACGGCAAGACTCGCGGTCAGACGTGCCTCGTTGAACGAGCGCTCGACCGCCTTCTCCGATGCATGAAGCCGCCGGACGGACTCATCTTTCAGGTGAACGAGGGCGTCCCGTCCCACCCGATTGGGGTGTCCACCCATCACTCCCACCCCCACCGTCGGAACAGGAGCCTGCGAACCGCACCGAGGTTCTCAAAGATTCGAAGGCCGAAAGCGACCACGGCCGCCAGATAGAGTTCCCGCACTCCGACGCGGTCACCGACGAACACGATGAATGCCGCCATCAGCGTGTTCGTGAGGAAACCCGAGACGAACACCTTGTCGTCGAACGTCCTCTCAAGACTTGCCTTGATCCCGCCGAGGCATGCATCGATCGCCGCAAGTACAGCAACCCCGAGATAGGTCAACCATGCGGCAGGCACGCTCACATTGGTAAGCAGCCCGACCGCGACACCCAGCGCAAGCGCTAGAACGAGGGCAAGCACGTCACATTCCCCCGCTCGTCGGCCGTGCGTACTGCGGTCGGAGAGAACCACGGAACGGCGCGACCGTCACACCGGACTTCCGGGACAGCGAGACTTGCAGACCGAACTGCGACGCGTATGCGTCGATCAGCAGGGAAGCCGTCTCATCGGCGAGAACCGCAGCTTCGAGAGAGACAGGATCGCCCACAGCGGTGATCACGTAGGGGCTACCCAGACGAGTGGAGTTGACGAGGATGGTCGTTCCCGCACACCTGATGGGAGTGTTCGCGACGATGCGCTCACCGTTCACATCGATGGCCTCAGCGCCGCCTACGAACAGTGCATTTACCACCGAAGCGATGTCGGTATCATGGATCAGGTAGTCATTCGGATCGGCACCTGCCGCCACTTCTGACCCGTCTCCGAGGATGATCTCTATCCCGGGTCCGGCCACTGCCGAGAGACCCGCAGCCTGTCGTACTCGATCGAGTTCCTGGGAGAACGACTGACTGACACCGGAGTCCTCGGCTGCATCACGCTCGTACCTTGCAATCTCGGTACGAAGATCGGCCAGCTGGTCCTGAAGGCCATCCCTCTGCGCCTCCAGCTCGCGCACGACTTCGACGAGATCACTGGCACGCGAAGGCCGCGCTTCGGCAAGTCGTGTCGTGGTGTTGAAAGCGACAGCGACGAGAAGTCCGAGCACGGCGAATACCACGATCAGTGCTGGCCGGAACGAGGAACGCGACATCGGGACACCCATACAACCGGACCGCGGGGACGTTCAAACTGTGTATTATAGCAGGTAGAGTACCATGTTGAAATAATCGGCATCCGCCGCGGCGTGACGGTACAGACCCGACCACGTGTCTGCTGCGATCAGGCCGACCCGATCGCAGCACGGACGACATCCACCCACTTGGATTCGATCTGCGCAAGGGTCGCCTCATCCGCCCCCTCGGCATAGACCGTGACCTGCGGCTCGCTGGCGTGAGGCAGCACGAGAGCCCATCCACCCTGGGCAGTGATCCGGACCCCTTCGGTCAGGCTCACTTCATAGCCGGCAGCAGCCTCAGAGACCGCCCGCATGACGGCTCCCTTGCGATGAACCGGACAGAACAGTGCGGTCTCCCGCATGTGGAACGGGGGCAGAGACTCGATCAGACCGTCGAGACTCACGCCTGCTTTCATCAACAACCGAGCAGCCATAGCGACGGTCATCACGCCGTCGTATGCGGCGAGAAAACGCGGAAAAATGAAGCCTCCGCGCGTTGAGCCTGCAAATCCCACTTCACCCGTGTGCGCGAGCACCGCCAGAGAGCGTCTCGTTCTGCCGGGCCGAAGGACCTCGTGCCCGGTCTTCCCGGCGATCTGTTCCACCACGCTGGAGGCAGCGAGTGGAACGGCGATCGGCGCCCCGCTGTCGTCACTGCGACACCACAGGTCGACCATGGCGTGGAGTGCGGTATGCCCGTCAAGCAGTCTGCCGCTGCCTGTCACGAACAGAACCCGCTCACCGGCGGAGTCGAACCTCACGCCGAGATCCGCTCCGAACACACCCATGACCCCGCGAATCTGCTCAAGCGTGGTATCCCGCGAGTCGGAGAACGTCACCGTGCGCTCTGCATCAGTGAACGCATTGAGAGCCATCATATTCACACGCCACGCCGAGGCGACCTGGGGAATCACGAGGGACACCACGCCGAATCCCATATCTGCGACGACTTTGAGCCACTCGCCTTCGACCTGTGTATCCTGGTTGAGGGCCTTCTCAAGACCGGCCACGTAATAGTCCAACGCCCGTGGAGGGTAGATGATCTCCCCGACGTCTTCCAGGAACGCCCGTCGGAACTCGCCTCTGAAGTAGAGACGCTCGATCTTCTTCTCGCCCCATGGCGCGACATCGAGTCCGTCCTCGTCGAAGAACGCGATCCGCAGGACCTGGAGATCATCGACGGACGTATGCACGTGGATACCCGCGACACAACGAGTATCGCGTGTCGTGAACCGGTTGAGCGCAGGTGAAGCGACGCGAAGGTCACGCACGTGGCAGCCGGCCGAGTTCAGCCCTGCCACCATCGCACGCTTGACCATCCTGGCTGACCGGCTCGTGTCACGGCTGATGGCGACGTGGGAGCCCTTGGGCAGGAGAGTCGCGAACGCCTGCGCGACACGCAAAGCGAGCTCCGGCGTCATGTCTATGCCGATGAGCCCCTCGACCCCGTCTTCGCCGAACAGGCCCCTCGGCCCCGTGCTCTCCCAGATGATCGACGACGTCACGACGGCGGCAGGCTCGATCCTCTTGAACGGGAACACCTGGATGTTCGACCCGATTCGAGCCCCGTGCTCGATAGTCGTCTCGTCACCGATCACCGAGTTCATATCTACCGACGCTCGCGTTCTCACGTCGACCCTGCGGCACAGTACCGAACCCGCGACGGAGGCGTGTTTTCCCACGAAGCAGTCATTCCACAGGATCGAGTGGCTAACCGTGGCATCGTTACCGATGACGCAGTTGTCAGCGAGCACCGTGTAGTCGCCGACTCGCGCCCCGGCCCGCACGGTCACGTTCGGGCCGATCACGACCTTGTCCCCGATCACCGCGTCAGGATGGATCTCCGCACCCTCGTCGATCCACACGTTCGAACGAGTGCGGACGCCCGGAACAAACACGTTGGCCTTGCCGTCGAGGATGTCCCGATGAACCTGCATGTAGGACTCGAACGAGCCTACATCACACCAGTATCCGTCGACCACGCACCCGTAGAGGGGGTAGCCCTTCTCCATGAGGAGTGGGAAGAGCTCCGAAGAGAAGTCGAACGCCCGATCATCGGGGATGTGCTCGAGCACCTCGGGCTCGAGCACATAGATACCCGTGTTGATCGTATCGGAGAAGACCTGACCCCAGGACGGCTTTTCGAGGAACCGCTCGATCTTGCCATCTTCGTCGGTGATGACCACGCCGAATTCAAGCGGGTCGGGCACGCTCTTGAGCGCGATAGTGACCGCGGCCCCTTTCGCGCGATGGAACTCGATGACCTCTGACAGATCGATGTCGGTGAGCGCGTCTCCGGAGATCACTACGAACGGCTCGCCCGCAAGGAGCGACTCCGCGTTCTTTACCGAACCGGCGGTGCCGAGAGGCGTCTCCTCGTGTGCGTAGGAGAGGTTGGCCCCCCACTCTTCGCCGTCGCCGAAGTAGTCCTCGATGACCTGAGGCATGAACGCCAACGTGGCAACGACATCGGTGATCCCGTGGTGTTTGACCAGGCCGAGGATATGTTCCATCACCGGCTGGTTGACGATCGGAACCATCGGCTTCGGGCGCAGACTCGTCAAAGGACGAAGACGTGTCCCCTCTCCCCCGGCCATGATGACAGCCTTCATTCGCGCTCCCCCTTTGCTTCGAAGTCAGCCAGGGCGACCACGCGCCTGGCGAGCACCGTGTAGTGAACGGCGCTCGTCAACGAAAGAACCAGTCCAACGTAGACGATCGGCGTTGCGAACAGCATCTGCGTTCCCGCGACTTCAACCACCGGCCATCCAAGGATTAGAAAGGAAAAACCTGCAAGAAGGACCGCCGTGGTCATCTTGCCGATGTAGGTCACGGGCATTCGTCGCCCGCGACGCTCAAGCCTGTAGGCTCCCCAGAAAAGATACACATCGCGTGCTACGAGCACTACGACGAGCCAGAGCGAGATGCGGCCGATCAAGTATAGGCCGACCACGCCGCTGGCAAGCAAAAGACGGTCGACCAGTGGATCGATCACCTTGCCCAACGCAGTCACCGTTCCGGTCCTGCGGGCGATCATCCCGTCGAGCCAGTCGGTCGATGCGGCGCCGGCGAAAAGGGCGAACGCGAGCACATCGGAGCGGTCGCTGAGTAGCACCGAGAAGAAGAACGGTATCAGTAGCAGCCTGAGAATCGTTATGACGTTCGCAACGGTCCAGATGTCGTCCAGGTGCTGCGGGGTCTCTCCCGGCGGGGTCGCACCGCTTGCAGGTTCCGTCACCGATACTCCCTCTCGATAGCGGGCGTCCACGTTCATTGTTGGGTGTATACCCGTGCTGCCCTTCGCGGGACCATCATCGCTACAGTGATACGGTATCTATCCTGGTATGTTCATGGTGTCGTTCCAGCCCGCCGACTCTGTACGGATCGAGGTTCTTCGCGTGGCTTATCTGCTTGGATGTGAGGATGTCAGTCTGGAGTATCCGACAAAGAGAGTCTTTGACTCTATCACCCTCGGCATCGATGAGGGTGGCCGGATCGGGATCGTCGGCAGCAACGGCGATGGCAAGTCGACGCTTCTCTCTCTCCTGGCCGGCTCGGTCGAGCCGGACGACGGCCGCATCCTGCGGCGCGGCGGGACGACCATCCGTACCCTCGCACAGGCCGATTCGCTCGATCCGGAGGCAACCGTCGCCTCGACAGTCGTCGGTGACGCGCCCGAGTACACCTGGGCCTCGGATTCCCGGATTCGCAGCATCATCGTCGGCCTCATGGCCGACATCTCGTGGGATGGCAGGATAGGCGAGCTTTCGGGCGGGCAACGGCGGCGCGTGGACCTTGCCCGCGTCCTCGTCGTTGACTGTGATGTCCTCATGCTCGACGAGCCAACCAACCATCTGGACGTCTCGGCGATCGCTTGGCTCGCCGACCATCTCAAGAACCGCTGGCCGAGGAAGTCGGGTGCACTCCTCGTCGTCACGCATGACCGGTGGTTTCTCGACGAGGTCTGTCTCGGGATGTGGGAGGTGCACAGCGGACGGGTGGAGCAGTTCAGCGGCGGATACTCAGCGTACGTGCTCCAGCGTGTCGAACGCGCGGAAGCTGCCCAGGCCGCCCAGCAGAAGCGCAAGAACCTTATGCGCAAGGAGCTTGCATGGCTCTCGCGCGGCGCTCGCGCCCGTTCGACCAAGCCGAAGTTCCACGTCGAGGCTGCGCGTGCGCTCATCGCGGACGAACCACCCGTACGCAACTCCCTCGAACTGAAGCGGACGGCCGTCTCCCGCCTCGGAAGACAGGTCGTCGACCTGATCGATGTGACGGCGGGCTTTGGTGAGACGGCAGTACTCGACAAGCTCACGTGGCGCATCGGACCGGGAGACCGGTTCGGCATCCTCGGTGAGAACGGGTCGGGCAAGACCACGCTCTTAAACATCGTCCAGGGTGCGCTCGAACCCACCTCGGGTCATGTGAAGATCGGAAAGACCGTCAAGTTCGCCGTGCTATCACAGCATCTCGATGAGCTAAGCGAGCTGGAAAGTTGCCGGGTCCGCGAGGTGCTTTCGAGCTACAAGGCCCGCTACGAGTTCGATGGAAAGGAGATGACCCCGGCCCAACTGCTGGAACGTCTCGGATTCCAAGCAGCCCAGATGTCGGCGGCGGTATCCGATCTCTCGGGCGGCCAAAAGCGGCGTCTCCAGTTGATGCTCATCCTCCTGGAAAAACCCAACGTCTTGATCTTGGACGAGCCGGATAACGACCTGGACATCGACATGCTCGCGGTGGTGGAGAACCTCCTGGACACGTGGCCTGGCACGCTGCTTCTCATCACCCACGACCGGTACCTGATGGAACGTGTCACAGACGATCAGTTCGCCCTCCTCGACGGGAAGATCCGCCATGTCCCCGGTGGGGTCGACGAGTATCTGACTCTCCTGTCTCAGCGAAGCGATGCAAGAGTCGAGGCAACGTCCGCGAGTCCCGGCTCGAAGAAGGACGCCATCGACCGCTCACGTGGTGCAGCAGGCACGGTTGACACGCAGGTCGTGTCCGGGGCGGAGGAGTACAGCATGAAGAAGCAGCTTGCGTCCATCGAGCGGAGACTGCAGACGCTCGCCAAGAAAGCCTCTGCTGTACGCGCCGAGATGAAGCAGGCAGATCCTTCGGACTACGTCGCTCTGGGCGACATCCAGAAGCGCCTCCACAGTGTCGAGCGAGA